>NZ_JBJKFJ010000003.1:0-401255 GCF_050473265.1 Pseudomonas pichavaramensis | reverse complement strand
GCGCCGCAAGGCATCCATCGGCATCTCCGTGGGTTGTTGTGATTGTCAGGAGTCGGACGAATCTAACCGAGCCAGAACCGGCGCGATATTCGTCATTGGCAAACACCGGCTTAGGCGGTGCTGAATGGCGAACCACCCCGGGTGCGTGGGCCCGGGGTGGTTCTGGGGGAACTTATTGGTTGGCGGCCTGAGCGGCTTCGATCACGTCCGCACCGATATCGGCTTCGAACTTCTTCCACGCCGGGCGCACGGCGTCACGCCAGGCAGCACGCTGCTCGGGAGTCAGGGTGATGATCTCGCTCTTGCCGGTATCGAGAATGCCCTGACGCGCTTTGGCATTGAGCGCCTCGGCCTGCTTGTTCACCTCGACAGTGACCTCGTCGACGATCGCCTCCAGCTCGCTGCGGATATCCGCCGGCAGACCGTTCCAGAACTTGGTGTTGGTGATCAGCACGTAGTTGCCGATGGCATGGTTGGACTCGGTCATGTACTTCTGCACCTCGAAGTACTTCTGCGAGTAGATGTTCGACCAGGGGTTGTCCTGAGCGTTGACCACACCGGTCTGCAGGCCCTGGTAGATCTCGGCGAAAGCCATCTTCCGGGGTACCGCACGCAGTGCGCTGTATTGTGCGGCCTGCAGGTCGGACGGCTGCACGCGGAACTTCTGCCCACGGGCGTCACTGGGTTCGACCAGCGGTTTGTTGGCGGTCAGTTGGCGCATGCCGTTGAGCCAGTAGGCCAGACCGGTGATGCCCTTGTCTTCCATCGACTTGAGCAGTGCCTTGCCCTTGTCCGACGCCTGGAAACGCTGTGCGGCCGCCACGTCATCGAAGAGGAACATCAGGTCGAACAGTTGCAGTTGCTTGGTGTACTGCTCGAGTTTGGAGGGTGCCGGCGCCAGCATCTGCACTTCACCGAGCAGCAGCGCTTCCATTTCCTTGCCATCGCCATACAGCGAGGAGTTGGCGTAGACCTCGACCTTGACCTTGCCGGCCAGGCGCTCGTCCACCAGTTTCTTGAACATCAGCGCGCCCTGCCCCTTCGGCGTGCTGTCGGCAGTGATATGGGAGAACTTGATCAAGATAGGATCGGCAGCCTGTGCCGAAATCGCGCCAAGCAGTGCGCAACCGGCAAGTACGCCGGCCAGGCCGCGACGAACGAATGAGAACTTCATGGAGAGCTCCTGTTGTTTTTGTCTGAGCGTCGAGGGTGAACCCCTTCGATTGGCCGGACTCTACCCCGCCCTTCCCTCTGGCTGAAATTCACATTTGAACAACCGAGCCTTCGGCATTCACGAAGGCAGAGCTTTCTCACCCTCTGTCAGCTGGCTGCCCCGCAAGTGGTCGAGCATCTGCTTCGCGGTCAGCGAAAGGCTGTCCAGATTGCGCACGGCCACCTTCAGTTCGCGCCTGGCCCAGGGATCATGCAGCGGGATCACCCGTACATCGAGCGCCGGCAAGTAGGTACGTACGGCAAGGTCTGGCAATACACCGACGCCCATACCGGTGTGGATCATCCGACAGATCGCTTCGAAACTGCGCACCTGGATGCGCAGACGCAGCGCCATGCCCTGATTGTGCGCGGAGTGCTGCAACAGGCTGTGCAGCGAGGCGTCCTGCTGCAGACCGATGAAGTCGTAGCCCACCGCTTCGCGCAGGTGAATGCCGTCACGCTCGGCCAGCGGATGGTCGCGCGGCGTGACCAGCACCAACTGGTCGTGGCGGTAGGTGAACACCTGCAGATCATCGGCCGGCACATGCCCGGCGAAGATACCGATATCGGTCAGCCCTTCGCGCACCGCACGAATGGTCTCGCTGCTGACGCGCTCTTCCAGATCGATCTTCACCTGCGGATGGCGGCGACTGAAGCTGGCCAGGTCCTCGGGCAGGAACTCGATCACCGCCGAGGTATTGGCATGGATGCGCACATGGCCCTTGACCCCCTCGCTGAACTCGCTGAGGTCGGCGTTGAGTTGCTCGAGGTTGTCCATCATGTTGCGCGCGTGGTGCAGCAGCGCATGACCGGCCGGGGTCAGCTCGACGCCCTTGGGCTGCCGATAGAGCAGCGCAATGCCAAGCTGGCTCTCCAGATCGCTGACACGCTTACTGACTGCCGCCAGGGCCAGATGCTCGCGCTCGGCGGCGCGGGTCAGGCTGCGCTCGTCGGCGATGGCCACGAACAGCTTGAGGGTGACGAAATCGATACGCCGCATGAAGATTCTCCGTTTCGTGCCTGGCGAAGCAGCGATGCCATATCAACACAGCAAAGCCGGTTTACAGCATGACACTTCGTCGTACGCGAAGCCTAGCTTGACCATTAAGCAATTGTCCGCACCGCATCACTGCGCCATTCTGCGCATCACAAGAAACGCACAGGCAAATCGGGTGCAGTCATGACTCAAAGCAATACCGGCAACATGGCCCTGCAGGGGCTCAAGGTCATCGAGATGGGCCAGCTGATCGCCGGTCCCTTCGCCAGCAAACTGCTCGGCGAATTCGGCGCCGACGTGATCAAGATCGAGCCGCCAGGCATCGGCGACCCGCTGCGCAAATGGCGCAAGATCAAGGACGGCACCTCGCTCTGGTGGCATGTGCAGTCGCGCAACAAGCGCTCGCTGACGCTGAACCTGAAGGAAACCGAAGCGCAGGACATCGTCCGCCAACTGGTCAGTGAAGCCGATGTGCTGGTGGAGAACTTCCGCCCCGGCACGCTGGAAGGCTGGGGCCTGGGCTACGACGCGCTGAAAGCCATCAACCCGAAACTGATCATGCTGCGCATCTCCGGCTACGGGCAGACTGGCCCCTACCGTGACCTGCCGGGCTTCGGCGTGATCGGCGAAGCCATGGGCGGCCTGCGCCACCTGTCCGGCTATCCCGGCCAGGCGCCCGTGCGCGTCGGGATCAGCATCGGTGATTCGCTGTCCTCGCTGTACGGCGTGATCGGCGTGCTGCTGGCCCTGCAAGAGCGTGCGCGCAGCGGCCAGGGCCAGGAGATCGACGTGGCGCTGTACGAGTCTGTATTCGCCATGATGGAAAGCCTGATTCCCGAGTACGACGCCTTCGGCTACATCCGCGAACCGGCCGGCAGCGCCCTGCCCGGCATCACCCCGTCCAACTCTTACCCGTGCAACGACGGCAGCTACGTGCTGATCGCTGGCAACGGCGACAGCATCTACAAGCGCCTGATGAGCCTGATCGGCCGTGATGACCTGGGCAACGACCCACGCCTGGCACAGAACGATGGCCGTAGCCAGCATGCCGAACTGATCGACAACGCCATCGCCGAATGGACCGCCCAGCGTGGCCGTGACGAAGTGATCGAAGCGCTCAAGGGCGCACGCGTCCCGGCCGGCTACCCCTACACCGCCGCCGACATCGTGCAGGACCCGCACTACCTGGCGCGGCAGATGATCGAGCAGGTGCAGACCAGCGCCGGGCAGCTGAAAGTGCCGGGCGTACTGCCCAAGCTCAGCCGCACCCCGGGACGCATCGGCACGGGCGGCCCGCAGCTGGGCGAGCACACCGATGACGTACTCGCCGGCCTCGGCCTGAGTGACGAGCAGGTCGCTGGCCTGCGCGAGCGCGGGATCATCTGAGCCACGCGGGATGGATGGTCCGTAGCCTGGATGAAATCCGGGGATTGCCGGTGCATTTTCCCGGTTTGCATCCGGGCTACAGGGGCAATTGAGTCCCCCTAGGGGGACCACCACCCACGACAGCTTCGTAGGGTGCGCCATGCGCACCACGACATCCACACCGTACAAGCCGGTGCGCACAGCGCACCCTACGCCTCGAGCAACCGGGATCACACCATGAGCAAACGCCTTTATATCCAGGACGTCGCCACCCGCGACGGTTTCCAGATCGAAGCCTCCTTCGTCCCGACCGAAGACAAGATCCTCCTGATCGACCGTCTCTCCCACACCGGCCTGGCGAAAGTCGAGGTCACCTCTTTCACCTCGCCCAAGGCCATTCCCAACCTGCGTGACGCCGAAGAAGTGATGCGCGGCATCCAACGCGTGGCAGGCGTCGAATACACCGTGCTGGTGCCCAACGTGAAGGGCTGCGAGCGGGCGCTGTCGTGCGCGGTGGACGAGATCAACCTGGTCATGTCGGCCAGCGACAGCCATGGCCTGGCCAACCTGCGCATGACGCCGGAGCAGTCGCTGCTGCAGTTCGTCGAGATCATCGAAGTCACCCGGGGCAGCGGCGTGTTCATCAATGCCTCGCTCTCCACCACCTTTGGCTGCCCATTCGAAGGTGAAGTCAGCGAAGCCCGCGTCTACCAACTGACTCAACGCCTGCTGGACATCGGCGTACAGGGCATCACCCTGTGCGACACCACCGGCATGGCCGACCCGGCCCAGGTCGAGCGCATCTGCGCCACCGCCGTGGCGCGCTGGCCGGAGGCCGTGTTCACCGCACACTTCCACAACACCCGGGGCATGGGCCTGGCCAACGCCTTGGCGGCGTTGAAAGCCGGTATCGACCGTTTCGACGCCTCGCTCGGCGGTCTCGGCGGCTGCCCTTACGCACCGGGCGCCAGCGGCAATATCTGCACCGAGGATCTGGTGCACATGTTCCAGCGCATGGGCCTGGACACCGGGGTAAACCTCGACGCCCTGCTCGCAGCGGCCGCCACCCTGCCCGAGCTGATCGGCCACGACGTGCCGGGTGCCATCCTCAAGGCCGGCAAGTCGGATCGACGTTATCCCAAACCGAAGTGGATGCAGGAAGCCGGGCTGTGATGCTCGGCCGCGACAAAAAACGCCCGGTGCATGCACCGGGCGTTTTCATTTCAGGGTCGACGCTCAACCCTGGTTGGCTTTCTCCGCCGCCTCGATCAGCTCGGCACCGATCTCGCTTTCGAATTTCTTCCACACCGGGCGCATCGCCTCACGCCACTCGGCACGCTGCTCCGGAGTCAGCTCGATGATCTCGGTGCTGCCGGCCTTGGCGATGTCCTGCTTGGCGGTACGGTTGAGGTCGTCGGCCTGCTTGTTCACCTCCAGCGACACCTCGGCCATGATCGTTTCCAACTCGCTGCGCACGTCGTCCGGCAGCCCCTTCCAGAACTTGGTGTTGGTGATCACCATGTAATCGATCAGGCCATGATCGGACTCGGTCATGTACTTCTGCACCTCATGCACCTTCTGGCTGTAGTAGTTCGACCAGGTGTTCTCGGTGCCGTTGACCACGCCGGTCTGCAGGCCCTGATAGACCTCGGCGAAGCTCATCTTGCGCGGGTTGGCGCGTACCGCCTTGAACTGCTCTTCCAGCACCGCCGAGGCCTGCACTCGGAATTTCAGACCACGGGCGTCGGCCGGGTCACGCAACGGCTTGTTCGCCGACATCACCTTCAGACCGTTGTGCCAGTAGGCCAGACCGGTGATGTTCTTGTCTTCCATGGAGGTCAGCAGCGCGCGGCCCTCGGGGCTGGCCTGGAAGCGGTCGACGGCGGCCATGTCGTCGAACAGGAACGGCAGGTCGAACAGCTGCACCGGCTTGGCGTACTGCTCGAACTTGGCCAGCGACGGCGCCAGCATCTGCACTTCGCCGAGCAGCAGCGCCTCCATTTCCTTGCCGTCACCGAACAGCGAGGAGTTGGGGTAGACATCCACCTTCACCCGCCCTGGCAAGCGTTCTTCGGCCAGTTGCTTGAACAGCAGCGCACCCTGTCCCTTGGGCGTGTTGTCCGCCACCACGTGAGCGAACTTGATGATGATGGGGTCATCCGCAGCCTGGACCAGACCGGCACAGGAGAGAATGGCGGCACAGGCAAGTGCCTTGGCGGTGAGTTTGAACATGACGTTACCTCATTGTTTTTGTAGGTCGGTACGTGGGACGAGATGGCTGGCGGCTCAGCGCCGCCGACCGGTTTTCAGGGCAGGCTTTCTCCGGCGCGTTGCAGCAGACGGCGGGCACGGCCCAAAACGGGAGCATCGACCATCTGGCCGTCGACCACGAACACCCCAGCGCCACCGCTGGCGGCGGTCATCACCCGGCGCGCCCAGGCCAGTTCCTCGTCTGCCGGGCACAACGCGCGGTGAACGATTTCAACCTGGCTCGGGTGGATGCACAGCAGCCCGTCGAAGCCCATGTCACGGGCATCACGCGCCGTGCGGGCAAGGCCTTCACGGTCTTCGATGGCCGGGAACACGCTGTCCAGCGGCGCGGCCAGGCCGGCTACACGCGATTGCAGGAGCAGGGCATAACGCGCCTGATCGAGGATGCGTTCGGCGGCGGCCGAGCCGCTGCTCAAACCCAGGTCCAGACCGAGATCGAGGGCACCGAACGACAGCCGTTCGACACCCTTGGCGGCAGCGATTTCCGCCAGCGCCAACAGCCCCGCCGCGCTTTCGATGATCGGCCAGACCGGCTTGCCGCACGTGGCAACGCGCGCCACATGGCCGGCGGACTCCACCTTGGGCAGCAGCACGCCGATCACCCCGGCATGCCGTGCGCAGAGCGCGATATCGGCGGCATGCCCGGCATGCTCGGGCGCATTGATGCGCACCAGCAAGCGCGCCTCGGGGTTGGCGCTGAGAAAGGCATCGAGATTGGCCCGCGCCTCGACCTTGAGGCTCTCCTGCACCGCGTCTTCCAGGTCGACGATGACCGCATCGGCGCCGACCGCCAGGGCCTTGGGAATACGCTCCGGCCGGCTGGCTGGCACGAACAGGGCGCTGCGGATGATCTGTGGCTTCATACATTTCCCGTAGGGTGCGCTGTGCGCACCAGCTTTTGGATTTATCGGTGCGCGCGGCGCACCCTACACAGGCGAAATCAGATCGCCCCATGCTCGCGCAGACGCTGGATATCGCTGGCGGCATAGCCCAGCTCGACGAGCAGCGCGTCGGTGTGCTGGCCCAGTGCGGGAATGGCATCCATCCGCGGTTCGAAGGCGCTATTGCGCCCTGGTGGCAACAGCGCCGGCAGGCTGCCGCTGGGGCTGTCAACCTGACGCCAGCGCCGCCGCGCCTGCAGTTGCGGATGGCCCCAGACGCCGGCCATGTCGTTGACCTGGGCATTGGCGATCTGCGCCTGCTCCAGGCGTTCGATCACCTGCGCGGCGCTCATCTGCGCAAAGGCAGCGAGGATGATCTCGCGCAGCTCGGCGCGGTTGGCCGAGCGCTTGGCGTTGGCACTGAAACGTTCGTCAGTGGCCAGCGACGGCTGCTCCAGTACCTTGGCGCAAAAGGCCGCCCATTCGCGCTCGTTCTGCAGCCCGAGCATCACCGTGCCGCCATCACCCGCGGGGAACGGGCCGTAGGGATAAATCGTCGAGTGTGCCGCGCCGGCACGCGGTGGCGGCGTGGCGCCGTCGTAGGCGTAGTACAGCGGGTAGCCCATCCACTCCACCAGGCTTTCCAGCATCGACACGTCGACGCGGCTGCCGATACCGGTCTTGCCGCGCAGCATCAGCGCCGAGAGCACGCCGGTGTAGGCGTACATGCCGGCAGCGATATCGGCGATGGAGCAACCGGCCTTGGCCATCTCCTCCTCGCCCGGCCCACCGGTGACGGAGAGAAAGCCGCCCTCGCTCTGGATCAGCAGGTCATAGGCCTTCTTCTGCTCGTACGGGCCGCCTTCGCCATAACCAGAGATGTCACAGACGATCAGCTTGGGGAAGCGCTCATGCAGCGCCTCGAACGACAGCCCCATACGTGCGGCGGCGCCAGGCGCCAGGTTCTGCACCAGCACATCGGCGCTGGCCAGCAGGCTGTCGAGCACCTGGGTGGCATCGTTCTGTTTGAGGTCGAGGGTCAGGCTCTCCTTGGAGCGGTTGGTCCAAACGAAGTGCGAGGCCAGACCGCTGACGCGCTCGTCGTAACCACGGGCGAAGTCGCCGCTGCCGGGACGCTCCACCTTGATCACCCGCGCACCGAGATCCGCGAGTTGGCGGGTGCAAAACGGCGCAGCGATGGCGTGTTCCAGGCTGACCACGGTAATGCCGTCCAGTGGCCGGGGATTGCTTTGAGTCATATCGAAAGCCTCATTTACTCAGGCGCCACAGAATTCTTGTAGGCGCGGCGGGCGGCGTACCGCTTTATCCGCAATTCCACACAACGGCAGCGCCTAACGCATTGCATTCGCGGATGAATCCGCTCCCACAGATTGGCTGTTCTCATCAGAACAATTGGTGCAGATCGTCGGTCTCGCGCAGGCGCCAGACCCGCTCGATCAGCACGCCGGCTTCGTCCTGACTGCGTTTGCCAGCGAAAGCCAGCAGGCGGCGGAACTTGTCTTCCAGCTCCATGCGATTGAGGGTGTTGCCGGGGTCGCCCTTGGGCTCATCGATGGCACTGAACAGCGTGCGGCCATCGCTGGTGAGCACTTCGACGCGGCCCAGCCAACGCTGCGGGTAGGCGATATCCACCTCCGGGTCCAGGCGCATCTGCACCTTGTCGCGAAACGCCGCCACGTCCGGGTCCTGCAGCGCCAGCTCGGCGAACTCGGTGAGCTGCGCCTTGCCGTGTACAGCGATCAAGCCCAGCACGGTGCCCATGGAGAACTTGGCCTGGTGCACGGTCTGCGGCACCTTCACGCGCCCGAGCACATCGATGGCGCCCTGATGCACGCGCGCTGTCACCCGCTGGATGTCCTCGTGACGCAGGCGTTCGCGCTGCATCAACGCCAGCAGGGCATCGGCAGCGGGATGGGTATGCCGGCAGGAGGCGTGAAACTTGAACGAGGTCTCCACCAATGCCCAGCGCCGCCCGAGGCGATCGGACAGCTTGCTCGGGTCGGCATCGCGGGACATCCCTGCGGCCATACCCTGCTCACCTTCGAGGATGTTCTGCGCACCGGTCAGGCCCTGCTCGGTGAAATAGGCGGCGAGCAAACCATCGGCAGCGGCCTTGGCGGTGTGCAGTTGCTTGGAGTCGGCAGCATCGCGCAGAAACTCCCACAAACCGGCCGCCTGGGTGCCAGCGTTACCCAGCAGATGGACGAACTGCTGCTGGTCGAAATCCAGCAGCTTGCCCACGCTGACGGCCGCCGCCAGGGTGCCGACGGTGGCCGTGGTGTGGAAGATGCGGTAGTGCGAACGACCGAGAAACTCACCGATGCGAATGCCCGCTTCATAGCCAGCGACCGAGGCCAGCAACAACTCACGCCCGGATTTGCCGAGGTCCTGCGCCGCCGCCAGGGCCGCCGGGAAAACCACGGTGGCCGGGTGCAGCACCGAGCTGTTGTGCAGATCGTCCTGCTCGACCAGATGGGACGATGCGCCGTTGACCAGCGCGGCGAAGTACGCCGAAGTACCGCGGCCGTTGACCAGGATGCGCGCCGGGCCATCGGCCGGTCCCATCTTCTGTGCATAGGCTTCGAACAGCGGAATAGGTCGCGCGCCCTCACTGGCCAGGGCCGAGCCGAGCCAGTCGAGCAGCAGGTCCTCGGTGCGCTCCAGCACGTGCTCGGGAATCTGCTCATCACTCAGCTCGGCGAGGAAAGCGGCGAGTTGTTGCGTATGGTTGGTCATCGCCGATACCTCAGAAGCTGCGCGGCAGCTCGAGCAGATGCTCGGCCACGTAGGACATGATCAGGTTGGTGGAGATCGGCGCCACCTGATACAGGCGGGTCTCGCGGAACTTGCGCTCGACGTCGTATTCGTTGGCGAAACCGAAGCCGCCGTGGGTCTGCAGGCAGGCGTTGGCCGCCGCCCAGGACGCCTCCGCCGCCAGGTACTTGGCCATGTTGGCGCTGGCCCCGGCGTTCTCGCCGCGGTCGTATTGCTCGCAGGCGCGCCAGCGCATCAGGTCGGCGGCTTCCACTTCGATATGCGCCTTGGCGATGGGGAACTGCACGCCCTGGTTCTGGCCGATGGGCCGGCCGAACACCACGCGGTCGCGGGCATACTGGCTGGCCTTTTCGATGAACCAGCGGCCATCACCGATGCACTCGGCGGCGATCAGCGTGCGCTCGGCGTTGAGGCCATCGAGGATGTAGCGAAAGCCCTTGCCCTCCTCGCCGATCAGGCTGCTGGCGGGGATTTCCAGGTTGTCGAAGAACAGCTCGTTGGTCTCGTGGTTGACCATGTTGGCAATCGGCTGCACGGTCAGGCCGTTGCCGATGGCCTCACGCAGGTCGACGAGAAAGATCGACATGCCTTCGGACTTGCGCTGCACCTCGGCCAGCGGCGTGGTGCGCGCCAGCAGGATCATCAGATCGGAATGCTGAATGCGCGAGATCCACACCTTCTGCCCGTTGATCACGTACTTGTCGCCCTGACGCACGGCGGTGGTCTTGATCTTGGTGGTGTCGGTGCCGGTGGTCGGCTCGGTCACGCCCATCGACTGCAGGCGCAGCTCGCCGCTGGCCAGCTTGGGCAGGTAATAGCTTTTCTGCTCATCGCTGCCGTTACGCAGCAGGGTGAACATGTTGTACATCTGCCCGTGGATGGTGCCGGAGTTGCCGCCGCAGCGGTTGACCTCCTCGAGGATCACCGAGGCTTCGGCCAGGCCCAGACCGGAGCCGCCGTACGCCTCGGGAATCATCGCCGACAGCCAGCCGGCTTCGGTCATGGCCGTGACGAAGGCTTCGGGAAAGCCCTTTTCCTCGTCGATCTTGCGCCAGTACTCGGCGGGAAATTCCGCACAGAGCGCGCGTACGCCTTCACGGATGGCGTTGAGTTCTTCGTTGTTGTAGTCGTTCATCACAGTTCCTCAGTGAGCCGTAGCCCGGATGCAATCCGGGGCGATTTCCCGGTTTGCATCCGGGCTACGAACAATCAGTCGAATTGCACGTCGGCGCGCTGCGCCAGGCCGGTTTCGTTGCCGGCCCAGAGTTCGGCCTGACCGTCGCCACTGATGCGCCCGCCAACCTCGAAAGGCTGCGGCGCGATCAGCGGGCGCAGGCCGCGATAGGCGATGCGGCGCAGACGCGCCTGCGGGTTGGCGCGGCAGAAGGCGCGCAGGCTAAGCGTGGCGATCAGCGGGCCGTGCACCACCAGGCCGCCGTAACCTTCGGTTTCGGTGACGTAGGGCCAGTCGTAATGGATGCGGTGGCCGTTGAAGGTCACCGCGCTGTAGCGAAACAGCAGCGTGCTGCTCGGCGTCACCGCCTCGCGCCAGTCGCCGGCGACCAGCGGCTCGCCACTGCTGGCCTTGGGCGGCGTCGGCTCGCGGTAGACGATGTCCTGCTCTTCACGGATGGCCAGCTGGCCGTCCTGCAGGTAGTCGTGCTGTACGGTGACGAACAGCAGCGCACCGGTGCGGCCGTGCTTTTCCTCGATGTGCTTGATGGTCGACACACGGCTGGCTTCACCACCGACGCGCAGCGCCTGGAAGAACTCGATGCGGCCACCAGCCCACATGCGGTTGCGGTCGTCAGCTGGCGGCAGAAAGCCGCCGCGCGCCGGATGGCCGTCCTCGCCCAGGCCGTTTTCAGCCACGGGATCTTGAAAGAATGCCCAGTGCCACAGCGGCGGCAGTGCCTCGCCGTGAGCGGGCGTGGCGTCGCCGAGCGTCGCGGCGATGCGCTTGACCAGATTACGGCTGATCTGGTCGTGGACTTCTTCGCTACGACCGATCCAGGCAGAGAAAGCAGAGTCACTCATGGTGCATGGTTCCCGCTCGTTCTTGTGTGGAACCGAGCATGCAACCCGCCGCGCGTTCAGAGAATCCGCATTTATTTAATCCAGCGTTCGGATATGCTGAACACCATATTTCTATGTGGGAGGGGCTTTAGCCGCGATGTTTGCCGGGAAGCCAGGTCGTCGCGGCTGAAGCGGATCGCCGCCCGGCCCCTCCCACAGAAGCAGAGGAACCCATGCACTTCGATCTAGCCGACCTGCGCCTGTTCATCCATATCGCCGAGTCGCCCAGCCTGACCCAGGGCGCACGGCGGGCCTTTCTCTCGCCAGCGGCGGCCAGTGCGCGGATCAAGGCTCTGGAAAGCCAGCTCGGTAGTCGCCTGCTCTATCGCGACAGCCGTGGCGTCGAGCTGACCCCGGCTGGCCAGCGCCTGTTGCAGCATGCGCGGCTGATCATGCGCCAGGTGGACTACCTGAAAAGCGAATTCACCGAATACGGCGCCGACGCCGCCGGACACATGCGCATCTTCGCCAACACCACGGCGGTGACCGAGTTTCTGCCCGAGGTGCTGGCTGGTTTTCTCGCCGAACGCCCCGGGGTCACGGTCGACCTGCAGGAGCGCCTGAGCCGCGACATCGTGCGCGGCGTGCTGGATGGCGCGGCAGATCTGGGCATCATCGCCGGCCCGGTACAGGCGCCGGGCCTGCAGGTCCTGCATTTCAGCACCGACCGCCTGGTGCTGGCGGTGCCCTTGGGCCACGCCCTGGCGCAACGCCAGTCGGTCAGCTTCGCCAACACCCTCGCCTATCAGCACATCGGCCTGCACGAGGGCAGCACCCTGATCACCTTTCTCCGCGAGCAGGTGGAAAAACTCGGCGAAAACCTGGCCCTGCGTATCCAGGTGTCGAGCTTCGAGGCGATCTGCCGAATGATCGAGGGCGGCGTGGGCATCGGCATCATCCCCGAGTCCGCCGCACGCCGGCACAGCCGTACCATGCAATTGGCCGTCTTGCAGTTGGACGAAGACTGGGCGGTACGCGAGCGCAGCATGCTGGTGCGTGAACTGGATGCGCTGCCGGGCAGCGTCCGGGCCCTGATCGACCGGCTGACTCAGGGCGTCTGAGGCGGAGCGTTGTCGACACCTGCAGGAACGCCAGGCAAAAAAAGGGCGACCATCAGGTCGCCCGCCCATTCAAGGCATTCCTGAAAAGGAATGCGGAAACGCTTGCACCCAAATCACGCAGGATGATCGGTACGCACGCAGTTTCACCTCCACCCGCTTGCCCGCCAATTGCACCAAGGTCGTAGACGGGCGAACTCAGCCGTGCGAGCCATACTCAGAGCACTACCCAGTGGTGGATGAGGACAGGTCAATGAGCCCCGAGCATCTCGCCCTCCTGCAACAAGCGCCGGCCAGCAGCAATGCCGAGGACATCTGGGCCAGGATGTGCTGTGAGCAAGCCTTACTGGCCCTGGAGGACGGCTGCTACGCGGTGGGCGCGATACTGGTCAATGACCGCCAGGAGTTGCTGTGCAGTGACCGCAACCAGGTCTTCGCCAACGCGTTCGACAGCGCGGCCCATGCCGAGATGAAGGTCATCGATCAACTCGAACACCAACACCCCGAGGTCGACCGCCAAGGGCTGACGCTCTACGTCAGCCTGGAATCTTGCCTGATGTGCTACGGCCGCATCCTGCTCGCTGGCATACCGCGTGTGCGCTACCTGACGCGCGACAAGGACGGTGGCTTCGCCGTCAGCCACGGGCCGCTACCGCCGGTTTGGGAAAACCTGGCATCGCGGCTTTCAGTCGCGCAGGCCGAGGTTGCACCTTACTGGGTCGAATTGGCCGAACTGGCCATCCAACGCCTGCAGAACCGCCAGGCCCTGCGCCAACGGGTAACCCAGGCCTGGCGCGGCCAACCATGAACAGCCGCTAATCCTTGCCCAGCCCATGTTGGCGCAGCTTGTTGGCGATGGTGGTATGGGACACGCCAAGGCGCTTGCCCAGCTGGCGGCTACTCGGATGATCGCGAAACAGCCGCTCCAGTACCGCCTTTTCGAAGCGGCCGAGAATATCGTCGAGGCCACCTTCCACCGAGAACTCGCCCAGCGGCTGCGGCGCGCCGTAGTCCGGCAAACGGATATGCTCGGCCTTCACCGTGCCGCCATCACAGAGCGAAACCGCCTGGAACAGCACGTTCTCCAGCTGGCGCACGTTGCCCGGCCAGTGGTAGTTCGCCATGCGCTCGAGCGCCTGCGGCGCCAGCTTCGGCAGCGCGCAGCCAATCTGCCGGCTGGCCGAATCGAGGAAATGCTCCACCAGCGGCGCCAGGCCATCGAGGCATTCGCGCAACGGCGGGATGTGCAGACTGAGCACATTGAGGCGGTGATAGAGGTCCTGGCGAAATTCGCCCCGCGCGCACAACTCGGACAAATCGACCTGGGTGGCGCAGATCACCCGCACATCCAGATACACCTCTTCATCGCTGCCCACCCGGCGGAAGCAGCCGTCCTGCAAAAAACGCAGCAGCTTGGCCTGCAGGCGCGGGCTCATCTCGCCGACGCCATCGAGAAACAGCGTGCCGCCGGCCGTCAGTTCCAGCAGCCCGAGCTTGCCCTCCGGGCGCGCGCCCTCGAAGGCGCCGGGGCCATAACCGAACAGCTCGGTCTCGGCCATGGACTCGGGCAGGCCGGCGCAGTTGAGCGCCATGAACGGCGACTGGCCACGTGGGCTGGCCAGGTGGCAGGCGCGTGCCAGCAGCTCCTTGCCGGTGCCGGTTTCGCCCTCGATCAACAGCGGCGCGTCCAGCGGCGCCATGCGCCGCGCCTCCTTGACCACCGCAGCCATCACCTTGGAACTCTGGAAGATCGAGTCGAAACCGCGCAGCTCCTGCTTGCGCACGTGGTAGATGCGCTCGCCGACACGATCGGCGCGGTGCAGAGTCAGTACCGCGCCGGCCAACGCCTCGCTGTCGTCATGTTCGTTCTGCAGCGGCGCGATATCAGCGAGGAAGACATCGCCCTTGATCTTCACCCGCAAGCCGTTGATCCGCGTCTTGTTGGCGCGCACCAGCTCGGGCAGGTCGAAGTCCTCGGCGTAACGCGACAGCGCCATGCCCGGTACCTCGTCAACACGTACGCCCAGGAGCTGCGCGGCGCTGCGGTTGGCGGCGACGATACTGCCGCCCATGTCGATGGACAGCACCGGAAAATCCAGCGCCCCGAGCAGGGCATTGAGCTCCAGATGGCGCCGCTCGCTGGGCATCAAGCCCACCCGTTTGACACCGAATACGCCGGCAATCGCCTCGAACTTCGGGCGCAGCGACTGGAATTGCAGATTGATCAGATTCGGGCAGTGCAGGTAGATGGCGTTGCCCTGCTCCCCGCCGACTTCGCCACGGGCGACGTTGATGCCGTAGTCGACCAGCAGGTTGAGAATGTCACGCAGGATGCCGACACGGTTCTGGCAATGGACCTTGATACGCATGGCTCAGGCTCTTATTGGTCTTGTTATGGGCCGTCACAGTGCGGAAAATCGCTGCAACGGCATAATTTTCGTAAAGAATATGTGCCAGTTTTCAGCGCACAGCAAGCCATCACACGGCCCCAGCACCATTATCGTAAGCCAAACTTTACAGCCTCGTCGTCTTCTTTCTCGCAAAGCGCCCGACAAGACCCTCGCCGGTTGAGTAATCGAAGGCATGCTCTGGTCAACACAAGAACAACAGCCCCCTGCAGGAGGCAGCGATGAAGAGCACGCAGTACCTGGCCCGCGAACCGGACGAAAGTGGCTTTATCCACTACCCCGAAGCCGAACATCAGGTGTGGAACACCCTGATCACCCGCCAACTGAAGGTGATCGAAAACCGTGCCTGCCAGGAGTACCTGGATGGCATCGAACAACTCGGCCTGCCGCTGCAGCGCATTCCGCAGCTGGGCGAGATCAACCGCGTGCTCGAAGCCACGACTGGCTGGCGTGTGGCACGGGTGCCTGCGCTGATTCCGTTCCAGACCTTCTTCGAGCTGCTGGCCAGCAAGCAGTTTCCCGTCGCCACCTTTATCCGCACGCCTGCAGAGCTGGACTACCTGCAGGAACCGGACATATTCCACGAGATCTTCGGCCACTGCCCCATGCTGACCAACCCCTGGTTCGCTGAATTCACCCACACTTACGGCAAGCTCGGCCTCAAGGCCAGCAAGGAGCAACGTGTATACCTGGCGCGGCTGTACTGGCTGACCATCGAGTTCGGCCTGCTCGACACCCCGGCCGGTCGACGTATCTATGGTGGCGGCATTCTCTCCTCGCCGAAGGAGACCCTTTACGCCCTTTCCGACGAGCCCGAGCATCAACCCTTCGACCCGCTGGAAGCGATGCGCACGCCGTATCGCATCGACATTCTGCAACCGCTGTACTTCGTACTGCCCCAGCTCAAGCGCCTGTTCGAACTCGCTCAGCAAGACATCATGGCGCTGGTGCAACAGGCCATGAGCCTGGGCCTGCATGCGCCGAAGTTTCCGCCGAAAGCGGCCTGAGCGGTGGCACTTGATGCAACCAGTGACTTACCCGTTCGCCGCGAGGCGCGGCGCCTACATTCGATGGTTAACTGACTAGGCAGCAGCCGATTCACCCAAACTTCTTACCCTGGAGAAATCCCATGAGCCTTGCCCAAGCCCAATGCGAAGCCTGCCGCGCCGATGCGCCGAAAGTATCCGAGCAGGAGCTGGCCGAGCTGATCCGCGAGATCCCCGACTGGAACATCGAGGTGCGCGGCGACCACATGGAGCTGGAGCGCGTTTACCTGTTCAAGAACTTTCGTCACGCCCTGGCCTTTACCAACGCGGTCGGCGCCATCGCTGAGGAAGTCGGTCACCACCCGGCCCTGCTCACCGAGTGGGGCAAGGTTACCGTGACCTGGTGGAGCCACGAAATGCGCGGTTTGCACCGCAACGACTTCATCATGGCCGCTCGCACCGATGTGCTCGCCGCCAGTGCCGAGGGCCGCAAGTGAGCCACTTCAGTGACGTCGCCCGCGTACCGGGCGACCCCATTCTGAGCCTGATGGAAACCTATCGCCTCGACACCAATCCGGCGCGCCTGGACCTCGGAGTCGGCGTCTACAAGGATGCTCAGGGCCTGACCTCGATCCCCCGTGCGGTGAAGCTGGCCGAACAGCGACTGATCGACAGCGAACTGAGCAAGAGCTACATCGGCGGCCATGGCGATACCGCCTTCGGCGAACACCTGAGCCGCCTGGTGCTAGGGGAACGCTCGCGGCTGCTGGGTGAACAGCGCGCCGCTGCCACGCAGACGCCCGGCGGCACCGGCGCCCTGCGCCTGGCCGGCGATTTCATCCGCCACTGCCTGCCGGGACGCGGCATCTGGCTGAGCGACCCGACCTGGCCGATTCACGAAACCCTGTTCGCCGAGGCCGGGCTCAAGGTCGGCCACTATCCCTACGTCGGCGCCGACAACCGGCTCGATGTGGAGGCGATGATCGCCGCCCTCAGCCACCTGCCCAAAGGCGACGTGGTGTTGCTGCATGCCTGCTGCCACAACCCTACCGGTTTCGACCTCTCCCCACGGGACTGGAAACGCGTGCTGGAGGTGGTCAAGGCACGCGAACTGCTGCCACTGATCGACTTCGCCTACCAGGGCTTCGGTGATGGCCTGGAAGAGGATGCCTGGGCGGTGCGCCTGTTCGCCGCCGAGCTGCCAGAATTGCTGATCACCAGCTCCTGCTCGAAGAACTTCGGCCTGTATCGCGAGCGCACCGGCGCGCTGATCGTTTGCGCGGGCAATGCCGAAAAGCTCGTCGACATCCGCAGCCAGCTCTCCTCCATCGCGCGCAATCTGTGGTCGACCCCCCCTGCCCACGGCGCGGCAGTGGTCGCGACCATTCTTGGCGACGATGAACTCAAAAGCCTGTGGCTGGACGAGCTGGAAGGTATGCGCCTGCGCGTGACCAGCCTGCGTCGCGGCCTGGTCGATGCCCTGGAGCCGCACAACCTGAACGCACGTTTCGCGCATGTGGCCGAGCAGCGTGGCATGTTCTCCTACACCGGGCTGTCCCCGTTACAGGTGCTGCGCCTGCGTGAAGAGTTCGGCGTGTACATGGTCAACAGTGGCCGCGCCAATGTCGCCGGGCTGGATGCCAGCCGCCTGGATCAACTGGCCGCTGCCATTGCCCGGGTCTGCGTGAACTGAGTCGGCGGGCGGCGGTCACTATGGCCTGCCGCCCGCCCGCTTCCCGGCTATAGTGCGGTCAATGCCATCCACGACGGATTCGCCAATGGCCGTAACCAGCAACATCCTGTTCCGCGCCTACCAGCGCGTCATTCATAGCCTGGCGTTCTACCCGACGCTGATCGCCATCGGCTTCTTCCTGCTGTGTCTGCTGACCATGGCCATCGAATACCGCCCCTGGATGACGGCACTCAAGGAACAGTTCGATCTTGGCCTGGTGCGTAATGCGGACAATGCCAGATTGATACTCGGCACCCTGGTGGCCGGCATTCTGTCGCTGATGGTGTTCAGTTTCTCGATGGTCATGGTGGTACTCAACAACGCCGCTGCCTCACTTTCACCGCGGGTGATTCCAGGGTTGATCAGCAGCAAGGGGCATCAGAAAACCCTCGGCGTCTACCTCGGCACCATTCTCTACGCGCTGTTGCTGATCACCACCATCGAACAGGGCGACAGCGAGCGGGTGCCCAGCCTGGGCGTGCTGATCACCCTGGCACTGGGTATCACCTGCCTGGGCCTTTTCGTGCATTTCATCCGTTCGATCTCGCAGTCGATTCAGGTCGAGCACATCCTCAGCAACCTCTATGGCGCCAGCCTGGAAAAGCTCGATGCCTGCAGCACCAGCCTGTCCGCAATAGAGCAGCAGCCACCCTGGCCGGATGACAGTGGCTGGGTGACCGTCAATGCGCAGCGCAACGGCTACTTCAAGGCACTCAACGTCAACGAAGCCAATGCGCTGCTGCGGCGACACCAGGTGCGCATGACGGTACTGGCCCACCGCGGCTTCTTCGTCAGCGAGGGGCATCCGCTGTTTCGTCTGGAGCGTGCGCAGGACGAAGACGTCTGCCAACAGTTGCTCGACTGCTTCGACTTCTTCATCGAGGAATACGCCAGCACCCACTACTTCTTCGGTTGCCGGCAAATGTCGGAGATCGCGGTCAAGGCGCTGAGCCCCGGCATCAATGATCCAGGCACAGCGATCAAGAGCGTGGATCTGCTCAGCGTGCTGCTGAGCAAGCGCCTGGCGCTGAGCGACCGGGACTTTGCCGCCCTGCCCGATGAGCCGCCGCGGCTGTCCTACCACGAGCTGTCGCTGGACCAGTTGCTGCTGCAGCTGCTGGGGCCAATACGTGCTTATGGCGCTGCGGATGTCAGCGTTCTGGTCAGCCTGCTGCAAGCCTACAAGAACCTGCTGCATTGCCCCTGCAGTGAGGCGCAACGCAGCGAGCTTCTGCGCCATGCTCGCAGCGTCCGTGACACTGCAGAGCGCCACCTGCACGAGCGGCGCGAGCGTGAGGAAATCAATGACTTCATCGCTCGCCTCAACCGCACGCTGCCCTCCGAATACAGCCCACTGCTGCCCCTGCACGTAGCAAGCGAAGCCCCATGATGGGGCAGTTGTACCCAGAAAAAAATTGGGCGACCGTTTGTCTATAAAAATAATCCTTTAAAATCAAATAGATAAAAACGAAACGCAGAAATCATGGCGTGCTTCGTGCTTGCTATCAGTAGCACAGTTCCCTAGGGTAGTTCGCATGTGGTCTCTCATTGCCCCCATCAGTTCACTGCTGAGCGGCGTGGCTTTGCTCCTGCTTGGCAATGGTCTACTCAACACCCTACTGACCCTGCGTGGCGTCGCCGAAGGCTACTCCACCACGATGCTCGGACTGATCATGTCCGGGTACTTCGTCGGGTTCCTTCTCGGCACCTGGCTGGCGACTCCGCTGGTCCGGCGCATCGGGCATATCCGTGCGTTCGCCTGTTGCGCAGCACTGGCGGCCATCGCTGCCCTGCTCCATTTGCTGCTGATCAACCCGTGGATCTGGCTGTTCCTGCGCGTGCTTTATGGGCTGGGGCTGGTGACGCTGTACATGGTCATCGAGAGCTGGCTCAACGCCCAGGCGCCGAATGAAAAGCGCGGCCAGGTATTTGCCGTGTATATGGCGGTCAACCTCGGCGCTCTCGCGTTGGCCCAGCAACTGCTGCACCTTGCCGACCCGGTGCAATTCACTCTGTTCGCCATCGCCGCCATCCTCATCAGTGCGGCGCTGATGCCCATCACGCTGACCCGCCAGGTACAACCGAGCCTGCCGGAAACGCCACCCAGCAATCTGCGTCAACTGTGGAGCATCGCCCCACTGGCCATAGTCGCCGCCGGTCTGTCCGGGCTGGCGCTCGGCGGTTTCTGGGGCATGGCGCCGGTCTACGCCAGTCTGGCCGGCTTCGATACTGCTGGCGTTGGCCTGCTGATGACCGCCACCATTCTCGGCGGCGCGCTGCTGCAATGGCCCATCGGGATCTATTCGGATCGCCACGACCGCCGTCAGGTGCTGCTCTGGGTGGTGCTGCTGGCGGTCGGCCTGGCGCTGATCATGAGTCTGCTGCCAGCCGGGCCGCTGCTGCTCGGCGCCATCTTCATCTGGGGCGGCCTGGCCTTCGCCATCTACCCCATCGCCGTGGCGCAACTGATCGACCAGTTGCACAGCGATGAGATTCTTTCCGGCTCCGCCAGCCTGCTGATGGTCAATGGCATCGGCTCGGTCTGCGGGCCGCTGCTGGCTGGCGTCCTGATGGAACAGCTCGGCGCGGCAGCATTGCCACTCTACTTCGCCTGCACGCTCGGTCTGCTGGCCGCCTACACCTTCTATCGGCTGCGCCATGTCAGCGACCTGGTCAGCGGCGATGCCGCCCACTTCGTGCCCATGCTGCGCACCAGCCCCACCGTGCTGGAGCTGATGCCCGATGCGCCGCAGCATGAGCACGAGCCAATGGAGGACACCGCGAACCCCGTGTCCTGAAGACGTTAACCGGCTGTTTCGGCAAGGCCCCGAGCCTACCCCAAGCAGCCAGAACCCGGCCCTGCCGGCCGCTCGCCAACGAGCCGCGCCGCACCGGCCACTTCTGGAGAAACAACGATGCTATTAGCTACCGACCTGGATGGAACCTTTCTCGCCGGCGCCCCTGAAGACCGCCTGAGCCTCTATCAGACCATCGCCGCGCACCCCGAGATCAAACTCGCCTATGTCACCGGGCGCAGCCTGGAGGCGGTGCTGCCGTTGCTGGCTGACCCGACCCTGCCGCAGCCGGACTACATCATCGCCGACGTCGGCGCGACCCTGGTGCACGGCGACAGCCTGCAGCCGATCCAGCCACTGCAAAGCGCGGTCGATGCCCACTGGCCCGGTGAAAGCCAGGTGGCCAGCACCATCGAAGCCTTCGGCCTGGAGCGCCAGGACGTGCCACAGGCACGCCGCTGCTCCTACTTCTGCACGCCCGAGCAGGCCAACAACCCGGCCCTGCTCGAAGCGGCAGACAGCCTCGGCTGCGACCTGCTGTACTCCGCCGGGCTGTACCTCGACTTTCTGCCCAAGGGTGTGAACAAGGGCAGCAGCCTCAAGTCCCTGGCCGACTGGCTGGAACTGAATCACGACCAGGTGCTGGCCGCCGGCGACACCCTCAACGACCTGTCCATGCTCAGCTCCAGCTTCCATGGCGTGTGCGTCGGTGAATCAGAAAGCGCGCTGCTGGAGGCCACCAGCAATCATTCGCGCACGCTGCATGCCAATCGTCCGGGCTGCGGTGGCATTCTCGAAGCCTTCGCCCATTTCGGTTTTCTCGGCGAGCATGGCATCGCTGCCGAACGCCGCCAGGCTGCTCAGCCCGGCAAGGCGGAGCTGGTGATGGTCTATCACCGCCTGCCTTACGAGGAATATCGTAATGCAGCCGGCAAACTGCAGCGCCGCCGCCCGACCTCGCCCAACGGCATCATCCCAACCCTGCTCAGTTTCTTCGGCGATGGTCGCCCGGGCTCCTGGGTTGCCTGGGCCGTACATGAGGACGGCGACGAGCCCTTCGACAGCCACACCACAGTAGACGCCGAGCGCTACCCCAAGCTCACCGCTGCGCGGGTCAAGCTGAGCAAGGAAGAAGTCGACGTCTTCTACAAGCGCTTCTCCAAGGAAGCCTTCTGGCCGACGCTGCACACCTTCTGGGAACGCGCCACCTTCAACGAAGACGACTGGCAGGTATTCCTCAAGGTCAATCGCGCCTTCGCCGAACGTACAGCCCTGGAAGCCGCCGAAGGCGCCATTGTCTGGCTGCACGACTACAACCTGTGGATGGTGCCGGCCTACCTGCGCGAGCTGCGCCCGGACCTGCGCATCGCCTTCTTCCACCACACCTACTTCCCTTCGGCAGACGTGTTCAACGTACTGCCCTGGCGCCGGCAGATCGTCGGCAGCCTGCTGCAGTGCGACTACATCGGTTTTCACATCCCGCGCCAGGTGGAGAACTTCGTCGATGTCGCCCGAGGCGTATTCCCCCTGCAGACGCTGGAACGACAAAGCTGTGCACCGCGCTTCATCACGTACGGCTGCGCCGTGGGCCTGGAGCGCATGACCACTGCACTGGACACCGGCACACGCCAGGTCAAACTCGGCGCGCATCCGGTCGGCCTGGATATCGACCGCGTGCGCAGCGCGCTGGAAGCACCGAAGATCAAGGAGTTGATGGGGCAACTGCGTGAGGAAATGAAAGGCGTCAAGTTGATCCTGTCGGTCGAACGTCTCGATTACACCAAGGGCATTCTGGAAAAGCTCAACGCCTACGAGCGACTACTGGATGACAACCCCGAGCTGATCGGCAAGGTCACCCTGGTCACCGTCTGCGTACCCGCGGCACGGGAAATGACGGTCTACGACGAGCTGCAAACGCAGATCGAGCAGGCCGTGGGCCGCATCAACGGCCGCTTCGCCCGTATAGGCTGGACGCCGTTGCAGTTCTTTTTCCGCAGCCTGCCGTTCGAGGAAGTCAGCGCCTGGTACGCCATGGCCGACGTGATGTGGATCACCCCGCTGCGTGACGGCCTCAACCTGGTGGCCAAGGAATTCGTCGCAGCCCAGGGCCTGCTCGGTGGGCGCGGTGTACTGGTGCTGTCGGAGTTCGCCGGCGCCGCCGCCGAACTCAAAGGCGCGTTACTGACCAATCCGCACGATCCGGCCGACCTGGCGCAAACCTGCTATCTGGCCCTGAACCTGCCCAAGAGTGAAGCCCAGGCGCGCCTGCGCGAGCTGTTCGATATCGTCAACTACAACGATATCCGTCGCTGGGGTGAGGAATTCCTGGCAGGCGTGCAAGTTCAGGAAGAGCCTACGCCGCTGACTCTGGCGAGCTAGCAGCGCTCACAAGTGGAGCTTGCGTCTTGTGGGAGGCGCTTTAGCGGCGAGCTTCCAGCCTTGTCGCGGCTGATGATCGGAGCTGCCGGATACTGCTCGTTCAGGAACCGCTTCAGTCTTTCGCGGCTGAAGCGCAATGCCGCTCAGCCGTTCCTAAGGTGCTCGTTTGCTCGGTAGGAGCGGCTTCAGCCGCGAAAGCTTGAATCCCGCGCACCCGGGCCGGGTTCAGGACGCTTGCAGTCAGCCCTGCTGGCTATCGACTACACAGTTGATCATCCATGGCACCCCGAAACGGTCGGTGAGCATGGCGAAACGGGTCGCCCAGAACGTCGCCTGCAGCTCCATCTGCACCTCACCACCGGCCGACAACGCCTCATACAGGCGCTCAGCCTCGGGCACGTTGTCCACCTGCAGGGAGATCGAGCAGCCCTTGATGCCTGGGTGCGGATACTGTGGGGTGGTGTCGGAAGCCATCAGGACCTGATCACCCGCCGTCAGGCACACGTGCATCACCCGATCGTGAAACTCCGGCGGCACCTCGCCGGCATCCGGACTTTCACCGAAACGCATCAGCTCCAGCTTGCCGCCCAGCAGCTCGGCATAGAAGTTGAAGGCTTGCTCGCACTGACCGTCGAACATCAGATAGGCATGTATCTTCATCGCTACTCTCCTTGGTTTTCACTGCTCATGCGCGCGCGGATACGATCCTCCTGCTCACGCAACTCGGGGGTGAACTCGGCGCCGAAATCCTCGGCCTCGAAGATCTGCCGAATCTCGATATCGGATTCGCCAGGCATGGGATTGGGGCAACGTTTGACCCAGTCGATACAGGCCTGCAGCGACTCGACCTGAAATATCCAGAAGCCGGCCACCAATTCCTTGGTTTCCATGAACGGGCCATCGATTACCGTACGCTGCGAACCGGAGAAGCGCACCCGCGCGCCCTTCGAGCTGGGGTGCAGGCCTTCTGCGGCCTGAATCACACCGGCTGCGGCCAATTGCTCGTTGTAACGGCCCATGGCCGTCAACAACTCCTCGCAGGGCATCACACCGGCCTCGGAATCTGCCGTCGCTTTGACAATCACCATGAAACGCATCGCCTTTCTCCTTGTTCGAGTCGAAGTCGCGCGCAGGGTGTCTCCCTACGGCTGACAGTGAACCCTGGGCGGGGTTCTATGCAGTAGTCGAACGGGCGACGGAAGAATCGACAGGCACATTGAAAAAAGCTGGTGTGCGCAGCGCACCCTACGAGGTGAACGGCGCACATCCCGTAGGGGGCGACACGCGAACAACATCATTCGCCGTACTCGCCGTCATCCACTAAGACGTGCCCCCAAACCATCGGATATGTGCCCTTTTTCATCACCCGAGAAAAGCCGGTGCGCGCAGCGCACCCTACGAGGTGAACGGCACACACCCCGTAGGGTGCGCCATGCGCACCGCGTCATTCACCGTATTCGCCGCCGTCCACCAAAGCGTCACCACCCCAGTCCGGCGGATATATCCCCTCGTTTACCAACCGGTGGAAGCTCGACCAAGGCCAATCCCCTACACGATCGACCAAGCCATGCTTCACCGGATTGAAATGCAGGTAATCCATATGCCGCTGGTAATCGCCTTCATCACGAATGCGGTGCTCCCAGAAGCGCCGCTGCCACAGCCCGGCTTCACGACGCAGGCTACGGCTCAGACTCACGGTTCCAGGTATCGCGATTGCCTGAGAGGTCAACCGCTTGATCATCGACCAGCGTGAGCCAATATCTGCATCGCCCTCTGGCATGCGCCAGACACAGTGCAGGTGGTCAGGCAACAACACCCAGCCCTCGATGACGAAGGGACGGTGTAAACGGACTCGTTCGATGGCGCGGCGCAAGGCTGCGCGCAATGGCGCATCGGTCAGCACCGGGAGACGTTGGTGGCTGACCAGCGTGAAGAAATAGCATGCGCCCGCATCACGGGCGCGGCGGTAATTGGACATTCCCTGTCTCCTGAATCCTTGCCGGCAGATTCAGGATAGTCCGCGGTGCGTGCAGCGCACCCTACGGCTTGAACGGCGCACATCCCGTAGGGTGCGCCGCGCGCACCGAATCCAACTCGTATCAAACGCGGAAACGGCTGACCAATAGCTGCAGATGATTGCCCAGACGCGCCAACTCCACCGAGCTGGCGGCGGTCTCTTCGCTGGCAGCGGCAGTCTGCTCGGCCACGTCGCGGACGTTGAGCACGCTGCGGCCGATTTCTTCGGCGACGGCGCCCTGCTGTTCGGCAGCCGCGGCGATCTGCTGGTTCATCGACTGGATATTGGAGACCTTCTGGTTGATCACACCCAGTGCCACACCGGCCTTGCGCGCCAGTTCGACGCTGCCTTCGGTCATGCTGCGGCTCTCGTCGAGCACACCGGCGACCTGTTGAGTGCCGCGCTGCAGTGCGCCGATCAGGCTCTCGATCTCCTCGGTGGACTGCTGTGTACGCCGCGCCAGGCTGCGCACCTCGTCGGCCACCACGGCGAAGCCACGCCCGGCCTCACCAGCCCGCGCCGCTTCGATGGCGGCATTGAGCGCCAGCAGGTTGGTCTGATCGGCCACCGCCTTGATCACGTCCATCACGCTGCCAATCTTCTCGCTTTCCTTCTGCAGCAGGTTCATCGCATCGGTGGAGCGCACCATCTCTGCCGCCAGCGCCTCGATCTGGCCGATGGCCTCGGCGACCACGCGATCACCCTGATTGGCTTCGGCGTCGGCATCGACCGCAGCGAGCGACGCCTGCTCGGCATTGCGTGCCACCTCGTTGACCGTGGCAGACATCTCCTGCATCGCAGTGGCCACCTGATCGGTCTCCAGCTTCTGGCTGTTGACCCCGGCGCTGGTCTGCTCCGTGACGGCCGACAGTTCCTCAGCGGCGCTGGCGATCTGGCTGACGCTGTCACTGATACCGCCGATGAGCTCACGCAGGGATTGGCCCATACGCTGCACACCTTGCTGCACCACACCGATCTCGTCGCTACGGCTGGTTTCCGGCAGGTCCGTCAGATCACCCGCAGCAATACGCTCCACCACCTGCAGCGTCTCCCCCAGAGGCCGAGTGATCTGGCGCGTCATGACGATGGCCGAGCCAATTCCGATAAGCAGCGCCACCAGCGTAGTGATCAACTGCATGGACTTGGCCGCCGCGCTGTCGCTGTTGCGCTGTACGACCTGGTTGTGCACCAACTCGTCGCTCAACCTGACGATCTCATTACCCGTCTGGTCCAGCTCGTCACGTGCCTTCAGCGCCGCCGTATTGGCCTGCTGGAACGCCTCCACCACCGCCCGGTAATCATCGAAGCCACTCTGAATGGCCTTGACCTGTGCAGCGCTCTCGCTGCCCATGGCCACATCGAGCTGGGTCAGGCTGTCGGCCGTTCTCTGCACCTGCCGAGTCACTGCCGCCTCGGTATCAGCATTGACGTTGGCGGTGTAACCACGCACCTCGTAACGCATCAACTGAATGCCTTCCTTGGCATCGCGCATAGCCCGATAGCGCACCTGGCGCTGCGGATCGTATTCCGGCATGCGCTCGATTAGCGTATCGAGCGCTTCGATCTCGGCGAAGACCTCACGTGCCAGCCGTCCCATTTCCTTGCGCGTGGCGGCGGCGTCGGCAAATGCACTGCGCATGGCGGTCAGGGAATCCTGATAGTGAGCGATCTGCCCATTCTGTTCCTTGAGCAAGCGAACGTTATCTGCCGACCTGAAGTTACCCATGATGCGCTCGTGAGACTCGCGATAGAGATCCAGCGCGCGCTGCATCTCATCCCCCAGTTTCTCGTCGCCATTGCTCATCACATAACGCACACGATTGACTCTCAGATCATCGAGCAGGTTGTTGACCTCGTTGATCTCGACGACTCGCTGCCCGCGCTCGATCAGGCGGCTGATGCCATCCCAGCCGGTGATCGCAAGAATCAGGGTAAGCAGAAGCACAAGGCCGAAGCTGAAGGCGAGCTTCAGGGTGACGCTGACGTTGCCGAGCCATTTGCTCATGAAATTCTCCGTCCAAGGAAAAGGGATTGGATATCCGCTGGAGAATTGTTCTTGTTGCCAGCACGCTAACCACGGCACTCAAAAAGTGACCAATCGGTCGACGATATCATGGCGCCACTATTAAGTCATCATTCAACTAGATGACCAGATAAGTGGATTGGACGGAAATTGATTGGCAGGCCAAGACGACAATCGCCCCGGTAAAAACAGCCGAAAAGCATTCGAATGTGGCGCTCGACCCTACCCGCTGAAGATGAACATTTTGCGCTGACGCCTGCCACACCGACGTCAGGGCAGGCAGTTTCAACCACCTGCCACTAGCCGAGTCATGCCAGCAACTGCAACGCCTCGCTGCTGGACTGCTGGATACGCGCCCAGTTGCCGCTCTCGACCCAATCACGCTGGAACATCCAGGTGCCACCCACGCACATGACGTTGGGCTGCGCCATGTAAGACCTGAGGTTGTCCGGATTGACCCCGCCAGTCGGGCAGAAGCGCACGCCGCCAAAAGGCCCGGCCAGCGCCTTGAGCGCGGCCACGCCACCGCACAGTTCAGCCGGGAACAACTTGAAGCGGCGGTACCCCAGGGCATAGCCGACCATCAGTTCCGACGCACTGCTCACTCCCGGCAACAACGGCACAGGGCTGTCCACTGCTGCCCGCAACAGCTCATGGGTGCTGCCCGGCGTGACGATGAACTGCGCACCGGCAGCGGTAGCCGCCGCCAGCATTTCCTCATCGAGCACGGTGCCGGCGCCGACGCACAGCTCCGGACGCTCGGCGCGCAGACGGCGAATCGCTTCCAGACCATGCTCCGAGCGCAGGGTCACTTCCAGCACCCGCAGGCCACCGGCGGCGAGAGCATCGGCCAGCGGCAGGATGTCCTCCTCACGGGCGATGGTAATCACCGGCATGATCTGCGCCTGGGCGCAGATGCGGTCGATCTCGGCAATTTTGTCGGCCATGCGCGCACGCTGGTTTTGGTCAAGGCTGGTCATGTCAGGGGCACCAATGGATTTCGAGAGGGGAATTGAGGAAGGCGCGAATTGGCAACTGGGCGGTGTCGCCCGGCTGCAGCGCCGCTTTCAGGGTGTTCAGTTTCGCCTGGCCCTGGATCGCCAGCAGCGACAGGCCAGCGCTGGCCAGGACCGGCAGCGTCAAAGTCAGGCGTTGCGCCGGTTCGCTCGGCGCGCGCATTGCCAGCACCCGACGCGGGCAGTCGGTCTGCAGCGCCTGTGCCAGGTTGGCGCTGCCGGGAAACAGCGAGGCGGTATGGCCATCGTCGCCCATGCCCAGCACCAACACATCGATGGGCGCCAGTTCGGCGACGGCTGCATCGGCCAGTTCGGCAGCCTGCTCATGATTACCGGCGACCTGATAAAGGCTGAGGAAACGCGCTTCGGCAGCAAGCCCACGCAGCAGATGGCGACGCACCAGGGCCTCGTTGCTGGCGGCGTGATTGACTGGCACCCAACGCTCGTCGGCCAGGCTCACCAATACCTGCGCCCAGGGCAACTCGCACTGTGACAGCGCCTCGAAAAATGGCACCGGGCTGCGGCCGCCGGAGACTACCAGGGTTGCCCGACCGCGCCTGGCAATGGCTTCGCGCAGCGCCTCGGCCACGCGCTGCGCCAGCGCCTGAGCCAGTTGCTCGGCATCATCGTGCGGGCGGGCCTGTACACCCTGCGGCAGTTCAAGTTCAGAGATCGCCATACCAGCTCCTGCCATCGCGAGTGATCAATGCAACCGAGGCCATGGGGCCCCAGCTGCCGGCCGTGTAGGGTTTCGGCGCTTCGCCGAGGCGCTGCCAACCGTCGATCAACTGATCGCACCACTGCCAGGCGTACTCGATCTCATCCTTGCGCACGAACAGGTTCTGGTTGCCGCGCATCACTTCCAGCAGCAGCCGCTCGTAGGCATCGGGGATGCGCGCACTGCGATAGGTATCGGAGAAGCTCAGCTGCAACGGGCCGCTGCGCAACTGCATGCCCTTGTCCAACCCCTGATCCTTGGTCAGCACCTGCAGGGCGATGCCCTCGTCCGGCTGCAGGCGGATGATCAGCTTGTTGCCGATCAACTGCCGCTGCTCCGGGGCAAAGATGTAGTGCGGCGGCGCCTTGAAGTGAATGACGATCTGCGACAACTTCTGCGGCATGCGCTTGCCGGTGCGCAGGTAGAACGGCACACCGGCCCAACGCCAGTTGCGGATGTCCGCGCGCAGGGCGACGAAGGTCTCGGTATCGCTCTGCGCGTTGGAGTTTTCCTCTTCGAGGTAGCCCGGCACCGGCCGGCCGTCGCTGCTGCCGGCAACGTACTGGCCGCGCACCACACGCTGGCCGAGCTGCTCGACGCTGATCGGCTCCAGCGCTTTGAGCACCTTGACCTTCTCGTCACGGATGCTGTCGGCGGACAGGTCGCTGGGCGGGTCCATGGCAATCAGGCAGAGCAGCTGCAGCAGGTGATTCTGGATCATGTCGCGCAACTGCCCGGCCTGATCGAAATAGCCCCAGCGCCCTTCTATGCCCACCTTCTCGGCCACGGTGATTTCCACGTGGGAAATATGGTTCTGGTTCCACTGGGTTTCGAACAGGCTGTTGGCAAAGCGCAGGGCAATCAGGTTCTGCACCGTTTCCTTGCCCAGGTAATGGTCGATGCGGTAGACGCGGTTCTCCGGGAATACCTGAGCCACCGCATCGTTGACCGCACGCGAGGAAGCCAGGTCATGGCCGATCGGCTTTTCCAGTACCACTCGCGTGCCTTCGTCCAAGCCCACCGCTGCCAGGTTGGCGCAGATGCCGCCATAAACTGAAGCCGGAGTGGCGAAGTAGGCGATCAACTGATCCTGCGGGCTGACGTGCTCGAGCAACGCCGCGTAATCCTCGGCCTTGAGAAAATCCATGACCAGATAGCTCAACCTTGCGAGAAAGCGCGAAAGGTCGACGTCCGTCAGCTCCTTGGCAGGCACATACAGGCGCAGCGCCTGCTCGATGGTGCCCAGGTGGCTGCTAGGCGCTCCGGCATCGCGGGCCAGCGCCAGAATGCGCGTGCCATCGTGCAGCAAACCGGCGCGATCGAGCTGGTAAAGCGCGGGAAACAGCTTGCGCAACGCGAGATCGCCCAAGGCACCGAACAGGGCAAAGGTACAGGATTCAAGCTTGATTGCGGCCATGAGATTGTTCTTTTATCAAGATGCGTTAGAAATACCGCTTGATTGTGCTTTTATCAAGGACAAATATTGTTATAGCAACAACATTACTTACTACAAGAGATAAGTCAGTGGTGACCATCGAGCGTCATCAGTAGGATAGGCCGGTTGTTTTACCGCCCATCGCAATGCCGCCAAGCCCGTTCAACCGCCTGTTAGGAGCCCCTATGGACCGCGTGCGCAACCTGCTGGAAAAGATCCAGAGCCGCCTGGACGACCTGAACAAGGCTGAACGCAAGGTCGCCGAAGTGATCCTCTACGACCCGCAGCAGGCCACTCGTTTCAGCATTGCCGCCCTGGCTCAGGCTGCCGGGGTCAGCGAGCCGACGGTCAACCGCTTCTGTCGCTCCTTCGGTGCCAACGGCTATCCCGAGCTGAAAATGCAGCTGGCGCAGAGTCTGGCCAGCGGCGCGGCCTACGTCAGCCGTGCGGTATCTGCCGATGACGGCCCCGAGGCCTATACCCGCAAGATCTTCGGCAGCACCATCGCGTCACTGGACGCAGCCTGCCAGAGCCTCGACCCGCAGCACGTCAGCCGCGCCGTCGACCTGCTGATTCAGGCGCGGCAGATCCACTTCTTCGGCCTCGGCGCCTCTTCCTCGGTGGCACTGGACGCGCAGCACAAGTTCTTCCGCTTCAATCTGGCGGTCTCCGCCCACTCGGATGTGCTGATGCAACGCATGATCGCCTCGGTCGCGCACACCGGCGATCTGTTCGTGATCATTTCCTACACCGGGCGCACCCGCGAATTGGTCGAGGTCGCGCGCCTGGCCCGTGAGAACGGCGCCTCGGTGCTCGGCCTCACCGCTGCCGGTTCCCCCCTGGCCAAGACCAGCACCCTGAGCCTGGACATTCCGCTGCCGGAAGACACCGACATCTATATGCCGATGACCTCGCGCATCATCCAGCTCACCGTGCTCGACGTGCTCGCCACCGGCGTCACCCTGCGTCGCGGGGTGGACTTCCAGCCGCACCTGCGCAAGATCAAGGAAAGCCTCAGCGCCAGCCGCTACCCGGCGGACGAGGAGCCGCTGTAAGGCGTTTGTAGGCACCTGCCTGCTGGCGATCCGTCAGCTCGAAAAACCTCAGTAGAACATCGCCGGCAAGCCGGCTCCTACAGCGCGGGTACGCTGCGAGCTCAATACAGTCATGACTCGACCAGGCAAATAACGACGCTTCTGGTAGGCTTGCCGGCTTTTCCGAACCTGCCAGGAAACACGCCATGCATGCCCTGATCGCCCTCAGCCGTTTCGTCGGCAGCACCTTCGCCATCTGGGTGCTGCTGTTCGCCATTCTGGCGTTCTTCCAGCCTACCTGGTTCGCATCAATGACCGTGCTGATCGTCCCGCTGCTCGGCCTGATCATGTTCGGCATGGGCCTGACCTTCAAAGGCTCGGACTTCCAGGAAGTTGCCCGCCGCCCGCTGGCGGTACTGCTCGGCGTCATTGCGCAGTTCAGCATCATGCCGGTGCTGGCCTGGGCCCTGTGCCGGGCCTTCGCGCTGCCGCCGGAAATCGCCGTTGGCGTGATACTGGTGGGCTGCTGCCCGGGTGGCACCGCCTCCAACGTGATGACCTGGTTCGCCCGCGGCGACCTGGCGCTGTCAGTATCGATCACCGCCATCACCACCCTGCTCGCCCCGCTGGTGACACCCGCGCTGATCTGGCTGCTGGCATCGGAATGGCTGCCGGTGTCGTTCAGCGCCATGCTCATTTCCATCCTCAAGATGGTGCTGCTACCCATCGTTCTCGGCCTGATCGTCCAGCGCGTGCTTGGCGAGCGGGTGAAGACCGCCGTGGAAGTGCTGCCGTTGATATCGGTAGTGAGCATCGTCGCCGTTGTCGCGGCAGTGGTCGCCGCGAACCAGGGCAAGATCGCCGAATCCGGCCTGCTGATCATGGCGGTGGTGATCCTGCACAACGGTATCGGCCTGGGCCTGGGTTATCTGGCCGGGCGCGTGTTCGGCATGAACCTGGCGCAACGCAAGACCCTGTCCATCGAGGTCGGCATGCAGAACTCCGGCCTCGGCGCCGCCCTGGCCAGTGCTCACTTCAGCCCACTGGCAGCCGTGCCCAGTGCACTGTTCAGCGTCTGGCACAACCTCTCCGGCCCGCTGCTGGCGACGCTCTATCGGCGGATGGAGCAGCGCTCAGAGCAACGCGCCGACTGAGCCAACACCACGCACCAATCCAGGGCGCCTTGCTCCAAATGCACCAATATGCACAATATTGGCGCACGCGAGGACGACCTCCGCACCCCGATCGCGGGGTGGCTCATCCGGGGACGGCCCCTTCAGCCACTGGAGGTGAATATGTCCTGGATCATTCTGTTTCTCGCCGGCCTGTTCGAGGTCGGCTGGGCCATCGGCCTGAAATACACCGACGGTTTCACCCGCCCATTGCCAACGCTACTGACCGTCTGCGCGATGCTGGTCAGCCTGGCCCTGCTTGGCCTGGCCATGAAGGAGCTGCCACTGGGCACCGCCTACGCCATCTGGACCGGCGTCGGCGCCGTAGGCACGGTGATCGCCGGCATCATCCTGTTCGGTGAGTCGATGGCCCTGCTGCGCCTGGCCAGCGTCGCACTGATCGTCTGCGGGCTGATCGGGCTCAAGCTGAGCCACTGAGAAAGCCGGGCTCCAGACCAGCGGGAGGCGCTTCAGCGGCGAAAGCATCGCGGCTCAAGCCCCTCCCACAAGCTCAACGCCAATCCCCGCGCAACGCGGCCACCTGAGCCTGCAGCGCCTCGCGCTTGGCCTGCTCGGCCGTCACCGGCGCACCGGCCACCAGACATACCCGCGACCACAGGCGGCGGAAGATGCCCTTGTGCGGATCGCGACTGAAGAAGCTGCCCCACAGGCCTTGCAGGGCCATGGGAATCACCGGCACCGGGTTTTCTTCGAGAATGCGCTCAACGCCGGCCTTGAACTCGTCGATCTCGCCATCGGCGGTCAGCTTGCCTTCGGGGAAGATGCACACCAGCTCGCCGTTGCGCAGGTACTCGGCAATCTTCTTGAAGGCGGCGTCGTAGATCAGCAGATCCTCGTTGCGCCCGGCAATCGGTACGGTGCCGGCGGTGCGGAAAATGAAGTTGAGCACCGGCAGGTCGTAAATCTTGTAGTACATGACGAAGCGCACCGGCCGGCGCACCGCCCCGCCGATCAGCAGCGCATCGACAAAAGAGACGTGGTTGCACACCAGCACCGCAGCGCCTTCATCCGGGATCGCCTCGAGCCCCTTGTGCTCGACCCGGTACATCGAATGCCCCAGCAGCCAGATGAGAAAGCGCATGCTGAACTCGGGGACGATCTTGAAGATGTAGCTGTTGACCGCGACATTCATCAGCGAGGCCACCAGAAACAGCTGCGGGATCGACAGCCCGGCAACGCTCAGGAACAGAATCGTGACGATGGCAGACACCACCATGAACAGCGCGTTGAGAATGTTGTTGGCAGCGATCACCCGCGCCCGTTCGTGCTCGGCAGTACGCGATTGGATCAAGGCATACAGCGGCACGATATAGAAGCCGCCGAACAGGCCGATGCCGAGAATGCAGCCGAGAATCCACCAGGCCTGACCATAGCCCAGCAGCGCCAGCCAATCGTGCGGGGCCGCGCCCTGCGGGAAGCCGCCGGAGAACCACCAGAGCAGCACGCCGAACAGGGTCAGGCCGATGGAGCCGAACGGCACCAGACCGATCTCCACCTTGTGCCCGCTCATACGCTCACACAGCATCGAACCCAGGCCGATGCCTAACGAGAAGACCGTGAGAATCAGCGTCACCACACTCTCGTCGCCGTACAGCCACTCCTTGGAATAGGCCGGAATCTGCGTCAGGTAGATCGCGCCAAGAAACCAGAACCAGGAGTTGCCCACCAGCGAGCGCGACACCGCCGGGCGCTGCCCCAGCCCCAACTTCATGATCACCCAAGACTGGCGGAAGATATTCCAGTCCAGCTTCAGCTCCGGCATGGCCGCAGCGGCTTTGGGAATGCCCTGACTGGCGAGGTAACCGAGCACTGCCACGCCGACCACGGAACCCGCGACGACGGGCGCATAACTGCTGCTGGCCATCATGATCCCGGCGCCGATGGTGCCAGCGAGAATCGCCAGGAAGGTGCCCATCTCCACCAGCGCGTTGCCGCCCACCAACTCCTGCTCCTGCAGGTGCTGCGGCAGGATCGAATACTTCACCGGACCGAACAGCGCCGACTGCGTACCCATGGCGAACAGCACCGCCAGCATCAGTGGCAGGTTGTTCAACAACACCCCGGCAGCCCCGGCGAGCATGATGAAGATCTCGGCGAGCTTGATCTTGCGAATCAGCGAGTCCTTGGCGAATTTCTCACCGAACTGACCACCCAACGCAGAAAACAGAAAGAACGGCAGGATGAACAGCAAGGCGCAGAGATTGACCAGCAGATCGCGGTCGACACCGGTATTGAGCTTGAAGAGGATGGCGAGAATCAGCGACTGCTTGAAGATGTTGTCGTTGAAAGCGCCGAGCAATTGCGTCGTGAAGAACGGCAGGAAGCGCTTCTTGCCGAGCAAGGCGAATTGCGATTGTTGGGTCATCGTCCATGGTCCTCGCGGGGGTCGGTTGGCCCGCACAGACATTTGACTGCAAATCCCCCCACGAAAGCCACAGGACAAATGCGAACGCCTTGGCGGTTCGCGACAGCGTGGGAGAGGCTTTAGCCGCGACAGCAACTGCGCAGAGCACGCCGCTGAAGCGCCTCCCACAGCTTCCCGCAGACGCCACTCATCGGTGCGCACGGCGCACCCTACGAAACCGAATACCAACACCCTGGCGATACGCCACAGCGTGGGAGGGGCTTTAGCCGCGACAGCAATTGCACAAAGCTCGCCGCTGAAGCGCCTCCCACAGCCGGGTGCATCGTGACGACTCGGTCCAGTAGGGTGCGCCGTGCGCACCAAGAAGACGCCCCTCGGTGCGCGCGGCGCACCCTACTATGCGCCAACCGCTTGCCCAAACGCAGCGCAAAAAAAACGGCAGCCCAATCGGGCTACCGTTCTCGAACTCGGAGAAAACATCAGTGCCAGGCACTGACTACAACCTCACCTGCATTCCTTGAGGAATGCCAGCACAGTCTGACAAAAGCCCAGGGCAGCGTCCGTTTAGCTTTGTTAACTGCCTGCAAAGAAATGTAAACGGCAGATGACTGAGCAGTCCGCCGCACGGCACAATCGCGCCCATGAACACCTACCATCCCGCCTGCTGCAGCCCCCTCGACGATCACTATCCCCTGCCCCGGCCGCTGGCTGGCGCGCAGCTGATCAGCACGCAGTTCGATCCCGCACTGCTGAGCGCCGATGACTTCCAGCGTTGCGCCATCGCGCCAGTGCGTGGCGTGGCCAAGCGCCAGAGCGAATACCTGGCCGGCCGCCTCTGCGCCCGTGAAGCGCTGCGCCGCGTGACCGGCAGCGCCAGCGTGCCCGCTGTCGGCGCAGACCGCGCGCCGCAATGGCCGGTTGGCGTGACCGGCTCCATCACCCACGGCGACAACTGGGCTGCCGCACTGGTCGCGCCAGGCAGTCAATGGCGCGCCCTGGGTCTCGATGTCGAACGCCTGCTGCCGACCGAGCGTGCCCGGCGCCTGCAGGGCGAAATCCTCACCCCTGCCGAGCTGCAACGCCTGCAGCAGCTGGACGAGGAAAACCACGCCCGGCACATCAGCCTGACCTTCTCGCTGAAGGAGAGCCTGTTCAAGGCCCTCTACCCGCTGACCCTGAAGCACTTCTACTTCCACGACGCCGAACTGCTGGACATCGACCAGGACAGCGCGCGCCTGCGCCTGCTGATCGACCTGCACCCCGATTGGCGCGAGGGGGCCGAGCTGGAAGGTCAGTTCGTGCTGTTCGATAACAAGGTACTAAGCCTGGTGGCCTTGGCGGCGTGAGCATGCGCTCCGCCATACGCGGATCATCCGGTGCGCGCGGCGCACCCTACAATGCAGGCGGCAGTCGCAGCGTAGCCCGGATGAAATCCGGGAACAGGTCGCCGGCCAGCCCCGGATTGCATCCGGGCTACGAAAAATTCGGTGCGCAATTGCGTAGGGTGCGCCATGCGCACCGGGGTCGACACAAGGCCGCGCCCTACTCGCCCTGACGCCGCGGCCACACCAGACTGAAACGCGCACCGCCCAGGCTGTCGCTGCGACCGATCTGCGCGCGACCGCCGTGCCAATAGATGATCCGCCGCACGATGGACAGGCCCAAACCGTGCCCGCCCGAGGCCCGCGTGCGGCTGTCATCGAGACGCAGGAAGGGACTGAACAAGCGCTCCCAGGCTTCTTCCGGCACGCCGGGGCCATCATCCTCAACATCGATGCGGCAACGCTTGTAACCCACCTGACAGCTGATCAGCACCCGCCCCTCGGCATGACGCATGGCGTTGCTCACCAGGTTCTGCAGCGCTCGATGCAGGTAGCGCGGCTCGGCCTCAACCCAGCAGGCGCCCTCGGCCTGCACGCTGAGCACCGCGCCGCACTCCACCCGCACCCTGTTGCTCAACGGCGCCAGCTCGTCGATCACCTGATCGATCAGCGCCTTGAGCTCCACCTGCTGGAAGTTCAGCGCCGGCGAGCCCTGCTCCAGGCGCGCATAGGTCAGCATCTCGTCGACCAGTTTGTCGAGGTCCTGGATGTCGCTGTCCATACCGTCCATGTATTTGTTGCGCGCCGCCTCGTTCGGCGCATCGGCGATCATCTCCAGGCCAAAACGCAGGCGCGCCACCGGCGTGCGCAGCTCATGGGACACCGCGCGCACCAGCTCGCGCTGAGTGCTCAGCGAGGTCTGCAGGTGCTCGGCCATGGCGTTGAAGCTGCTGGCCAGTCGGCCTACCGAGTCGGCGCCGCGCGCCGGCACTCGGGCGTCCAGCCGGCCGCTGGCAATATGCGTGGCCGCGCCTTCCAGGGCGCGCAGGCGCTGCTCCAGCGAGCGCACCAGCAGATAGACAATCAGGCCGATCAGGCTCAAACCCAGCGCACCGATCAACACCAGCAACTGCGGTGGATAAGGATTCATCTGATACAGCGGGCCGATCTCCAGCACCCAGGGCGTATCGACGATGCCGGAAAACACGTAGATGGAATCGCCACCCTTGCCCAGCGCCATCACCGTATCGCCCTCATCGATGCGCCGACGCTGGTCGAGATCGATGCCGGCCTCCTCGAGTCGCACCAACTGCAGGTCGAAACCGAAACGCTTGGCCTCCTTCAGCTCGGCCAGACGCCTTGGCTGCTCGTCCACCGGATAGCGGATCAGCTCGTCGATCAACAAATAGTTGGTGGCGCGTGCCAGCTGCTCGCTGATCTGCTGGATCTCGCCAGTCAGCAGCAACGGCTGCTTGCCGTCGAGCAGGCCGTAGACCTTGGCCGAGTGCGGGCCGGTCTGCTGCACCAGCACATGGCCGCGCTGCAGCCGGTTGCGCTCGCTGCTTTCCAGCGGCACATCGCTGAGCGCCTGCAGCGCCAGCGGAATGCCGAGCAAACGCGACCAGACCACCAGCGCGCGCTTGCGCTCCACCTCATTCATCGGCAGCAGGTTGTCCGCCATCAGGCGGAAAGTGCCGCGCGCCAGACCCTCGCGATACTGGTCGCCACGCACCTCGTTGACCAGATGCAGCGCACCGACGCCGAGCAGCGCCACCAGCACCAACGCGGCGAGCATGCCGCCGTAGATGCGCAGGAAGATCGAATTCATGGGCGGACGCTCAATCGCGTACGGCAGGCGCCGCATCGCCATGCGGCAACGCCTCGGCGGCCTCGGCGACGAACAGGTAGCCCTTGCTGCGCACCGTCTTGATCAGCCGTGGATGCATCGGGTCGTCGCCGATCTTCGGCCGGATACGTGAAATGCGTACGTCGATGGAGCGGTCCTGGCCGTCGTACTCGATGCCGCGCAGGGAATTGAAGATCTCCTCGCGTGACAAGATGCGCCCGGCATTGACCGCCAGCAGCCAGAGCAGGTCGAACTCGGCACTGGTCAGCTCGATGCCCTGCTCGCCCAGCCAGGCTTCGCGCATGGCGCTGTCGATGGCCAGCGGGCCGAACTGCAGACGCCGCGGCACGCCCTCGTCGCGCTCGCTTTCGCCGCCCTCACGACGGCGCAACAACGCACGAATGCGCGCCAGCAACACACGCGGGCGCACCGGCTTGCACACATAATCGTCAGCGCCCATTTCCAAACCCAGCACCTGGTCCATATCGTCGGTGCGGGCGGTCAGCATCAGGATCGGCCCCTTGTAGCCGCTGCGCACCTTGCGGCAGATGCTCAGGCCGTCTTCGCCCGGCAACATCAGATCGAGGATCACCAGGTCCGGCTGCTCGGCGAGGATGCGTGCAGCGGCGCGAGCACCGTCGTCTTCGATGGCCACGCGCAAGCCGTTACCTTCCAGATACTCGCGGGTCAACTGCGCCAGGCGCTGGTCATCCTCGACGATCAGAATCTGCCACGCTTCTTGTTCCACACCCTGCCCCTTCTGCATACCGGCCAGCGCCGCAATCACGACAGCCATTCTAGGGGCTGTCGGCGCTTCGGCGCGAGCGGCAAACCGGACGCCATATCACCGCGCCAGCGCCTAGCACAGCACATGCCAAAATCACTACATATAGTGGTAGTCTGTGCGCCACCGAACAGCCTCGCCAGCGCGTGAAAAACCTTCCATCAGGGGCGACGAACGGTCATCGATAGTCAGAGCCAGAGAACACGGGCGCTTGGCCGCACGCACCCACAAGGCACGCACATCTTATCCACAGGTTGTTCTTCCCCCAGCGCCTTGCAATGCCGCAAACAGCGCACTATCTTGTATCCCCATCGCGCGACACCCACCAGATGTTGGGTTAAAACGAAAAACCGAACACAAGAAGAACTCATCGCGCAAGCCCTTTTCACAGGGTTTTCCAGGTATTTCGTTTGATCGCTTTACACAATCCCGGGCCTGGCCCGGGTATCGCCACGCGAGATCGCTCGACGATACGCGTGAGCAGGCCAGACAGTGAACAGATTCATCTGTCGGCCACTATATGTAGTAGGCGAGGTGCCGTAACACCTCGCCGGACTTATGCGCCAGGACGGCACTTCAAGTCGTGCCCACCCTGCCAGCTCTTGCGACACCCCGTGCCCGGCCCCGTTGCCGCGTACGGAACAGTTGTTAATGGAATGAACGGCGGACAAGGCGCGACATCTACTGTCGTGACGTCCAACCAGAAAATTACAGAACACGGAGATCTCCATGCATACCGACACTACTCGCGAGAACCCGCAGGCCGTGACGCCGCAGGCCGCCGATTCCTCCCAGGATCTGGCAGCCACCGCGCCCGGCCAACTGCGTGTGATCAAGCGCAACGGCACCGTCGTCCCTTACACCGATGACAAGATCACCGTTGCCATCACCAAGGCGTTCCTCGCTGTAGAAGGCGGCACCGCTGCCGCTTCGTCGCGTATCCATGACACCGTCGCGCGCCTGACCGAGCAGGTCACCGCCACCTTCAAGCGCCGCATGCCGTCCGGCGGCACCATCCACATCGAAGAGATCCAGGATCAGGTCGAACTGGCCCTGATGCGCGCCGGCGAGCAGAAAGTCGCCCGTGACTACGTGATCTACCGCGAAGCCCAGGCCAGCAAGCGCAAGGCCAGTGCCGGCAGCGAAATCGCCCAGCCGCACCCGAGCATCCGCATCACCACCGCAGGTGGCGAACTGCAGCCGCTGGACATGGGCCGCCTGCAGACCATCATCCGCGAAGCCTGCGAAGGCCTGGCCGAAGTCGATGGTTCGCTGATCGAGCGCGAAACCCTGAAGAACCTGTACGACGGCGTAGCCGAGAAGGACGTCAACACCGCCCTGGTGATGACCGCCCGCACCCTGGTCGAGCGTGAGCCGAACTACAGCTACGTCACCGCCCGCCTGCTGATGGACAACATCCGCGCCGAGGCCCTGAGCTTCCTCGAAATCACCGCCAGCGCTACTCACCACGAGATGGCCGAGCTGTACGCCAAGGCCCTGCCGGCTTATGTGGCCAAAGGTGTCGAGTTCGAGCTGCTGGACAGCAAACTGCAAGGCTACGACCTGGAGAAACTGGGCGCTGCGCTGAACCACGAGCGTGATCAGCAGTTCACCTACCTCGGCCTGCAGACCCTGTACGACCGTTACTTCATCCACAAGGACGGCATCCGTTTCGAACTGCCGCAGGTGTTCTTCATGCGCGTGGCCATGGGCCTGGCCATCGAAGAGCCGAAGAACCGCGAAGACCGCGCCATCGAGTTCTACAACCTGCTGTCCTCGTTCGACTACATGGCGTCGACCCCGACCCTGTTCAACGCCGGCACCCTGCGTCCGCAGCTGTCCTCGTGCTACCTGACCACCGTGCCGGACGACCTGTCGGGCATCTACGGCGCCATCCACGACAACGCCATGCTGTCGAAATTCGCTGGCGGTCTGGGCAACGACTGGACCCCGGTGCGCGCGCTGGGCTCCTACATCAAGGGCACCAACGGCAAATCCCAGGGCGTCGTGCCCTTCCTCAAAGTGGTCAACGACACCGCCGTTGCCGTCAACCAGGGCGGCAAGCGCAAGGGCGCGGTCTGCGCCTACCTGGAAACCTGGCACATGGACATCGAGGAATTCCTCGAGCTGCGCAAGAACACCGGTGACGACCGTCGCCGTACCCACGACATGAACACCGCCAACTGGATTCCGGACCTGTTCATGAAGCGCGTCTTCGAAGACGGCAAGTGGACCCTGTTCAGCCCGAGCGAAGTGCCGGACCTGCACGACCTGACCGGCAAGGCCTTCGAAGAGCGCTACGAGTACTACGAAGCCCTGATCGAGTACGGCAAGATCAAGCTGTACAAGACCATCCAGGCCAAGGACCTGTGGCGCAAGATGCTCTCGATGCTGTTCGAGACCGGCCACCCGTGGCTGACGTTCAAAGACCCGTGCAACCTGCGCAGCCCGCAGCAGCACGTCGGCGTGGTCCACAGCTCCAACCTGTGCACCGAGATCACCCTGAACACCAACAAGGACGAGATCGCCGTCTGCAACCTGGGTTCGGTCAACCTGGTCAACCACATCGTCGACGGCAAGCTGGACATCGAGAAACTCGGCCGCACCGTCAAGACCGCTGTGCGCATGCTCGATAACGTTATCGACATCAACTACTATAGCGTGGACCAGGCGCGTAACTCCAACTTCAAGCACCGTCCGGTCGGCCTCGGCCTGATGGGCTTCCAGGACGCCCTGTACCTGCAGCACATCGCCTACGGCTCCGATGCCGCCATCGAGTTCGCCGACAAGTCGATGGAAGCCATCAGCTACTACGCCATCCAGGCTTCCTGTGACCTGGCCGACGAGCGCGGCAGCTACAGCACCTTCGAAGGTTCGCTGTGGAGCAAAGGCATCCTGCCGCTGGACTCGCAGCAACTGCTGATCGAAGCCCGTGGCCAGAAGTACATCGACGTCGACCTGAGCGAGTCGCTGGACTGGGCGCCGGTGCGCGAGCGCGTGAAGAAAGGTATTCGTAACTCGAACATCATGGCCATCGCGCCGACCGCGACCATCTCCAACATCATTGGCGTGTCGCAGTCCATCGAGCCGACCTACCAGAACCTGTACGTGAAATCGAACCTCTCCGGCGAGTTCACCGTGATCAACCCCTACCTGGTACGCGACCTGAAGAACCGCGGCCTGTGGGACCCGGTCATGGTCAACGACCTGAAGTACTACGACGGCTCCGTGCAGCAGATCGAGCGCATCCCGCAGGATCTGAAAGACCTGTACGCCACCGCCTTCGAAGTGGAAACCAAGTGGATCGTCGACGCCGCCAGCCGTCGCCAGAAGTGGATCGACCAGGCGCAGTCGCTGAACCTGTACATCGCCGGCGCCAGCGGCAAGAAGCTGGACGTGACCTACCGCATGGCTTGGTACCGTGGTCTGAAAACCACCTACTACCTCCGTGCCCTGGCCGCCACCAGCACCGAGAAGTCCACCATCAACACCGGCAAGCTCAACGCGGTATCCGCCGGTGGTGACGACGGCTTCTCGGCCAAAGCCCAGGCGCCTGCCCAGCAGGCCGCCCCGGCCCCGGCGCCAGTACCAAAAGCGTGCGCCATCGACGAACCCGACTGCGAAGCCTGCCAGTAAGGCTGGCGCGTGGATCTGAGCGGCATTCGCGGCGTTACCTGCCGGAGCGGCCCCCATCACGTACATGCGTACGCTCAGGGGCTCCACTCCAGCAGGTGCCTTGCGACTACTCGCTCAGCTGCACGCTCGAAGGTTGGATGAAAAGCTAGAGCAACACACTGATCAGTCCCCTCTCCCGCTTGCGGGAGAGGGTTAGGGAGAGGGCAAAGCTCTTCCGTAGGAGCGGCTTCAGCCGCGAAAATCGCGGATAAATCCGCTCCTACCCGAACCTTGCCCCTCTCAAAAATTCCCGCCCCTCCTCCTCCGGGTCGAGCGGCAACGGTCAGCCCGCAATCCATCGCGACTGACCAGTGGTACCCGTTTACCCTTGCGCGCATCACGCAACGGAACATAATTCAAATTATCTGTATATCCATACAGGCCGGTACATTCACCGGCCCTCACGCAGGAGCCAAGCCATGCTGAGCTGGGATGAATTCGACAAGGAAGACGGCGCCGAAGCAGTCGCCGCAAGCAAAGCCACCGCGCAGAGCGCCAGCACCAACTTCGACAAGCTCGACAGCGAAGCTGCCGGCTCGGTCGAAGAAGCGCGCGCCGTTGACGCCAACGACTCCGACGCCGTCGCCCGCGCCAAGAAGGCCCTGAACGACCTCGACATCCAGGAAGGCCTGGACGACCTCGAAGGCGCCGCCGCGCGCGTACAGGTCGGCGACAAGCAGATGATCAACGCCCGCGCCGACCTCAACCAGCTCGTACCCTTCAAGTACGACTGGGCCTGGCAGAAGTATCTGGATGGTTGCGCCAACCACTGGATGCCGCAGGAAGTGAACATGAACGCCGACATCGCGCTGTGGAAATCCACAGACGGTCTCAGCGAAGACGAGCGCCGCATCGTCATGCGCAACCTCGGCTTCTTCTCCACCGCCGACAGCCTGGTTGCCAACAACCTGGTGCTGGCCGTGTACCGCCTGATCACCAACCCCGAGTGCCGCCAGTACATCCTGCGCCAGGCCTTCGAGGAAGCGATCCACACCCACGCCTACCAGTACTGCATCGAGTCGCTGGGCATGGATGAAGGCGAAATCTTCAACATGTACCACGAGATCCCGAGCGTCGCGAAGAAAGCCTCCTGGGGCCTCAAGTACACCCGCTCGATCTCCGACCCGCAGTTCCAGACCGGCACCCCGGAAACCGACCGCCAGTTCCTGCGCAACCTGATCGCCTACTACTGCGTACTGGAAGGCATCTTCTTCTACTGCGGCTTCACCCAGATTCTCTCCATGGGCCGCCGCAACAAGATGACCGGCACCGCCGAGCAGTTCCAGTACATCCTGCGTGACGAGTCCATGCACCTGAACTTCGGCATCGACGTGATCAACCAGATCAAGATCGAGAACCCGCACCTGTGGGACGCCCAGATGAAGGACGAAGCGACTCAGATGATCCTGCAGGGCACCCAGCTGGAGATCGAATACGCGCGTGACACCATGCCGCGCGGCGTACTGGGCATGAACGCCGCGATGATGGAGGACTACCTCAAGTTCATCGCCAACCGTCGTCTGACCCAGATCGGCCTGAAGGAAGAGTACCCAGGCACCACCAACCCCTTCCCGTGGATGAGCGAGATCATGGACCTGAAGAAGGAGAAGAACTTCTTCGAAACCCGAGTGATCGAGTATCAGACGGGTGGGGCGTTGAGCTGGGATTGAGTAACGAAGACGGGCCTATTGACCGCGAGCCTTGTATCTAGCATTTACTGAGGGAATAGCAAGTGAGTAGTAACGAAGCCAGGTTTCATCTTTCTATCCGTGACGGAGTCTTTGAGATTACTGGTTCCGAAGGGTTCGTCTCCGAGCAAATCAATAGCTTCAAAGAAGCCATCTTGGACACTTTGACGAGGAGAACGGTTGACGCCCCCATCGTTGGCCATCAACCGTCGCCCCCGTGCCCCCAACTTCTGCTAGAGGCGCCAGCAGAGGAAGAGCCTGCATCCGCGAATCCATCAGATACGTACAATCGGGTTCTTCATATGGAGGGCGATCAGGTTAGGGTGCTTAAACGGATCCCCGGCGGCACTCTTGCGAAAAAAACAGTTAATGCTGCACTGGTCTACCTTTGGGGAAAACGGTCTCTAGGCATTAACGAAGTCCCCATGCAAGAAATCAGACAGCTTTGCCAAGAACAAAGCTGTCTTGACGCTTCAAACTTCGCTGGAATCCTTAAAAACGCAAAGGAATTTATTCTTCTGGATGGGAAAAAAGGTTCCTCATCCAAAACATGCAAGCTGACTATTCCAGGTGTAGAAGAGGCTGGAAAACTGCTAGCACAGCTGAATGGAAAGTCCAACGAATAGGAACCTAGCCCTTGAAGCTAGAAGTTTTCGCCAATATCGCAAAACTACACGACAGAACCGAGCTTGAGAAAGCTGAATATCTCGCTTTCTACTTTTCGGAAAACAAGGATCAATCTGAGATTGAAGCCAAAGACCTTAGCGCAGTATTAACTGCGCTAGGCTTTGCCCGACCAAACTCAAGCCGTCTACTATCGAAGATTAGAAAATCACGGTCGTTTGTTAAAGGAGCTCAAGAAAACTCTTTTCGCCTAGCCCCTAAAAGACGAAGCGAAATAAAACTTGAAATTCCAGAAATAACAGACATCGAAGAAATTATTTCCGACGACTCGATCCTTCCAGAAATACTTTTCACGAACACCAAAAGACCTTACCTGATAAAAATTGCTCAACAAATAAACTCATGCTACGAAAACAATTTATTTGATGCCTGCTCCCTCATGATGAGGCGTCTGCTAGAAATACTACTAATTCATTGCTTCGAAGAAACTGGGCTAAGCGAACAAGCCAAAGACCAAGAAGGCAATTACAACAACCTGAAGACACTAATCAACAAAGCAACGTCAAGAAAGGAAATCGGTCTATCTCCCGAATCAAAGAAAGACATTGACTCCTATCGGGAGCTCGGCAACCTATCAGCGCATCGTATAAAATATAACTGCCGGAAAAGCGACATCAAGAACGTTCGCATAATCTATCGAGCGCTAATTGAAGAACTTTTATACATAGCAAAACTAACACAACACCCGCTGTAGCACAGGAAAGAAATGGTAAAGGGGACAGACTTATTTCTCTGTCGACCTCTACTACTGGTTTCGCCCTTACGGCGAATCACTTTCTCTTTGCTCGCGCGAAAGAGAAAGTAACCAAAGAGAAAGCGCGCCCGGCATCCGGGTTTCGCTTCGCTCAACTCCCCTCGCTCCGGCACTGTTCCGAGGGTCGTCACGGTGGGCCATCCCTGGCCCATCACTCCTCGTTTGGCATCCATGCCAAACGCCCCTCTCCACAGCACCTCCACTCGGCCTCCTGACCGGATTCAGAGACCGAGTCGCCTGGTCTGGCTGTGTAGGTAAATCAAAAGAAAAAGCAGAGCCAAGGAAACCCTGAAAAAAGTCGTCATTCCCGCGAAGGCGGGAATCCAGAACCTGCGAGCGTCCTAGGCTCCCGCCTTCGCAGGAGTGACGATAAATGACATTTTCAGAACATCCCGAAAGCATCGCGGCTTTGCCGCAATGCTTTCGTTCCTTGTCGGCTCGTAAACACCAATCGCATGGGCGAGACCAAACGCCCCGTCAGGAGGCCGAGTGGAATCGTTGTGTAAGGGGTTGAGCGGCATGGATGCCGCGAGAGCCGCGATGGGCCAGGGATGGCCCTTCGCGGCGTGCCCCTGGAGCAATGATGGAGCGAGGGAACCCGACGCAGTCGGGCCGGATGGTAGGGGCAAGCCCTCTTGGTTACTTCTGGGGCGTTTGCCAGAAGTGACCCGCCGTAAGGGCGGAACCGCTATTCAAACCACCGCATCAGCGGCGAGTTCACTCCGTAGCAAGTAGCCCGGATAACCGCTGACGGGAGATGAAAAAGTGCCATCCACCCTACGAGCTACGAAACCAAATATGGATATAGGATTAGCACTCGATACCGATCAGCCACTGGGTTTTATCACTATTGACGCGATCTAGGTCCGGACGACGAGCCAGTGGCTGTGTACAGCCCCTTGGTTCGATGTAGGCCTTGGCTATGCTGACTGCTTCCGCGCTTGATAACGGGCCAGGTGCCTCAAGCTGAACGCGGATGTAGTACGGCTGCTGAAACGGCACGATAAAACTATCGAGTATGTATCGCTGAGCCCCATGCTCGACCGTGGCGTGGTTTTCCTCCACCAGCGTCAGCCCTCTGGTATCGATCTGCTGGCCAGTGGAAGCGCAGCCGAAGCTCGCCACAGCGAGAAGCGATACGCTAGCCAGTTTCAATGTACTCATCTTCAAGTCCCTTGTCGTTTAATGGTCGCCAAGCCTAATAGGGCTGCTGGGCACCTTTTGATAGCGCAATCGGGGACAGCCCCTGAGGAGTCCCCCACAAATCTACTCCAGCACCCGAACTTGCAGGTGAACCCCATCACGTAGCAACAGTTCCATCCTAGCGAGTAGCCCGGGCAACCGCTTCAGACTCTGGCTCCCAATCACGCCCATGGGCACCATCGATGACCAATTGGTCACTCCACTGACGATTACCGAGCTGGAAGGTGTGATGCAAGCCGCATGGCATTCATCCAATAGCTGCCACCCAGTCGCGTTTGCTGAACAATGCCCGCCCCTCTGGAACCACACCTCGAACGACAGACAGGTTCTGCCGGCCTGCCGGCACCATGCTTGCCGCGTCACCGAGCCGGGCATTGCCAAGGGAATCCATTCGGTCGGCGTCAACCTCACAACATCAGATCAGAAAGGCGAACCCCAGAACGTTCGCGTCACGATAATGAAGGTCACAAGGAGTTGCCCCATGTTCAACAAGACAATCCGCCGTGCAATGTTTTCGTTGCTGCCGTTGCTCGCCGGCACAGCCCAGGCGGCCGATGTCGTCCAGATCCTGACGCAGAATTACCCGCCATTCAGCATGTCGGCGAACGGCAAGAACTTCGAGCGCGAAGAGGGTATTGAAGGGATCGACAAGGAAGTCGTGGCCGAGCTGTTCAAGCGTGCCGAGGTGCCGTACCAGATGTCGCTGCGCTTCCCCTGGAGCCGCTTGCAGGAGATGGCCGAACATCAACCCGGCTTTGCCGTGTATTCGCTCAGCCGCTCGGCAGAGCGCGAGCCACGCTTCAAGTGGGTCGGCCCATTGAGCGAGATTCAACTGGTGCTGCTGAAGATGCCTGGCAACCCGATCGAACTGCGCAGCCTCGACGACGCCCGCAAGTACAACATCGGTTCGGTCGCAGGCACCAGTGTCAGCCAGTATCTGGAGAAGCGAAACTTCAGCGTGAAGCACGTCTTGAGCGGTGCGCCTGCCAAGCTGCAGGCCGGGGAGTTCGACCTGTGGGCGACCACCAATCCGGCAGGTGATTACGAGTCCGGCAAGGCGGGTATCGGCAAGCTGGAAGTGGCCTTTTCCATGAGCAGCACGCAGCTCTATCTGGCGATGAACAAGGAAACGCCGGATGAAGTCGTGCAGCAGCTGCAGAGCACGCTGGATCAGATGCGCAAGGAAGGCTTCATCGACAAGGTGGCGGCCCGCTATCTGAACAACTGATTGTCCTCATGGGCGAAGTGGAGCGCGAGCGCCGTAATACACAGACGCTTGCCAGCCCCATACCCCGTAGGCGCCGCAGCGCGTCGCGAGCTGGCTACCACGCTGGAGCGTGGTAGCTATCGGTGGCCATTGGATCGCAGATCATTCCGGCCCGGCTTGCTGGCCTTTGCTTTTCTTCCTGGCGATCGCCTTCATCCGCGCCGCCGCCTTCTGCACAGTGGCCATCTTCTCGGGGCGCTTCATGCCCCGCCACTTGCGGATCTCCTCACGCGTGCGCCCGCAGCTGACGCACAGCTCGCTGTTGAGCTGGCAGAGCGACACGCAGGGGTTCTCAATGTCCTTGGCCACGCTTGCCTCCAGTCGCTTGCTCGACCGAAAACGCGACATGGCTGGCGATAGTGGAAACGCTGATACCCACCTCATCGAAAGCGGCCTGAGTCAGCGCCTGCATTCTCGCCTTGTCGCCGCTGGCGAGCGCCCGCGCCCTGCTCGCCTCGCTATCGAACATCCAGGTCACCACCAGGCTCTGCGGAAACTGTTCGTAGTCCACCTCATGGGTCAGCCACTGGAAACCGACGATTTCGCTTTTGGCGGTTTCGCAGGCAGTGGTCAGGCTGCGAATCAGCTCGCGCTCGATGCCTGAGTGTTTGCGTTTCGGCGATGGCATGGGGTGCTTCCGGGTCGGTTTTCAGGGCACGCCATGTTACCCGAGACGCTCCAGGCCCGGATGCAGCACTGGAGTTGATGACGCCGCGTGTCGGCAATGATCAATCTACGGATAAGGGTCCAGCGCCAGCGGTGCCCGACCGCCAGCTCTTGGAAAATCATCCCTACCCCTTAAACTCTGCGCGCAAACCGACCATCGACGTAATGTCCACCGCGCTCTCGTCATCGCACCATACAGGCCCTGCAGAACATGGCGTTCGACGCCCCAACCATGCTGACCCTCACCGTCGCCCTCGCCGTGGCCGCTGCGCTGTACCTGGCGGTTGAGTGGCGTAACGTAAGGGAGTCACCCTTGCTGTTCTGGAGCGGAGGCTTCGCGACCATCGCCATCGGCTCGACGCTTGCCCTGCTGCGCGGTAGCGGCCTGATCCTGATCGGCATCTGGTTCGCCAATGGTCTGCTGGTCACGGCCCATTGGCTGTTCCTGCTGGGCGTGGCCCGTTTCACCGAGGCGCGTTTTTCACGGGCGTGGTATCTGATCTTCGTCGCCTGGCTGGCGATGCTGCTCCTGCCGGAGGGGCCGCTGTGGTCCAGGGTCATGCTGTTCACCAACTCGATGCTGGTCGCCCTGGTCACCCTCAAGGCCAGCGCCCTGCTGCGACCGCATGGCAGGTCATTGAGCGTGGGCGCCGTTCAGCTGCGCTATGTATTGCTGATGCACGGCCTGTTCTATGCGGCCAAGGCAATGACCGCCGTGATTCCCGGCACGCTGATAGACCTGAGCGCCTTTCGTGGCGTGATCATCCAGGTGTCGTTGGTAGAAGGCGCCATGGCGCTGATGCTGATTGCCCTGTCGATGACCGGCACCGTGCGTTGGCGCCGCGAGAAGCGCATCGAGCGCCTGGCCGCACGCGATCCGCTGACCGCGCTGTACAACCGCCGTGCGCTGGAGGCAAGAGCCGGCAACCTGCTGAAGGAAACCTCGCCCGCTCGCCCTGGCGCCCTTCTGCTGATCGACATCGACAACTTCAAGCAGGCCAACGATCTCCATGGCCACGTCGCAGGGGACCGTCTGCTGATCGCCCTTGGTGAGATGCTGCGCGCGCTGCTGCCGGAGCGTGCGCTCACAGCTCGTCTGGGTGGCGACGAGTTCGTGATTCTGATGAGTGATGCATCGCATGAGCGCGTCGTGGCGTTGGGCGATGCGCTGCGCCAACGCTTCAACCACATGGCGGCGCAAGCCTTGGCCACGCCGCAGGCCGTCACTCTGAGCATCGGCGCCACGCTGTTCGATCGACCACCGGCCAGCCTGGCGGCGCTGATCGAACAAGGCGACACCGCGCTCTATCAGTCCAAGCGCGGCGGACGCAATAACACGCGGGTGGATGACCGGACAGGTGGCGAATCGCTGCCGACCGGGTAGCGGCAAAAACGTACCGCAGCAACGCCCCTGTGGGCCGGAGACGGATCACGAGCGCAGCCCACAGGTTACAATCCCCGGCCACGCCTTTTTCAGCGGAGCCGCCGGCCGATGTTCACCCTCTCCCACCTTAGCAGCCCGCCGCCCGAGTCCCTGAAGAGCCAGGTGCTGCAGATGGTGGTGGATTACTTCGCTGACGTCAGTGCGGTGCCGCTGCTGCCGAGTAACCCGCTGTATCAGCTGTACCAGTACGTGATCGGCTACGAGGTGCATCTGCACCTGCAGACCATGAACGGTGAGGCCGAAGGCCCGGTGCAGTTGCTCCTGGCGCTGGACGATGAAGACCCGGCCCGCGTGCTGGGTTTTGCCCTGTACCTGCCCAGCCCGGACGATGCTGCCGCCTGTACCCTTGCCTACCTGGCGGTGGATGCCGGGTATCGCCGCAAGGGCATCGGCCGGGCGCTATTGCAACGCGTGTTGGCACATCGCCCGCATCTGCAGCTGGCCTGCGCGGCAGACAAGGTGCCGCTGTTCGAAACTCTGGGCTTGCAGGTGCTGGCCGCACAAGGCGCGCAGGTGCTGATGAACAGCCGTGACTACAGCTCCAGCGGCATGGTCGCGGTCGCCGACCTGGCTCCGGTGTTCGCCTCCACCGAGGTGCGGCAGATTCACGCCTACCTGCTCAAGCAGCACGGCCAGCGCGCCATGCAGCAGGCGGAAAAACAGCGCGACGCACACCTCGACGCGCTCGCTCTGCAGGCTCAGCAACTGGTCGACGAGCGCCTGCCCTCGCGCGCGCTGCACTGAGCAAACGGCGTTGTCAGCGGATTGCTCATAACGCCAGCGCCAGGTCGCTAAACGCAGCTCCCGAGACGTTTCTGGGCAGGTCTGCTGCAGAAACCACGTCCATCATCGACGCAGCGTCTGGCTGTGCACCATTTCGAGGCAGCCCGGCAAAAACAAGATGCCCATCAGCGGCACGTCGAGGACACAAGGATGAAGGATTCAGCTCGCGGTCTGCTTCTCGTCACCAGCGGTATCGCCATACTCAGCTTCGACGGCCTGCTGGTGCGCCTGGCCCAGGCCGATGGCTGGAGCATCGTGTTCTGGCGCGGTTTGCTGATGTTTCTGGCGCTGGGCGTGTTCTCGCTGTCGGCCCGTAGTCGCACCAGCGTCATGGCCAATCCGCTACTGAGTGCCAGCTCAGCCTTGCTGCTGGCGTTGATCTCGATCTTCTTCGTGCTGGCGATCATCCATACCCAGGTCGCCAACGTGGTGGTCATTCTCTGCACGGCGCCGTTGTTCGCGGCGCTGTTCACGCGCTTCTTCCTCGGCGAACAGGTGGCGCTGCGCACCTGGCTGGCAATCGGCGTGGCGGCACTGGGGATCATGCTGGTATTCGCCGGCGCCTTTACCGCCACCGACCTGGCCGGCAATGGCTACGCCCTGCTGTCGGCGGCAGCCGTGGGCGGCAACCTGACGCTGTTGCGCCGCCACCCCGCCGTGGAGCGCATGCCGCTGATCGCTCTTGGCGGGCTGGTGGCCGCGCTGATCGCCTGGCCCAACGCCGAGCCCTTCGAGCTGGCAGCATCGAGCTACTGGGCACTGGCGATCATGGGGCTGGTGCAGATGCCGCTGGCTACACTGCTGATCAGCAACGCGACCCGCTATCTGCCCTCCGCCGAAGTGGCACTGTTCTATCTGCTGGAAAGCGTGCTGGGCACGCTGTGGGTCTGGTACTTCCTTCAGGAAACGCCAGCCAGTGCGACGCTCTATGGCGGCGCGCTGGTAATCGCCACCCTGGCGGTGCATGCCGGCCTGACCTTGCGCGTGCGCCAGCCTGTGGCGGTCTGAACCGTCGCCGTACCGGCTGGCCGCTACAACGTACACAATCCACCCGGCACCGTCAGAATCCACTCCCGCACCGCGAGAATGGTCGGGTCGTTGCGCCGATTTTCCGGATACACCAGAAAGAACGGTTTACCTTGCAACTCCGGCCCGAAGGGCTGCACCAGCCGGCCCTCGCGTAGCTCGTCCTCGATCAGTTGCCGGCTCATCAGCGCCACGCCCTGGGCGCCAACGGCGGCGGAAACGGCGTGGGTCTCGTCAGAAAACACCAGCCCGGCGCCAACATCCAGCCCCGGCACCTGCGCCTGCTTCTGCCAGACGGTCCAATCCATCGGCGAGGAGATCGCCGCCTGGTTGCGAAAGTGAATCAGCGAATGCCTGGGCAACTCGGCAGCATCGTGCAGATCGAGCAAGGGACTGCAGGCCGGAATGAAGGTGTTATCGAACAGCTTCTCGGCCACCAGCCCCGGCCAGCGGCCGTCGCCGTAGCGGATGGCGATATCGGCGGTGACACCGTCCAGCGCCACCGGCTCGTGCGAAGCATGAATGCGCAGATCGATATCCGGGTGGGTGTCGCGCAGCATGCACACCCAGGACAACAACCAGCGCACCGCCACGGCTGGCGTGGTGCTGAGGGTGATGGCCTGCCGACAAGGCATGGCACTGAGCCGTTCGACCGTGGCACCGATGCTGTCGAAGGCGCTTTCCAGCACCTGTTGCAGCTCCCGCCCGGCGGCCGTCAATTCCAGCTGACGCGGCCTGCGCAGAAACAACGCCACACCAAGGGACTCTTCCAGCGCCCGGATCTGGTGACTGACCGCTGTCGCGGTGACGGAAAGCTCTTCGGCCGCCAGCTTGGCACTCTCGTGACGGGCAGCGGCCTCGAATGCCCGCAGGGCAGAGAGCGAAGGCAGTCGGCGTCGGCTCATGGCTGAATTTTCCTCATCTGTAGAGCAAAACAATGATCGTTTGTCGCCAATCAGGGCTGAAATTAGCCTGAGTCTGCGGTTAATCACAGATGAATTCAAATTCAACCAGGAGACTCGACATGACCCATATCCTGCACCTTGACGCCAGTGCCCGCCCCGGCCTTGCCGGCAAGGATGAGCACGGCTCGCACAGCCGTAATCTCAGCCAGCGCTTCGTCAGCCTGTGGCAAGCACGCCGCCCGCAGGACGCGATCACCTACCGCGATATCGGCCAGAACCCACCTTCGATCATCAGCCATGACTGGATCGCCTCGTCCTTCACCCCGCAGGCCAAGCGCGAGCCCTGGATGCGCGACACCCTCGCCGAAAGCGATCGACTGGTGGATGAACTGATCGCCGCGGATGTGCTGGTGATCGGCACACCGCTGTACAACTTCGGCATGCCGGCAGCGCTCAAGGCGTGGATCGACCAGGTGGTACGCCCCGGTCGCACTGTGGCGGTGGATGAGAGCAACCCGCTTGATCCTTATGTGCCCATGCTGGCCGACCGACCGCGCCATGTGGTGATCCTCACGGCGCGCGGCGGCATCGGCTTCGATGCCGGCGGCGAGATGGCGCACATGAACCATCTGGAGCCCAACCTGATCACCGCGCTCGGCTTCATCGGCCTCACTCAGGTGCACCAGATCGCCATCGAGGGCCAGGAGGTCGGCGGCGAACTGCTGGCCGCATCGGTTGCCCAGGCGCTGGACAGGGTCGATGCGCTGGTGAGCGAGCTGCAACGCTCACTGCAGGCTGAACCTGCTGCACAGCCGGCCTGAGCGCGTGTCGCTCAGCGCTTGCTGCAGGCGAACAGCGCGTTGCCGGAGTCGCCATCCCACGGCAGCAGCCGCTGGTAGTCGTGCTCGAGCACCTGCACCTCGAAGTACGGTGCCAGCAGCGCCTGCAGTTCGGCGAAGCTCACCGCCACCATCAGGTGCTCGTCGTGCCAGACCTCGGTCTGCGTCTCCTGGCTGCGCTCGATACGCAGACGCAACAGCTGTTGCTCACCCTCGCCACGGTAGTACCAGCCGGAGCTGAAACGCAGCTGGCTATCGCCGTGGCGAGCGCTGTGCGAGACGAACGAGGCGTTGTCGATGCGCTGCTTGTCCACCGCGTTGAAGCAGAACACGCCCCCCACGGCCAGGGCCGCATGCACGCTGGCGATGCAGGCTCTCAGCCGTTCGATGCTGGCGCTGTAGTGAATGGAATAGAGAAAACAGGTGATCAGATCCAGCGGCTCGTCGACCTGAAAGGTGCACATGTCCTGTTGGGCGAAGTGCGCCTCGGGGCAGCGCAGAGCGGCGTGGTCGAGCATGGGCTGGTTGATGTCCAGGCCGCCGCTGGCGTAACCGGCATCGAGAAAATGGCGTACGTGCGGGCCCGTGCCGCAGGCCAGATCGAGGTGACGCTTGCCGCCATTACCAAACAGCTGGTGCAGGCGCTGCACGCAATGGCTCTGCGCTGCGTAGTCGATATCCGCGCACATCAGGTCGTAATAACCCGACAGGTCGGTGTAGAGAGCATTGCCGGACATGATGACCTGAGGGGAGGACCGGGTATCGGGGGCGCGCATCATAGCTCAGCCGAAGCGGCTTTAAGCATCGGCCCATACAGAATTTCTCGCAGAACAGCGCAAGCGCTCTGGCACGCCAGTTGCTGCGTGACAATCAGCTGCGCGTCCACTCACCAACACTGATGATCTGCTGCAAGCCGCGCACACGAATCTATGCTCTAGGCACAAAACTAAACTCCCGGTGTTTGCAGCCGAAACAGTGGCGTCAACTTTCAGCGAGATGGTTCTCATGTTCAACGGACGACTGAAGCAAGAGTTGCAGACATTGCGCGAAGATCTTTCTTCCGTGGAACAGGTGCGTGCCAGCCTGGAAGAGGAGATGCTGGTAATGATCCTCGACCCGCAAGGACGCATCGAGCGAACCAACGACAACTTCCTCAAGGAGATGGGCTACACCGCGGATCGCCTGCGAGGCGAGCACGTGCTGAAGCTGATCCCCGAACATGTGCGTAATCTCGACTTCCACCATCGCGTCCGCCAGGCGCTGGAGCGCGGCGAACACCTCGCCGGGGTGATCCGCCTGCTACGTGGCAACGGTGAGGAGGCCTGGCTGCGCTCGATCCTGCAGCCGGTGCTGGACAGCGGCGGGCGTATACGTTTCTTTGCCATCCATGCCAGCGACCTGACCCGCACCATCGAATCCTCGCGCGAGCACGAGAACCTGATCAAGGCCTTGCAGCGCTCCACCGCGGTGATCGAATTCAACCTCGAGGGTGAAGTGCTGACGGCCAACCAGCGCTTTCTCGATGCCATGGGCTACAGCCTGCAGCAGATCCAGGGCAAGCATCACCGCATCTTTTGCGAGCCGAGCGAGGTCAATTCACCCGCCTACGCCCACTTCTGGGAAAAGCTGCGCCGTGGCGAATATGTCGTTGATCGTTTCAAACGCCTGGACAGCCACGGCCGCGACGTGTGGCTGGAAGCCTCCTACAACCCCATTACCGACGCCCATGACCGGCTGTACAAGGTGGTGAAATTCGCCACGGTGATTACCGATCAGGTGCAGCGCGAGGAAGCTGTTGCCCAGGCCGCCGGTATTGCCTTCGAAACCTCCAAGGGCACCGACAGCAGCGCCCGCAATGGCGCCGAGGTGGTGCAACAGATGCTCGACGCCATGAACGAGCTGGCTTCGCGCATGCAGGAGGCGGTGCAAGGTATCGAGGCACTGGACAAGCAATCCCAACTGATCGGCTCCATCGTCAAGAACATCAGCAGCATCGCCGACCAGACCAACCTGCTGGCCCTGAACGCCGCCATCGAGGCCGCCCGTGCCGGCGAACAGGGTCGCGGCTTTGCGGTGGTGGCCGATGAGGTTCGCCAGTTGGCCTCTCGCACCAGTGCGGCAACCGTGGAGATCACCTCGGTGGTCGGGCAGAACCAGCAACTGGCCGAGCGCGCCGTGGAGATCATCGATCGCGGCAAGGCCCAGGCCGAGCGAGGCCTCGAGCTGTCCAGCCAGGCGGGACAGGTGATCGAGGAGATTCAGGATGCCACGCAGCGCGTGGTCAGGGCAGTCGAGAGCTTCGCCACGCAGTTGTGACATGCAGGCATATGCCAGTCAGTTAAGCCTCAATGCACCAAAACTGTAGGAGTGGTGCCCCGCCGCAAACCCGTACGACGCGGACTCGAAGCGCTTCGCCCAGGGGCGGGGCTCCTGCGTAAAAGCGATCTGGGGGCTTATCTGATCAGCCTTAGGCATATGGCTGCCGTTGCAGCGGTATGCCGCATACAGTCATCACACAACCAGATATAAGCCAGCACTCTCTCAGGCTGGCTGATGCGCTTTAATTCAAGCCTCCCGAGGATTAGCCGGGGTAAATTCTGATTACAGCATTTTCAAAGTCATCATACATCGTATAAGTTTCACGAGTCGCACTTGCGATCAACAAGAACAACAAGGAACCTGACGATGAATGACGAACAACGTCCTGACGGCTCGCGCCGTCAATTTCTCAAGCAGTCTCTCGCCTACTCAGTGGCAGCCGCAGGCGTCGGCTCGCTACTGCCACAGCTGGCTCATGCCGGCGAACCGCTGAACCTGCGCTACCCCGACCCTTCGGTGGAAATCCTCGACGACAGCTTCCTGGATCTGCGCCTGTTCAATGCCAGCGTGGAAAAGGTCGCCACCGGCCTGCGCTGGGCCGAAGGGCCGGTGTGGGTTGGCGACGGCCGCTATCTGCTGGTCAGCGATATTCCCAACAACCGCATCATGCGCTGGGACGAAATCAGCCAGTCGCTGGGCGTTTACCGCGAGTCCTCGAACTATTCCAACGGTCTGACCCGCGATAACGAAGGCCGCCTGATCGCCTGCGAAGGCTCGACCAATCAGGATCTGGGCCGACGCATCACCCGCACCGAGCATGACGGCAGCATCACCGTGCTGGCCGACAATTTCGAAGGCAAGCGCTTCAACTCGCCGAATGACATCGTGGTCAAGCGCGATGGCTCCGTGTGGTTCACCGACCCTCCCTTCCAGGCCGGCAACGAATACGAAGGGCACAAGGTACAGATCGAATTGCCGCATGGCGTCTACCGCATCGACGGTCAGACGCTTAAGGTCACCCGCGTGATCGATGACCTCGCCGGCCCCAACGGCCTGTGCTTCTCCCCGGACGAGAAGGCGCTGTACGTGGTCGAAGGACGTGCCAAGCCCAATCGCCTGGTGTGGGCCTACAGCGTGAATGCCGACGGGACTCTGGGTCAGCGCCGCAAGCACATCGATGGCGGCGCCACCGGCGCGCTGGACGGCATCAAATGCGATGAAGCCGGCAATCTCTGGTGTGGTTGGGGCAGCAACGGTTCACCCAAGGGCAAACCGGAAGAGCTGGACGGCGTAAGGGTGTTCAACACCGAGGGCAAGGCCATCGGCCATGTCTACCTGCCGGAACGTTGCGCCAACCTGTGCTTTGGCGGTACCCAGGGCAACCGTCTGTTCATGGCCAGCAGCCACTCGATCTACTCCCTGTACGTGAACACTCGCGGCGCCACTTTCGTCAAATGATCCATGGGATCACGGCCAAAACGGCCGTGGTCCACCCCGCCTGACACGCCTCTCCATCTCGCTACAGCCCTTATATTCCGGGGCTTACAGCAAGCATCATTGGCATCGATGTTTACCATCATGCCAATGAAGTTCTCTGAAAAAATCCAGTGCGTACCATTTGCTCCATACCCAACCGCACCCCCCTGGAGCACGACATCATGAAACGCCAACTCATCCTCAGCTTCGCTCTCTCCGTACTGGCAGCCAACGTATTCGCCGCTTCTTCCGTCCAACCTGCAGTCGCTGAAGGCGGTTCTGATCGCCTGATCGAAAGCCGTATCGCCGAAGGTGGTTCTGACCGCCTGATCGAAAACCGCGTCGCCGAAGGTGGCTCTGACCGTTTGATCGAAAACCGCGTTGCCGAAGGTGGCTCTGATCGCCTGATCGAAAGCCGTATCGCCGAAGGTGGTTCTGATCGTCTGATCGAAAATCGCGTTGCCGAAGGTGGCTCTGATCGTCTGATCGAAAACCGCGTCGCCGAAGGTGGCTCTGACCGTCTGATCGAAAATCGCGTCGCCGAAGGTGGCTCTGATCGTCTGATCGAAAACCGCGTTGCCGAAGGTGGCTCTGACCGTCTGATCGAAAACCGCGTTGCCGAAGGTGGCTCTGATCGCCTGATCGAAAACCGCGTTGCCGAAGGTGGTTCTGACCGCCTGATCGAAAACCGCGTTGCCGAAGGTGGTTCTGATCGCCTGATCGAAAACCGCGTCGCTGAAGGTGGCTCCGATCGCTTGATCGAAAATCGTGTCGCCGAAGGTGGCTCCGATCGCTTGATCGAAAATCGTGTCGCCGAAGGTGGCTCCGATCGTCTGATCGAAAACCGCGTTGCCTGATGCACCTTCAATGAACTGATCGAGAACCTCGTATGACTCGATGGCAAATGCAATACCGCAAGGCCGGCCCGATAAGCCGGCCTTGGTTTTTTTGCGCGCAGAAACTTCCGCACACTGCGCGAATGAACAGCCCCATGTCGACCACAGGCAACTGACCACCTCGCTCCCCCTCTATGGTGAACGCCCTTTGACCATACACCGGAGCGTTCCATGGCCAACCCACCGATTACTGTCCTGCGCGATACCCAGCCGATGCCTGTCGTCGATGCCTGCAAGTGGGAACGCATCGAAGGTGACCCGCACACCGTCAACCTCAATGCTTACAACTCGGATGACGGCAGCAAGATCATGGGCACCTGGATCTGCACCCCCGGCAAATGGCGCGTCGAGTACGTGAAGTGGGAGTACTGCCACTTCCAGGAAGGCTACTGCATCATTACCCCGGACGGCATGGAGCCGATCCACCTGAAAGCCGGCGACATCTTCGTGGTCGAACCTGGCATGAAAGGCACCTGGGAAGTTGTCGAAACCGTACGCAAGTACTTCGTTTTCGCCTGATCCCCCTCGCCTCGGTGGGTGTCGCGCAAGACACTCGCCGACGGGCCTGAGCGCATTTGCATAGCGCGAGAGCAGGCCACCCTCCTTCCCCGTGTGCAGTCTTTCACGGAGCGCGTACGGTCAGGCTCACCAGCTTGATCACGATCGGCCGCACCAGCATCACACAGCAGAAAGCTACCGGCATGGCCAGGCTGTAGGCACTCAGCACCGCCTGCAGATAACCGTCGCCGAGCCCTCGATTTGCAGCGGTTATCACCAGCGACATGAGCATCGCCATGATCCCCGACATGAAGAAGGCGAAGGCCACCGGCATGGCTCGAGCAGGGAGTTTCCAGCTGCGAGCAGGCGCCGCCGTGACGTCGAGATCGGACATGTTCTGACTTCCTCATCATTGAATGTGCCCGCACTCTAACGATCTGGACGATTGCTCCGGTAGAGGCCGGAAGGTAAGTTGAGTATCAAGTTCAACTTACGACTGAGGCCGACATTGCAAAGCAAAAGCACAGACACCCTGCGCGGCCTGGAGAGTTTCGTCAAAGCGGTGGAAAGCGGCAGCATCGCTGCCGGCGCGCGCCTGCTGGGTATCAGCGCTGCAGCGGCGAGCCAGAACATCGCCCGCCTAGAACAAAGCCTGGGTATCCGCCTGCTCACCCGCACCACCCGCAGCCTGGCGCTTACCGACGCCGGCGCGCTGTACTTCGAGCGCGTGCAAGCGGTGCTTCAGGAACTGGAATTGGCCCGTGCCGACGTCGCCGACCTGCAGGATGAACCGCGCGGCCAATTGCGCATCGCCGCCAGTGCGGCCTTCGGCCGACACGTGCTGGCGCCGCTGATCCCCGGCTTCATGGCGCGCTACCCGCGCATACGCTGTGAACTGCTGACCACCGACAACACCGTCGACCATATTCAGGAAGGCGTCGACGTCAGCATCCACATCGAGCAGCAACTGCAGAGCGGCCTGGTCGCCCGACGTATCGCCACAGCGCAAACCCGTTTCTGCGCCGCCCCGGCCTACCTGCAACGCGCCGGTCGCCCGAGCGAGCCCGAGCAGTTGCGCGATCATGACTGCCTGCTGTTCCGCTTTGCGACCGATGGCCGCTTTCTGCGTTGGGGCTTCGTTCGCGACGGCGTGCATTTCGATGCCCAGGTCAACGCCGGCATGAGCAGCAACGACATCGATGCCCTCGCCCAATGCGCCCTGGCAGGCGGCGGCATCACCCGGCTGGCCTCCTTCGTCGCGGATCCGCACCTGGCTAGCGGCGAGTTGGTCGAGTTGTTCTCATCAGCCACCCCAACACGCAGCCGCGCGACCAGCGCCCCGCTGGATTACTACCTGTGCGTGCGCAATCGCTACGAGCTGACGCCCAAGGTACGGCTGTTCGCAGACTATCTGCAGCAAGCCCTGCCCGCCGAACTCAAACCCGCAGCCGTCCCCTGATAGCATTTACGGTACGCAGGAACCTGGCCTATTTCAAGGAGTCAGTGTTGCTCCGCCGACCTGGCGGCTCCTCTATAACGGACGGCTCACAAGGCCTTTCAGCAAGGAATCATCATGACTCGAAGAAAGCTCTCGTTGCTCACCCTCGCCTGCACACTGCCTCTCGCTGCTTGCGCAGCCACGCCTGATGCGCTCAAGCCCTACCCCGCCGCCAGCGAAGGCTACCACCGCCATGTGATCGAACTGCCGGCGCAGACCGACGAGGCCGAGCACAAGGTTGAGATCATCGCCGGAAAAACTCTGGAAGTAGACTGCAACCTGCAGCGAATAAGTGGCCAATGGCAGGAAAAGACCGTGCAAGGCTGGGGCTACAGCTATTACGAACTGAGCCAGATCGGCCCAACCGTCAGCACGCTGATGGCGTGCCCGGTCGGCAGCCGCAAGAAAGCCTTCGTCCGCGTCGGCGGCGAGCCGCACCTGGTGCGCTACAACAGCAAACTGCCGCTGGTGATCTACGCACCGCAGGATGTCGAGGTGCGCTACCGCATTTGGTCTGCTGCGAGCGAAACCAGCGAAGCGCCACGTCAGTAACGACATATCCCGAAGCCCCGCCCACTATGCGGCCGGGGCCTGGTTCAAGCCATGCGAAAGCACGAAAGCGTCGAATAAGGCTCTAACAAGCGGTTGAGAGACTGGCCGCCAGGATAGGCGCGACTATGCTGAAAGAGCACTTTCTCACCGAGCGCCAGAGTCGCGCCCGTCTCTTTCGGAGCCACCATGGATATAGAAAGCCTCTTCGCCCAACTGCACAGCCTGCCCAGTATTCCGAAAGTTGCGCAGGAACTTATTCAACAGTTCGATAACCCCTCCTCCAGCCTGGAGAGCGTCGCCCGCAACATCGAGCGCGATCCGGTGATCGCCGCCAAGGTGCTGCGCCTGGCCAACTCACCGCGTTTTCGTGGCGCACGTGAAGCGGTCAGCGTCGAGGACGCCGCCATGCGCCTGGGCTTCAACACCCTGCGTACCCTGGTATTGGCTTCAGCCATGACCGGCGCTTTCAAGGTCGATACAGGTTTCGACCTGAAGGGGTTCTGGATTCGCAGCTTCCGCGTCGCCAGCATCGCTCGCTGCATGGCCAAGCAGTTGAAGATGGACACCGACGCGGCCTTCACCTGCGGCATGATGCACAACATCGGCGAACTGTTGATTCAGACGGGCGCACCGGACTTCGCCCGGCGCATGAATCGTCATCCGAAGCGCGAAGCGGCTGCGCATGCTGCGGAGGAGACCCTGCAACTGGGCTTTGGCTACCCCGAGGTCGGCGCAGAGCTGGCCCGACGTTGGCAACTGCCGGAGCTGATCCAGCACGCTATCGCCTACCAGGCTCGCCCGACCCAATCCCCCGGCGACAACCGCTACGCACGCCTGGTGGCTCAGGCGGTGACCGTGGCGGAAACCATCGAGATGGATGGCGTCAGCGAACAGGCGCAGCAGAGCCTGGAAGGCCCATTGTTCGAGGACGTCGATCTGGACACGTTGTTCGAAGCACTACCAGCGGTTCTGGAAGCGGACAAGGCGTTTGCCGAGTTGCTCGGTTAAATACCGGCACAGCTGCGCAGCGCGACTGCAGTCCCCGGTCGGCAGGGCTTCTGCCCCAAGCCGGCCGGACTTTGCAAGGATGAAGTCAGCGCATGCAGCACTGCTTGTACTTCTTGCCGCTGCCGCAGGTGCAAGGGTCGTTGCGACCGACCTTGGCATCGTCGCGGCGGACCGGCAGCACAGGCTGCAGGTTCTGCTGCCAATAGTCGTAAAGTTCGACAGCAGCCGGTTCGAGCATCGCCGTGCTGGCATCGTATTCGGCGTCGGACATGGCTTTTAGCGCCGCACTACCGCTTTCATCGCCGTGCAAGGTGATCAGCGCCAGGGCTGCCGCCACCGATTCAGGCAGTGATTCTTCCAACCAGCCGGCCACCACCGCGCCGCGCAGATAGCCCGCACACCATTCGGAGACGATCAGCTTCTCGCCCTTGCCGTTATCGTCAGCCAGGAAGATTGCCTCGTAATCGTCCGGCTCCTCACTGAGCATGTAGGCTGCTTCACTCATCAGCTCGACAGCCAGCTTCATGAAACGCTCGCCATCCTTGTCGCTCGGCCACTGCGGCGGTTGGTCAGCCCAGATCGCCGCGTACCAGACAGCCGGCGCAACCTGGCGCGGGCCGGAGACGATGGCGGCGAAATAACCATCCAGCTCGCTGGCGGACAGGATCGAGTCATCGTTGCCGTACTTGAGCAGCCACTGATCGAGCTTCTCCAACCCTCTGCTGTTCATCACCACGTCTCCCCTGAAAAAGGGCGTTACTGTCCCACAGATGACAGGCGCTAAACAGCCTGACCGCCAGGCGGCCAGGCCTGTACGTCAATCGCAGCGGCTGTGCAGCTGGCTCAGTGCCGGCGCAAAGCGCGACACCGCCGCCAGCAGCGCCTGCAACGAGGCGCGCACGAGGTTGCCATCACGCCCGGCACCGAAGCGCGAGCCGGCCTGGCCCGGCCAGCTGACCTCCACTAGCGCCAGCGCACAAGCCTCGCTGCCGCCGCCCAGGCTGTGCTCCTGGTAGTCGTCGATACGCAGCGGCAAGCCGAGTGCAGCCACGGCGGCGGCCAGCGGGCCGTTACCCTCGCCACGCAGATGCAGACGGCGGCCGGCCACTTCGATCTCCAGCTCGATCAGTTGCCGCTCGCCTTCATCCTGCAGGCGATGGCCGCAGTAGACCAGCGCACCGCCCGGTTGCGCTGGCGCCAGATAGGTCTGCTGATACAGCTGCCAGAGTTCGGCGCTGGACAGCTCGGTCTCGCTGCTGTCGGCCTGCTTCTGCACGAGGGCGCTGAACTCCACCTGCTGGCGGCGCGGCATCTGCACGCCGTGGTCACGCTGCAGCAGGTAGGCGATGCCGCCTTTGCCGGACTGGCTGTTGACCCGCACGATGCTGTCGTAAGTGCGGCCCAGATCCTGCGGGTCGATCGGCAGGTACGGCACCTGCCACAGGCCATCGGGGTCCTGCGCGGCGAAGCCCTTGGCGATGGCGTCCTGGTGCGAGCCGGAAAAGGCCGTGAACACCAGATCGCCAACGTAAGGATGACGCGGATGAATCGGCAGCCCGGTGCAGGCCTCGGCCACCCGCGCCACCCCGGCGATGTCGGAGAAATCCAGCCCCGGGTCGATGCCCTGGGTGTAGAGGTTCAGCGCCAGGGTCACCAGATCGAGGTTGCCACTGCGCTCGCCGTTGCCGAACAGGCAGCCCTCGACCCTCTGCGCACCGGCCAGCAGCGCCTGCTCGGCGCAGGCCACGCCGGTGCCACGGTCGTTGTGCGGGTGCACCGAGAGCACCACGTGCTCGCGGCGGTCCAGGCGCCGGTGCATCCACTCGATCTGGTCGGCGAAGACGTTGGCGGTGCTGACCTCGACGGTGGTCGGCAGGTTGATGATGACCGGCCGCCCGGGGCCGGCATCCCAGGCCGCGATGGCGGCGTTGCAGATGCGCAGCGATACCTCCAGCTCGGCCATGCAGAAGGTTTCCGGCGAGTACTGCAGCACCCATTCGGTCTCTGGGTGCGCGGCGCTCAGCGCCTTGAACAGCTGGATATGCCGCACCACCAGCGCCTCGACCTCATCCACCGAGAGCTTGAACACCACCTCGCGCCATACCGGGGCGATGGCGTTGTACAGGTGCACGATCACCCGCCGTGCACCGGCCACGGCCTGCACGGTCTGCTCGATGAGATCTGCGCGCAGTTGGGTCATCACCATCGGCGTGACGTCGTCGGGGATGCCACCTTCGTCGATCAGCTGGCGGATGATGTCGAAGTCGGTACGCGAGGCAGCGGGAAAGCCCACCTCGATTTCCTTGAAGCCCAGCCGCACCAGCTCGCCGAACAGGCGCAGCTTGCGCTCGCGGTTCATCGGTTCGAACAGCGCCTGGTTGCCATCGCGCAGGTCGGTGGAAAGCCAGGTGGGCGCCTGCTGCAAACGCTGCTGCGGCCAGCGGCGGTCAGGCAGATCGACAGGGGGAAACGCGCGGTACTTGGTGTGCGGATTGCGCAACATGACAAAGCCTCGATAGGGAGCGGAAAAAACGCGATCTCCCCTGCCTGCGCTGCAGGCTGTCCGAGGCCGGGATCAGGGGGAGATCAGCGGCGCGTGACAGTCACGCACCGGGTCGGACCCCGGCCGAGGCTCAGGGCTAGTAGCAGGTTGGCAAGGACGAGCATGGCGGCGTCTCCCGAAATGAGAGGCCAGCTTAGTGCGCCAGCCGCCGTCCACCTCACGCCAAATGGCCGATCACTGTCGCGAAATGGACAACCTGCCGCCGCATCGCTAGGCTGGCTCACCCTCCAGCCGCGCAGCCCGCCATGGTCGATCACACCGAACTGCCCTACGAATCCCTGGCCATGCCGGTCACCGGCGTGGCCATCGACTACCCCAGCGGCCACCGCGTGCCGGCGCACAGCCACCCGCGCGCGCAGCTGATCTACGCCATCGAAGGCGTGCTGGTGGTGGATACCCCGGCCGGCCGCTGGGTCACCCCGCCGACCCGTGGCGTGTGGCTGCAGGCCGGCTGCGAACACGCCCTGCACATGCGCGGGGTGACCCGCGTGCGCAGCCTGTTCGTCAATCCGGACGCCGCGCCGGGGCTGCCTACGGGCAACTGCGTGATCGACGTCAGCCCGCTGCTGCGCGAGCTGATCCAGGCCGCCACCCTGGTGCCGGCGCAGTACCCGGCCGACAGCCGCGATGGCCGGCTGATGCGTTTTCTCCTGGATGAACTGAGCAGCCTGGCGGTACTGCCGCTGCACCTGCCCTGGCCGGACGATGCGCGTATCGCCCGCGTCTGCCAGAGCCTGGCGGACAACCCGGCGCAGACCGAACCGGCCGAGCACTGGGCGGCGCAACTGGCGATGAGCAGCAAGACCTTCCACCGCCATTTTCAGCGCAGCACCGGCATCACCTTCGGCCGCTGGCGCCAGCAGGCGCGCCTGCTGCTGTCGCTGGAGGCCCTGGCGCAGGGCCTGCCAGTGCTGCAGGTGGCGCTGCAGCACGGCTACGACAGCCAGAGCGCCTTCGCCGCCGCCTTCCGCCGCCAGTTCGGCGTAGCGCCGTCGGCGTTCTATCGCTGATAGCTGGCGGATGCCGAAGGCGCCCGGCGCCGGTACAATAGCCCCTTACCCGTGCCCCAGAGGTGCTGCAAGCTACTGCGCTCGGTCATGCTGCGTTGAAATCAACCTCAAAATGCTCATGTACGACTCGTACACTGCGCTTTCTCGGCCGATTTCGCCTTGCCTGACCATCGCTCGCGACGCTTGCAAGCCCCTCTTTGCCTGATAAAAGAAATTACCATGTCCTTGCCCAAACACCACCTGGAACTGCTCAGCCCTGCCCGCGATGTCGAGATCGCCCGCGAGGCCATCCTGCATGGCGCGGACGCCATCTACATCGGCGGCCCGAGCTTCGGCGCGCGGCACAACGCCTGCAACGAAGTGAGCGAGATCGCCAAGCTGGTGGAGTTTGCCCGGCGCTACCACGCGCGGGTGTTCACCACGCTCAACACCATCTTCCACGACGACGAGCTGGAGCAGGTGCGCACGCTGATCCACCAGCTCTACGACGCCGGTGTCGATGCGCTGATCGTGCAGGACATGGGGGTGATGGAGCTGGATATTCCGCCCATCGAGCTGCACGCCAGTACCCAGACCGACATCCGCACGCTCAAGCGCGCGCAGTTCCTCGATCAGGCCGGCTTCTCCCAGCTGGTGCTGGCGCGCGAGCTGAACCTGCAGGAAATCCGCCAGATTGCCGATGCCACCGACGCGGCCATCGAATTCTTCATCCACGGCGCGCTGTGCGTGGCCTTCTCCGGCCAGTGCAACATCTCCCACGCGCAGACCGGGCGCAGCGCCAACCGTGGCGACTGCTCGCAGGCCTGCCGCCTGCCGTACACCCTCAAAGATGAAAACGGCGGGGTGATCGCCTTTGAGAAACACCTGCTGTCGATGAAGGACAACAACCAGAGCGCCAACCTGCGCGCGCTGGTCGAGGCCGGCGTGCGCTCGTTCAAGATCGAGGGCCGCTACAAGGACATGGGCTACGTGAAGAACATCACCGCCCACTACCGCAAGGAACTCGACGCCATCCTCGAAGACCGCCCGGACCTGGCCCGCGCCTCCAGCGGCCGTACCGCGCACTTCTTCCTGCCCGATCCGGACAAGACCTTCCACCGTGGCAGCACCGACTACTTCGTCAGCGAGCGCAAGGTGGACATCGGCGCCTTCGACTCGCCGACCTTTACCGGGCTGTCTGTTGGTCACGTTGAGAAAGTTAACAAGCGCGACCTGATCGCCGTTACCGCTGAGCCGCTGTCCAACGGCGACGGCCTCAACGTGCTGGTCAAGCGCGAAGTGGTGGGCTTCCGCGCCAACATCGCCGAGCTCAAAGGCGAGTTCGAGGAAGACGGTGAGAAGCGCTACCGCTACCGCGTCGAGCCCAACGAGATGCCCGAGGGCCTGTTCCGTCTGCGCCCCAACCATCCGCTGTCGCGCAACCTCGACCACAACTGGCAGCAGGCGCTGCAGAAAACCAGCGCCGAGCGCCGCATCGGCGTCAGCTGGCAGGCCGAGCTGCGCGAGGAGCAGCTCAAGCTGAGCGCCACCAGTGAGGAAGGTATCCGCGTCGATGTCGCCCTGCCCGGCCCGTTCGGCCCGGCCAACAAGCCGGAACAGGCGCTCGACGGCCTGCGTGATCTGCTCACTCAGCTCGGCACCACCATTTACCACGCGCAGGGCGTCAGCCTCGATGCGCCGCAGGCGTTCTTCGTGCCCAACTCGCAGCTCAAGGCGCTGCGCCGCGAGGCCATCGAGCAACTGACCGAAGCGCGCATCGCCGCTCACCCGCGCGGCAGCCGCAAGGCCGAGACCGACCCGGCGCCGGTGTACCCGGACTCGCACCTGTCGTTCCTGGCCAACGTCTACAACCAGAAGGCCCGCGACTTCTACCACCGCCACGGCGTGCAGCTGATCGACGCCGCCTACGAGGCCCACGAAGAAGAAGGCGAAGTGCCGGTGATGATCACCAAGCACTGCCTGCGCTTCTCCTTCAACCTGTGCCCGAAACAGGCCAAGGGCGTCACCGGCGTGCGTACCAAGGTGGCGCCGATGCAACTGGTGCACGGCGACGAGGTGCTGACCCTGAAGTTCGACTGCAAACCCTGCGAGATGCACGTGGTGGGCAAGATGAAGGGGCACATTCTCGACCTGCCACAACCGGGCAGCGCTGCCACCCAGGTGGTCGGCCACATCAGCCCGGACGACCTGCTCAAGACCATCCGCAGCAAGCCGACCGGCTACGCTCATTGAGACGTCGCCCCGCCGTGGCGTGAGGCGGGGCATTTCGGGTCATAATGACCGCGATATATCAAAGTGACACCAGGTCATAACGACAGCGCAACACCAAGTCATTGATTTCTAACCGATCAGCGCCTGGCACGAAACCTGAAAAGTCCCCTGCGACCTCTTACTCTCGTGCCGGATACCGCCATGCTTTTCGTCAGCGCCAAACGCCATCGTAGCCTCGAAGCCGACTACCATGCCTTGCTCGCCCGCCTCGTCGACAACGAGCAGCAGACCCAACTGCTGCGTGATGCGCTGCAGACCCATCATGACGACACTCGCCTGCAGGACGATCTGAGTTTTTACCAGGGACTGGCGGGCAACCTGCTCAAGTTCGGCCAGTCCATCGAGCATGTTGGCGACTCCTTCAGCTATCTCAATGCACGCCTGGATGAAAACAACCGTCGCGCCCAGGATGTGGCCAATGCGGCGATCCAGAACAAGCTCAAGTTCAGCCAGTTGCAGGAAGAGTCCCAACGTATGGAGGATGGTCTTGCCAGCCTCAATCAGCGCATCTCCGAACTGGTCAAACGCGCCAGCGAAATCGACCGTATCGTGGGGCTGATCGGTAGCATCGCCAGCCAGACCAATCTGCTGGCACTCAATGCCGCCATAGAGGCAGCACGCGCGGGGGAATCCGGTCGTGGTTTTGCCGTGGTCGCCGGCGAGATCCGCGATCTGGCGGAAAAAACCGCCAGCGCTACACAGGATATCGTCCGAGAGACGGCAGACATCCAGAACGTCATTCACGCAGCCCAACAGGAAATCCAGCATCACGCAGGCAGCGCCGGCCATTTTCATGCCATGACCACCGATGCCAGCGGCGCCATGCTCAGCGTTCACGGACAGGCGCAGCGCATGCACCATGAAATTGGCCAATCGTTCTTCCGTTCGGGCATCGAGTTGGCCAACCTCGCCGAACTATCGCTCAAGGCCTCGGTATACCAGGCGATTCTCAGCGGTAAAGGCGACGCCCGCGAGCTGCCCAGCGAGGAGCAGTGTCTGTTCGGCCGCTGGTACTACGGCGACGGCAACGCGGCACTGCAGGGCAATCGCGAGTTCCGCCAGATCGAACAGCCGCATGAACAGGTTCACCAGTGCGGCGCCCAGGCCATCAATGCATTTGCCGAAGGACGCCTGCAGGAGACCTTGGACAATCTGGCCATCATGGAGGACGCCAACGTCGCGGTGATGCGCATCGTCAGAAAGGTGCTCGACGAACACGACAAGGGCCTCAGAGTACCTCTGGAGCGTCCGCAGCTGCGGGCAGTGCAGGTTTAGTGCAACTGCCGCGAGAAGCGCTCCACGGCGCCGAGTACCTGCTTGGCACCCTGACGGATTTCCACGATCACATCGCCAGCCTGATTGGCCAGTTGCACGCCGGCTTCGGCCTGGGTGCGGCTGCTAGCCATATCGCGCACGGCGGTATCCACCAGTTTCTGGTTGTCCTGCACCACGCCGACGATTTCCTCGGTGGCCTTGCTGGTACGGCTGGCAAGCTGCCGCACCTCGTCGGCCACGACTGCGAAACCACGTCCCTGTTCACCTGCCCGCGCGGCTTCGATAGCCGCATTGAGCGCCAGCAGGTTGGTCTGCTGGGCGATGCCGCCGATGGTCTGGACCATGGTGCTGATCAACACTGACTGTTTGCCAAGGGCCTCGATACCCTCGGAGGCCGAGGTCATCTCCTGTGCGATGCGCTGCATGGTCTGCACCGTCTCGCTTACCACCTGGGCGCCACGCTGGGCATTGCTGTCGGTCTGCTGGGAAATGCCGTAGGCGGTATCAGCAGCGTCGTTGACCTCTTCCTCGCGGTTGACCTGATCGGTGATCACGGTGGCGAACTTGACCACCTTGTACAGGCGATTCTGCGTGTCGTGCACCGGGTTGTAGGTCGCCTCCAGCCACACCACGCGGCCGTGGCTGTCCACCCGCTTGAAGCGCCCGGCAACGAACTCGCCACGATTGAGTCGTTCCCAGAATTGCGCATACTCGGCGGAAGACGACTCCTGCGGTTCACAGAAGATGCGGTGATGCTGGCCCTTGATTCGCTCGAGGCTGTAGCCCATGGCACCAAGAAACTGCTGATTGGCGTTGAGCACATGCCCCTGAAGATCGAACTCGATCACTGCAGTGGAGCGCAGCAGCGCGTTGATGAAGTCTTCGTTCTCCCGCGCCTTGTTCATGCTCTCGGTGACTTCGCTACCAATGCACTGGATCTGGCGCACCACACCCCGCTCGTCCGCCAATGGCATCCACGAGGCTTGCACCCAGACCAATGAGCCATCGCTGCGCAGGAACCGATAGCGATCGCTGACCGACTGGCCCGAGGAGATCGCCGCGCTGAGGTTCTTGAAGCACGGCAGGTCCTTGACGTACGCCGGCACGATGTCGCTCAGCGGTCGCCCTTTCAACTGCTCGGGCGCATACCCGACGAAACGACCGAACTTGTCATTGCAGTCGACGATGCGCTTCTCGGGGTCTATCGACAACATGATCTTCTGCGCCCGTATGCCGTCGTATAGCTGCTTGAAGCGCGACAACTCAGCTTCTTTCTCCTGCAGCTCCTTCTTCAATCGATTGGCGAACATATGCCTTCTCCAAGCAGTCAATCTCCGAGTGTTCGGCCACCCCGGGCGTGATCCAGGCCAGCTCAAACTCAAGCATAGAAGGCATATGGGAAAGCGTGAAAAATGCCGGTATCCCGGCTTGCCAGGCCTCAGGTAGCCGGGCTGAGCATGAGAATCTCGCGAATCTCGAAATCACGGCGCAGATAATCCAGGCGCCGCTCATGGAACGCGCGCATGTGTGGCAGGGCCATGTGCTCGGCCAGCGCCTCCGGCGAAGCCCAGACCTCGTAGAAGATGAACAGCGTCGGGTCCTGCGCGTCGCGCAACATGTGGTACTCGATGCAGCCTGGCTCGGCGCGACTGGGTTCGACATAGGCGCGAAATAGCTGCTCGAACGCCTCGGCCCGCTCGGGCCTGGTGTGGGCATGAAGGATGAAGGCATGCATGGGAAGGCTCCTGTACTGACGGAATGCCAACCTTAATGCACGTCACCACCTATTTTTCATGACTTTCAGTCAACAATTATTTGACCGTCAGGGGGTATTTCGCGCGCGTGTCCCTGGTTAACCTGCCGCCACATTTTCTGGAGACCCCTCATGAAAAAGATCCTCCTGCTCAATGGCGGCAAGGCATTCGCCCATTCCCATGGCCAGTACAACGCCACCTTGCACGACGCCGCGCTTGCCTTCCTCGACCGCTCCGGTTTCGACGTCAAGACCACCTTCATCGACGGCGGCTACGACGTCCAGGAAGAAGTACAGAAAATCCTCTGGGCCGACGTGGTGATCTATCAGATGCCCGGCTGGTGGATGGGCGCCCCCTGGACGGTGAAAAAGTACCTAGACGAGGTATTCACCGAGGGTCATGGCAGCCTCTATCCCAACGATGGCCGCACCCGCTCCGATGCTTCGCAGAAGTACGGCAGCGGCGGTCTGATCCAGGGCAAGCAGTACATGCTGTCGCTGACCTGGAACGCTCCGGTGCAGGCTTTCGAAGACCCTACCGATTTCTTCGAGGGCAAGGGCGTGGACGCCGTCTACTTTCCCTTCCACAAGGCCAACGAATTTCTCGGCATGAACGCTCTGCCGACCTTCCTCTGCAACGACGTGATGAAGGTGCCAAACATCGAGCATGACGTAGCGCGCTACGAACAGCACCTGGCCGAGGTTTTCGGCATCCGCTGATGCCTGCGTTGCACTAGCCGCCGAACAACGCCGTCCAGTAGATGCCGGCGTCGCTTTGCGGATCGCTGGCATAGGCGCCCCCCAGATCGGTGAAGCGTGGGTTCATGATGTTGGCGCAATGCCCGGGGCTGGCCAGCCAGCCCTCCACCACCTTGTCCGGGGTATCCAGCGCCGCCGCGATGTTCTCGCCAACGCGGCTGCCGCCGTACCCGGCCAGCTCCGCACGGTCACCCGGCGTGCGGCCGTCGCGGCCCTGATGAGCGAAGTAATTCTCATTGGCCATCTCCCGGCTATGGCTCTCGGCAGCCGCCCCCAGCTCCGCGTTCCAGGCCAGGGGCGCAGCGGCGACAAACGACTGAGCACCACATTGACGCGCCTCGGCGCGAGCCGCGTTGATCCGCAGCAGCAACTTCTCGCCCTCAGCCTGCCAGGGTTGCAGGCGGCCACTTAACAGCGGCCGCGCGAGCACGATGCGCCAGTCGCGCCCCTGCTGACTGACGCCGACGTCGATGAACTGCGGATCGAGCAGGACGCGGCAGAAACTCTCGCTCAGGGCCTGCATTGCCGACTGCGCATCACGCGGGCCGGAGAGCGTGATGGCCTGGACGTTGACCAGGGGATAGCCGGCAGCACTCAGCGCATCCTGCAAATCCGCCGTGCCGTTGGCAGACAGGATCAGCCGCGGGTCGTTCGCCAGCGGCGGCAATGGCTCGGAGGCCTGCACGCCACAGCGCTGTACCTCTGCGCGATAGGTATTGATCGCATCGATCAAGGCACGATCCTCGGCAGCATGCGCAGAGCAGAACGCCGCCAGCATCAGCAGCCCAAGCAGGTAACGCACCCGCATGCCTGTCCTCATTGTTGTTGTCATACCGCCCTCTCCCAACTAACGTCGTGATTCTGACGCAACTTCCGGCGGCAATAATGCCGCCGGGCTTACCTTCCAGCCTGGAGCCCATGAGCACTGGGATCGCATTGAGGCGGCAGGGTTCCTGCATACGCCCGTGATAGCACTGTGCAATGCCAACACGCCTGTCCGCCAGAGAGCAACTGATGCCTGATCAATTCACCAAGAACGAACAACACCGACGCCTGGTCCTCAAAGCGCTGTCCTGGATCACGCTGACCGGCGGGGTGTTCTTCTTCGTGGTCAATCTGCTCCGCGACAACTGGCTGCTGGCCGCGCTCGAGATCGGCTACGCCGGGGTCTCGCTGTACATGCTGCTGATCATCGACAGAACCCGCAACCTGCAGCTGTTGACCACCATTTACCTGTTCCCGTTCTTCAGCATCATGATCGTGGCCCTGTCGCAACCTAATGCCACCTTCGCCGTATTCGCCTGGATCCAGACCATCCCGATCATCTGCTACCTGCTGCTGGGTCTGCGCCTGGGCATGTACGGTTCGCTGCTGTTCGTCGGTATCGGTCTGATCGTGTTCAACCAACGTCTCGACCCGGACCAGCAACTGCTGAACATGGTGATACTGGCGAACCTGGGCCTGGCAAGCATGGCGGTGATGATCTTCGCGCATATCTACGAGCGCAGCCGCATCCTCAACGAGAAACGTCTGATCGAGCAAGCCACGACCGACGCGCTGACAGGCCTGCCGAACCGCATGAAACTCAGCGAAGTATTCCAGCGTGAGCGCGCCCATGCCCTGCGCAACGGTACGCCGTTGTCACTGGTATTCGTCGACATCGATCACTTCAAGCAGATCAACGACCGTTTCGGTCACCAGGTCGGTGACCACGCACTGGTCCATTTCGCCACGGTGCTCGCTCAGCGGCTGCGTATCAACGACCTGTTCTGTCGTTTGGGAGGGGAAGAATTTGCCGTGCTGCTACCAGGCAGCCAGCCGACGAAGGCGCGGGAAATCGCCGAAAGCCTGCGCGCACGGCTGAGCGACAAACCACTCGACGTGGCGGGCACACCTCTGCACATGACGCTGAGCGCTGGCGTGGCGAGTCTGGGCAACGATGGTCAGTCACTGGACGAGCTGATGCGCGCCGCCGACCGGCGCACCTACGCGGCCAAACGCGGCGGACGCAATCAGGTAGTCGCCGACGAAAACACGGCCGGGAGCAAACCCGCTCTCGGCTGAGTCAGGCGTAGACGCTGATCCCGCCCTTGTCCTGCAACCACTGGCGATAGGTCTCCAGCGAGTCGGTCTGCTGCTCGCCGTTGCGCCCGGCGATCAGCACGCTACCGTCCATGCCGGCATCCACCATTTTCTGCACTTGTTCCAGCAACTTGGCCGCATCGTCACGATCGAGCGCCTCGACATCCGGCAACTGAATGGCCGATGGCGTCGATGACTTGCTATCCGCGATCCCCTGCAGACCATTGCCGGCCTGGACGGTGCCGCCCTGCATCGCCCTGAGCAATCCTCCCTCACTGCGCGCCACCACCTGTTTGGCGAAGCGCCGCAGATCGGCCAAGGGATCCTGGCTGGTCTGGGTATCACCCTCGTTGCCGGCCCTGTTCGAGCGGTTGCTCAGTTGGCTGCCGTAATAACTGAGCATCGCCGGCGTGCTGTTGTTGATACTGGTCATGAAGCCTCCGCAAAAATCCTTTGACCAGACAAAGCAGATTACGGGCCAGCTGTGAAACCCCGTATTCAAGGGGCTTGGCCATCGCTGAACGGCAGCGCCTTGCCAGCCCCGGGCAATCTCTTGCCGGGCAAGGCGGCAAAGCCGTGATGAACATCATTCCAATGCTGGCATTTTGACGCTAACATCCCGCCGCGCCGAAGGATGGCACCAGGGACAGCGCTCCGGCGGGAACCAGCGACCACCGACGGATACCGCGCTATTTCAGCAATACGTCAAGGATGCTCCACTGATGTTCAAAGCACATTTTCTCGCGGCCAGCATTGCCAGCCTGGCCCTGACCGGCTGCGTGTCGTTCACTCCCGCAGGCCCGATTTCCCCGCCCGAGCAAATCATCGAGCACTCCCTGCCGGGCAGCGCCATGATCAAGGACGTGAAGGTCACCGACCCGCGCATCGACGAAAAGACCCGACGCAACATCGGCAACCAGCTGACCGCCCAGATCAGCCAGCACATCGAAAAGGGCGAATACTTCAAGCAGGTGATCAGCTTCCCCGCCAAGCTCGATGAGCAGGACGTCCAACTGCAATTCGACTTCTCCTCACTGAAAGGCAAGCGCACGCCGCACCCGGCCTATGTGCCGGGCGCCCTGCTGACGCTGACGATCTGGATCTGGGTGAACGGGCCGATTTACGTCGACAAGTACGACCTGGCCGCCGAGCTGCAGATCCTCGACAGCGAAGGCCGGCAACTGGCGCTTTCGCAGAAGAAACTGGTGGTGGACAAGAACACCGGCCTCTGGGACTACGACTACATGTTCCCGTCTGGCGGGCAGCAGCTGACCGAACTGGTCGAGCAGTTGCTCGAAGACGGCACCCAGCAACTGACTCATTGAAAAGGATTTCCCCATGAAGAAGCTCTTCGTACTGCTGCTCCTGATCGCCTCGGCGAGCCTGCAGGGCTGCATGACCTACTCGCACAACTCCTTGCAGAAAGTCGATCAGTGGCCGCTCGCCGCGCCTGAACAGGCAAAACCCAGCGTCTACCTCAAGGTCTTCGGCGAGTATCAGGTCAACGACAATCCGCGCGTCAGTACCGCCGACGTAGCCAAGCTGGAGGAAGTGATCTCGCAGACCCTTTCCGAAAGCGGCCGTTTTTCGCGCGTGACAACCGAGCAGCAGGAATCCGATCTGTATCTGACCGTGACCCTGCACAACCACGAAACCGGCAACATGGGCCTGGCCGTACTGACCGGGGCGACCTTCTTTCTGATTCCCGGCGCGTTCGACAACACGCTGACGATGAACATGAGCGTGCGCGACAATAACGGCGACAAACTGGGCATCGCCCAGCGACAGGAATCGCTGACCACCTGGATGCACCTGCTGCTGATTTTCGCCGTGCCCTTCCAGGACAGGAGCGACAACCTGCTCAGAGAGCTGACGCAAAGTACGCTGCAGCAGGCTGTGGACAAAAAACTGCTCTGATCTCCACTGCTGCTATCGCCCGGACAACGTTTGCTTGTCGGGGCGATTGCGCTAGGCTCTGCAGCTCAATTCAAAGGAGGTATCCCATGGCTCGCGCTACTGCCCGTCACATCCTGGTTGCCAGCGAAGACAAGTGCAACGAACTGAAAGCCGCTATCGAAGGCGGTGCTGACTTCGCTCAACTGGCCAAAGACAACTCCAGCTGCCCGTCCGGCCGCAGCGGCGGTGACCTGGGCTCGTTCGGTCCGGGCCAGATGGTCAAGGAATTCGATACCGTGGTCTTCAGCGCGCCGGTCGGCGTGGTGCAGGGCCCGGTGAAGACGCAGTTCGGCTACCACCTGCTGGAAGTCACCAGCCGCCAGGACTGATCGACCTGCCCGCAAAAGCCGTCAGCGCGGCTCTTGCGGGCTGTTCTTTTTGCGCTGCCACCCCGTGACAGCCGCGCCCATCCGGTTCAGCATCTCGCCCATCTCCTCATGCGAGCTGCACGCGATGAACACCCCTCACCCCCTGCAACAACTCGCCCAGCACCTGCTCGGCAAAGCCCTGCACGAACTCGAACCGGAAGAGACTCACGTACTGGAAACCATACGTGAACGCCGCCCCATCAGCCGCGATGTGGGAGATGTTTCCGATGCAGAGTCGACCTTCGGCGAACGCCTGTCGGATCGCGTCGCATCGGTTGGTGGGTCCTGGACCTTCATCCTCTGTTTCTCACTGACCATGCTCGGCTGGATGCTGCTCAACAGCGATGTGCTGTCGCACTTCGGCATGGTGTTCGACCCCTACCCGTACATCTTTCTCAACCTGATGCTGTCGACCCTGGCCGCAATCCAGGCGCCGATCATCATGATGAGTCAGAATCGCCAGGCGGCCAAAGATCGCCTGGCAGCCCGCCTGGACTTCGAAGTGAACCTGCGTGCCGAGCTGGAAATCATGCGTTTGCATGAAAAGATCGATCAGAAGATCCAGCAGCGTCTGGATCAGATACTGGAGCGCCTGCCGGAGAAACACCCGCAAGACTGAGTGAACACTGGCCGCATTCGTGTGCGCACAGGACTACAAGCAGTAACGGAAGCGGTGCGCACAGCGCACCCTACGGCTGCGTCAACTCACGCTGGCGCCAGCTGTCGAGCAGGCGACCGCCCCAGACGTTGATCAGCAGGCCCGCCATGACCAGCAGCGCACCGACCATCTGCAGGCTGCCCAGGCGCTCGCCCAGCAACAGCGCCGATGAGCTGATCCCGACCACCGGCACCAGCAGCGAGAACGGCGCCACCTGGCTGGCCGGATAACGCGACAGCAGGCGACTCCACAGGCCATAGCCGAGAATGGTGGCGCCAAACGCCAGGTAGGCCAGCACCAGCAGCGAATCCAGACTGAAGTTTTGCAGCGAATGACCGATCAGTTCGGGGCCTTCCAGCCAGAACGACAAGGCCAGAAACGGCAACGGTGGTATCAGGCTGCCCCAGACCACCAGACCAACCAGGTTGACCTTGCCCAGCTTGCGCGTGACGACGTTGCCCAGCGCCCACATCGAGGCCGCCGCGATGGTCAGCGCGAAGCCGGCGACGGTCATCGCCTGGCCGCCCTGAAGACCGATCAGCGCCAGGCCGCCGGCCGCCACCAGCAGGCCAAACAGGTTGCTGCCGCGCAGACGCTCACCGAGAAACAGCGCCGCGAAAAACAGGGTGAAGAAGGCCTGCGACTGCAGCACCAGCGACGCCAGGCCCGCCGGCATGCCGACGTACATGGCATAGAACAGAAAGGCGAACTGCCCCAGCGAAATGGTCATGCCGTAGGCCAGCATCCAGCGCAGCGGCACCTGCGGCCGGCGCACGAACAGGATCGCGGGAAAGGCCGCGAGCATGAAGCGCAGTGCGCCCATCAGCAGCGGCGGCATGCCGTGCAGGCCGACCTTGATCACCACGAAGTTCAGCCCCCAGACGACGATCACCAGCAACGCCAGTAGCAGATCCTTGGGCGACATGCAGACAGTCCTCGAACGATGTGAGCGGCCATTAGAACAGCGCCAGGCACGAGGCGGCAGACACAGAATGGCAGGAAAAACACCACACAGTGCGCTGATCGCCCCAATCCACGTGCCAGGCATTCTTTGCCGCCATGGCCTTTGCTAACCTGCGCGCCTGCCTCCAGCCCGTAGCCGCCATGACCCTGCACGACTTTCTGCTGTTCGCCCTGCCAGCGATCTTCCTCACCGGGCTGTCCAAGGGCGGCTTCGGTGGCGCATTGGGCGGTCTGGCTGTGCCCCTGCTGGCCTTGGCGACATCGCCGAAGCAGGCTGTGGCCGTCATTCTGCCGATTCTCTGCCTGGCCGATGTGGTCGGTCTGAAGGCCTATTGGCGCAAGTGGGATACCGTCAACCTGAAGGTCATGCTGCCTGGCGCCGTGCTTGGCATTGCCATCGGCTCACTGACCTTCGGCTTCTTCGACGAGCGCGCCATCGGCCTGCTGATCGGGGCGATCGCCATCGTCTTCGTCGGCCTGGGCCTGATCACCCGCAACCCGACACCGCGCCCGCTACACAAGGGCCGCGGCACGCTGCTGTCGACACTGGCCGGTTTCACCAGTTTCGTCGCCCATGCCGGCGGTCCGCCGGTGATGATGCACCTGATGCCCCAGCAACTGGACAAGGTGCGCTTCGTCGCCACCATCAACCTGTTCTTCCTGCTGACCAACGCGGCGAAGCTGTTCCCTTACGCCGCACTCGGCCAGTTCACTCGGGAAAACCTGCTGCTGAGCCTGATGCTCGCGCCCATCGTGCCGCTCGGTGTCTGGAGCGGCCTGTGGCTGCAGGCGCGGGTCAATCACCAGTGGTTCTACCGTATCGCGCGATTGGGAATTCTGCTGGCTGGCGTGCAGTTGATCTGGCGCTATCTCTGATCGCTGCTAGGGCTGCAACTGCAGCAACTCGCGCAGCTCCCTCGCTGTAGGCATTCGCGCCGACACCCCGCTGTTGAAGTCAAAAGACTTGGCAGTGGCAAGCGGGCCGACAATGACCGGATCGAAGCCGGCATCGGTCACCAGACGCGCCGCCACCTCGAGCGCGGCCTGATCATCGCCGGCCAGGAGAATGGCCAGTTTCTCGCCTTGTCGATGCGCCTGGCTACGCAGGTTATAGGCCGCAATGGCGTTGAACGCGCGCACCACACGCGCACCAGGCAAAAATGCTTGAGAGGCCAGGCCGGCCCCCTGTTCGATGGCTGCTACCGCCATCTCACCATCACGCCCGGGCCGGGGGTTGCCGGCATCCAGCACAACCTTGCCCGCCAGCTCTACGGCGTAGTCACGGCCGATCTGCGGAGTAGCGGCGTATGGCACTGCCAGCAGAATCACCTCGCCAAAGGCGGCAGCCTGCTGCGGCGTGCCGACCTGCGCGCGCTCACCCAGCTCGTCGGCCAGTGCCTGCAGGCGCTCGGGATGACGTGAAGAAACCATCACTTCATGCCCCGCCTCGACCCACAGCCTGGCCAGCGGGCTGCCAATATTGCCGGTACCGATGATGCCGATACGCAGAGCGTCCTGCTGCGCCAGCACCGACCCAGCGCTCAACAGCAGGATGGCGGACAACAACAAGGCACCGATACGATGAAATGGACGAGACATGACTACCTCCAGCGCGCTGGCGAAAAGACCAAGATTAGGCCGGCTCGCCCTTAGATCGGGCGCCGATTCGCTACAGCGTGTTACTCCGGCAGTCGCGCTTCGCAGAAATTGCAGGTGCCCTGAGCCGCGCAAGGCACTAGAATCCGCAACCTATCCGATCGTCAGGCCGAGCTCACGTGCCGACGCCTTTTCACCTATCGGCCAGGAGACCCCAGATGGGCGCCCAGTGGAAAGCCAAACCCAAAGAAGCCGCCGCCAATGCCCGAGGCAAGATCTTCGGCAAGCTGGTGAAGGAAATCATGATCGCCGCGCGTAACGGCGCCGACCCGGACACCAACGCCAAACTGCGCCTGGCCATTCATCAGGCCAAGAAAGCCTCGATGCCCAAGGACACCCTCGACCGCGCCATCAAGAAAGGTGCGGGCCTGTCCGGTGAAGTGGTCAACTACGAGCGCACCCTGTACGAAGGTTTCGCCCCGCACCAGGTGCCGCTGATCGTCGAGTGCCTGACCGACAACGTCAACCGCACCGTCGCGGAAATCCGCGTACTGTTCCGCAAGGGCCAGCTCGGCGCATCCGGCTCGGTCAGCTGGGATTTCGACCACGTCGGCCTGATCGAAGCCAGCACTGAAGACGGTTCCGACCCGGAGCTGGCCGCCATCGAAGCCGGCGCTCAGGACTTCGTTCCCGATGACGAGGGCGCGACCCTGTTCATCACCGATCCGACCGACCTCGATGCCGTGTGCAAGGCGTTGCCGGAGCAAGGCTTCACCGTCAACTCGGCCAAGCTCGGTTACCGTCCGAAGAACCCGGTGACCAGCCTCACGCCGGAGCAAATGGAAGAAGTCGAAGCCTTCCTCGAAGCCATCGACGGTCACGACGACGTGCAGAATGTCTACGTCGGCCTCGCCGGCTGATGCCTGCCGGGCGCTCTGAACGGGCGCCCGCTGCTTATCCCATGAAAACCACTCTACAGATTGCCGCCGCCTGCCTGTTCGACGAACGAGGCCACCTGCTGCTGGTACGCAAGCGCAACACGCACTTCTTCATGCTGCCTGGCGGCAAGCGCGAGCCGGGCGAAGATGCACTGTCTGCGCTCAAGCGTGAACTGCTCGAAGAGCTTGAACTGCAGTTGGATGCCGATGCTCTGCACCCACTCGGCCAGTTTCAGGCAGCCGCTGCCAATGAAGCCGACACCTGGCTGCAGGCGGACATCTACCGCGCCAGACTACCCCATAGCGTGCAACCGGCTGCCGAACTGGAAGAGCTGCGCTGGCTCGACACCGCCCAGCCTCTGCCCGATGACCTGGCACCGTTGCTGCGCGAGCAGGTGCTGCCGGCCCTGCAACGGCTTTCTTGATCCACGGCAACGCGCAATCACCTGTTCACGGGTTAGGCTGCGCCGATAAACAGAACCATTCGCCTTGCATGCAAACCCCACAGGAAACGAGGTTTGCCATGAGTATCACGTCCGCCCAGATCTGCCAGGCCGCCGACCAGTTGCAGGGTTTCGTCGGCTACAACGCCAAGACCGCACAGTACCTGCTGCGTTTCTCCGAAGACAGCTTCGGCCTCGACGTGCCGGCCGAGACCATCACCCCCACCAGTGAATACGTGTGGCACGCCGATGAAGGCGAGCTGATGCGCCTGGACCGCCAACGCCTGGCCTGGCTACAGGAGCAGCGCATCGATGACCGGGTCAATCTGAGCGACCCGTTGCGGGTTTATCTGCGCCGCAGCGACCTGCCGGAGATTCGCGCCGAGCGACGCCGCCTGGCGTCTGTCTGAATCAGCGCCAGAGCATCAGCCGAGCAGGCGCATGAAAGCGGCGCCAAGGCCCATTCCCAGCAACAGCACCAGTAAGCCGCCCAAGTACAATTGCGCGGCGCCGGCTGCGGCAGGCCTGGTCTCAGGCAACGCCTTGGCCTGAGCAGCGGCGCGTAGCGGATTGGCCGCAGCCGGTGCGGCGCGGGGCAGGCTACGTGCCGCCTGGGGGGCAGGGGCAATCTGTGTCGCCGCGGCGCCGCCCTTGCCTGCCAGGGCCTTGGGCAGATCGGCGACGCGCATGAACTGGGTGGCGTCTTCGTCGGGCGCTTCGCTGACGTTGACCTTCGGCCCGATCACCAGCAGCGTCACCGAGCCCATCTTCAATTGATCGCCCGGCTGCAGCACGGAGGTCCTGACCTTCTGCTGGTTGACCTGCACACCGTTGGCCGAGGCTAGGTCCTTGATCTCCAGCACGTCGTCCTTGAGGAAAAACTCGCAGTGTCGGCGTGACAGCTCCAGATCGCTGAAACACAACTCGCATTTGCTCGAACGGCCGAAGGTCATCGAGCCATGGATATGAAACTTTCGCCCCTGGTGCTCCCCCTGGATAACCTGCAGAAACCAGCGTGCGGCTGGGGCGTCCGCTTTGACGCTCGCCTTGGCCGGATCGACCAGCAACAACTCCACGCTGCCCAGGCGCAGACGATCGCCATCACGCAACTGGAAGCGGCTACCGATGCGCTGGTCGTTGACCCAAGTGGCGCCCTGACTGGCATCGCTCAGGTAGTAGTAGCCCTGATGCTGACGAATCTCGGCATGAAAGCTGGTAACCCCCGAATCGCCCAGCACCAGCTGGTTGCGGCTGTCCTGGCCGATGGTCAGGCGCTCGTCGCTCAACCAGACCGGCGCTTGGCGGTTATCCAGGAACTGCAGTTTGAGCATCGGGAATGCCTCGGTTCAGTCGAAAAGGTTGTTCAGCAGGCGCTTGATCGGATTCTGCGAGGCTCGCTGTGCAGGCCGTGCAGCGGGTTGCGTAGCCTGGCGCACGCGCTCCTGGTGGCCATCATAAAGCGCCAGCAGGTGCTCGTTGTCGGGTTCCGCCTCGAGCCCCTGCTTGATCTGCTCCAGCGCCAGGTTGTACTCGCGCCGTGCGTAGGATGCTTCGCTCTGCTCGATGAAACGTTGCGCCACACGGTTGATCCCGGCCAGCGCCAGCAGATTGTCTGGTTCCCAACCGAGCACTTGGCGGAAGTAGTGCACCGCGCTGTCGTCTTCGGGAAGAATCAGCCGCCCCTCGGCCAGGCGTTGCTCGGCCAGTTGCAGATAGCCCTGGATACGCGCCCGCAACACGCGCTGCAAACCGTCGCTGGCCTGAGCGTTGTCGGCATCCAGCAGCAGCACCTGACGGAAGTAGTAGTCGGCATTGTCCTGCATCGGGGTCAGCAACTGACCTTCGGCCAGACGTGTCTCGCCTAGCGCGAGCAAGCTGGCCATGCGCTGCTGCAACTGCCAGTAGTAACCGCCAGCACCAATGCCAGCCAACAGCACCAACCCCAGTACCGCCCAAGGCAACCAGCGGCGGCGCGGCTGACTGGGCGCGGCTTTGAGCGCCGGGCTCATGCGCGTCAGATCCTGCTCGGCGCCCTGCAATTCATCCAGGCTGGCCAGCAGCACGTGGCAATCGGCAAAGCGCTCCTCCGGCTCCTTGGCCAGCATGCGCTCCAGCAGCCACTGCAACTCGCTCAACGGCTCCGGCAATTGCGGTGGCGCCAGCTGCAACTGGTTCATCAACGTCTGGGTGTAGTTCTCACCCCGGAAGGGGTTATGCCCGGTCAGCATCTCCAGCAGGATCACACCCAGGCTGTAGATATCGCTGCGTGCGTCCAGCGCCTGGCATTGAGCCTGCTCGGGGCTGCTGTAGGCCGGACTGCCCACGGCGATTCCCGACTGGGTGAGGTCGCTGTCCAGTTGCAAGGCCTTGGCCACACCAAAGTCGGTGAGTACCGCCGTGCCATCGTCGCGGAACAGGATGTTGCCGGGCTTGATATCGCGGTGCACCAGCCCCTTGTCGTGCACCACGGCAAGGGCACTGGCGATTTGCCGGACGATGCGCAAGGCCTGTGCAGGCTCAAGGTGCTGCCCCTTGTACTGGGCCAGGTCGCCGCCGGCCAGATACTCCATGGCCAGAAAGTGACGGCCATCGTTCAGTTGGTCGATACGGTAGATGGTGATGATCGACGGATGATGCAAGGAGGCGACGATGTGCCCTTCCTTGATGAAGCGCTGGGTGAACTCCTCGTCCTCATGGCGCAGCAGTACCTTGAGTGCCACCTCGCGCTGCAGAGCCTCCTCGGTGGCCAGATAGACCTCCGCCATACCGCCTTTGCCCAGGCGACCATGGATGCTGTAACCGGGCACGCTGATTGATGGCTGGCTCATACGACTCGACTGGCACTCAGGATTGACGGAATTTGAACAGCTTGCTCAGCAGGCCACGCGTGGGTACCTGGCTGGGAGGAGCAGGCGCGGCGAGCCCCAGGACAATGCAGCTGATATTGTCCCTGCCACCATGGCTATTTGCCAGCCCCAGTAACTGCTCGACCATCGCCTCCAGAGTGGCGGACTCGGCGCAGCAACGCTGAATGGTGGCATCGTCCAGCTCGCAGGTCAGGCCGTCGCTGCACAGCAGCAGCAACTCGTCAGGCGCCAGGCGGCCACGCAACTGGCCGACTTCCAGCACCTGCTCACCCTGACCGAGGCACTGCAGAATGAGGTTACGTCGTGGATGCTCGCGCGCCTCCTCGACGCTCAACTCGCCGGCGTCGATCATCGCCTGTACCCAGCTGTGATCGTGACTGAGCTGCTCGATACGATCAGCCGCGATGCGATAGGCACGGCTGTCTCCTACCCACGCCAGTTCGAATGCATCGTCCTTCAGGTTCACTGCCACCAGCGTGCTGCCCATGTCCGCGGCACCGTCATCAGCCTCAGCGGCAGCGAGTACTGCCTGATGTGCAGCCTGCACGGCCTGCTCCAGCGTGACACCCTGCTGCACAGCCTCGACCAGCCCCTGTACAGCCGTGGCGCTGGCGACCTCTCCACGCGCATGCCCTCCCATCCCATCGGCCAGGGCCCATAGCCCGAGTTCAGGGTGACACGCCATGGCATCTTCGTTGTGCGTGCGCACCCGGCCTGCCGAGCTCTGTGCGGCAAACACGATGCTTGATACGGAAGATGGGGGCACGCAGATGATCCTTCAGCGAGATACGGCTGACTCATGATGCGGCGACGGTGCGGGCCTGTCACGGGCCGACAGACTGCAAATGCGCAGCCGTTAACCAAAATCTGCGGTTAAATGGCACGCCCTTACCTCGCCCGTACCGCTCGATGCCCACGTTCCACTGTCGCTGCCTGCCCGCTTTGTTACAGCCGCTGGTCAACAAGTTCTATCGCAGCCATCGCTCGCCCATGCGCAGCCAGGCAGGCGACCAGACCTGGGTTGCCGAGCACAACGGTGAAATCGTTGCCGCCTTGAGCCTGCGCCCTGTCACTGGTGGCCAGTGGCTGACCGGCCTGTTCGTCGCGCCTGCGTTTCGCCGCCAGGGCGTAGCCGCGCAACTGCTCAGCCATGGCCTGGCGCAGCACCCCGAAGCCATCTGGCTGTTCTGCCACCCTGACCTGCGCACCTTCTACCTGCGCCTGGAGTTCGCCGACTGCGATCAGCTTCCTGGCGAACTAGCCGAACGGTTGGGCCGTTACCAGCGCAGCAAGTCGTTAGTATCGCTGCGCGCTCATTGAGCGGCCCTCCGCCTGGGCGGAAATGCTGGCACTTTGCTCTGGAATGCCTCTTGCCATAAGCGGTCAAAGCTCTGCATGCTTGTTCCATAACAATGAAAAGAAAGGCTATGGCTACCCAGACCGCTCGCTTGCTGAAGCGCCTGCGCAATGACTTCCAGCTTTCGATCATCACCCTGATGGGGCTGTTCGGCGTTATCGGCATTTCCCCATACGCTGTCTATCGCCTTCTCAATGGCAACTACCTGGTTGGCATCGCCGACACCGTCATCGTCTTTTCCACGCTGTTCGCCGTGCTCTATGCCTGGGTCACGCGCGACACGGTCAAGCCCGGTATCTATCTGGCAGCGGTGTTCTCGCTTGGCGCCACGCTGATCGCCATCACTCTGGGCGTCAATGGCCTGTTCTGGATCTATCCGCTGATTCTCTTCAACTTCTTCATGGTCACGCCCGGCAAGGCGTTGCTGGCAACAGCCGTGGTATTGGCCTGCCTCGTCAGCCACGCCATGCTGGTGCCTGGGAGCGTGTTCGAGAGCCACTACCAGATGGTCTCGTTCCTGGTCACCTGCATGATGGCCAGCGTGCTCAGCTTCATCTTCGCCTTCCGCACTCGTACCCAGCGCGACCAGTTGCAGCTGCTGGCCATTCACGACCCGCTGACCGGCGCGCGCAATCGCCGCGCCATGAACGAAGAGCTGAAGATCGCCATGGCCAGCCACCGCCGCCATAGCGACAACTATGGCCTGCTGGTCATGGACCTGGACCATTTCAAACAGATCAACGACCGCTTCGGCCATCAGGTGGGCGATCAGGTATTGGTTTCCTTCGTCGAACTGATCAAGCGCTGCTCACGCAAGGAAGATCGCCTGTTTCGCTTCGGTGGCGAGGAATTTCTTCTGCTGCTGCCCAATACCGGCGTCGCGGGCCTGCATACGGCAGCGCAGAATCTGCTGGGACGCATACGCAAGGAGCTGGAAAGCCCGGGAGGCGCGGTGACCGTCTCCATTGGCGGCGCCATTCTGCACAGCGGCGAGCATTGGGAAAGCTGGCTGCAACGTGCCGATGAATGCCTGTATCGGGCCAAGAGCGAGGGACGTAACCGTGCGGTGATTGCCGAACCGCCCTCAGGCAGCGCCCCAACCTGAGAGTCAGCGGCTGCGCTGTTGCTGATAGGTGCCGCTGCCAGGCTGGCGCTCGATGATCAGGCCTCCTGGGTACTCGGTGCTCTGCCGAATGCCTCCGCGCGTCTCGCTGGACTGGCTGCCATAGCGACTCTCCTGCCGCACACTGCCCTGCGGCAAGCGCTGCCCGCCATACAGGTTGTGCTGCTGGTAACTCGACGAGCCGGAGACACTGCCACTGGCGCCTGGGCTGACGTAACTCTTGGGAATGACGCGAATGGTCTGCGGTTGATCAGCTAATGCAGCGCCGACAAAAGCCGTTGCCAGGACGAAGACCAACGAGCGAATGAACATGAGCAACTCCCATCTGAACGGATCGGGCACAGTGGCCGGAACTATCTTCACACCGAGTTGGACAGCAGCGCGAGGGATTTTGCAGCGTAGAAACGACAAAGGGTTAGCCGAGGCTAACCCTTTGATTTTTTTGGTGCCGGAGATAGGAATCGAACCTACGACCTTCGCGTTACGAGTGCGCTGCTCTACCGACTGAGCTACACCGGCGGGAAACGCCGGCATTATGCGAGTTGCCGCGCTCGTGCTCAAGTCACCGCGTGATCAGCTGTCGAGCAATTCGATACGATCGTCGTGAATGCGGATAAGGCCCTGCTTGTAGAGACCACCGATGGCCTTCTTGAAGTTGCCCTTGCTGACCCGGAATTGCTCGGCGATCTGCTCAGGTGCGCTCTTGTCACCCAGCGCCAGCACACCGCCCTGCTCACGCAGGCGTTCGATGATCTGCCCGGCCAGGCCAGTGGCGGCTTCTCGACCAATGGGCTGCAGGCTCAGACTGATCTTGCCGTCGGCACGCAGCTCCTTGATATAACCCTTCTCGCGCATGCCATTGCGAATGAACTTGAACAGCTCGTTCTTGTGGATCAAGCCCCAGTGCTTGCCGTCGATGATGGCCTTGAAGCCCAGGTCGGTACGCTCGACCACCAACAGATCGACCTCCTGGCCAACCTGATAGTGCGCCGGTACCTGATCCAGGTAACGATCCAGTCGTGCGGTGGCGGTGAGACGGCGAGTGCGCTTGTCCAGGTAGAGGTAGACCACGCAGTAGTCGCCGATCTGTAGCGGGCGCTTCTCTTCCGAATGGGGCAGCAGCAGGTCCTTGGGCAGTCCCCAGTCGAAGAACAGGCCGACACGGTTGATGTCCACCACCTTGAGGCTGGCGAACTGGCCGAGCTGGATCTTCGGCTTCAACGTGGTGGCGATCAGCTTGTCTTCGCTGTCGAGGTAAATGAACACGTTGAGCCAGTCTTCGACCTCACTCGAGGTGTCCTTGGGGATGTAGCGCTTGGGCAGGAGGATTTCGCCATCGGCCCCACCGTCCAGATACAGCCCGAAGTCGGTGTGCTTGACCACCTGTAGAGAATTCATCCGCCCAATTACGGCCATCGTGCTTCACCTCGCCAAAACAGCCGGCAATTCTACCCGAGTTCACGGGTCTCCGGGCCTGCCGTGCAATCATTCGACAGCCGGTCACCGGCAGACCTAAGTGGCTGGAAAACAAGCTATTAAAGGCAATGAAAAGAGGCCTTCGAGGGGCTTGCACAGGCAACTGATTGGCGATTAACCCAGCAGAATGGGGCTGATTGAGGCATAATGGCCGGCCGCCCATCGAAAAGAGATCAAGGTCATGGCCACCCTTCGCGTCAAGTCATCCGCCAGCAAAGTCAGCAAGCCGGCTCCAGCAGTGGAAACCCGCGAGTCCATCGAGGCGCAGATTGCCGCCTTCCTGCAAGGCGGTGGCGAGATCCAGCAGATCGCCAAGGGTGTCAGCGGTCAGACCTACGGCGGTACTCGCCAGATCACCATCAGCAAGAAGTGATCGATCGCGGGTGCGCCAAGCGCACCCGGCCCCTCCTCTGCAGTTCTATTCGCTCGCCAAGCCCAGGCGCAGCAACTTCCCCTTCGACGCATCCGTCAGCACGTAAAGATAGCCATCCGGCCCCTGTCTTACGTCGCGCACGCGCGCCCCAAGCGATTCCAACAGACGCTCTTCATGCACGACCTTGTCGCCATCGAGCTGCAGGCGAATCAGTGTCTGGGCCGATAGCGCGCCAATGAACAGATTGTTCTGCCAGGCGGGGAAACGCTCGCCGTTGTAGAACGCCATGCCGCTGATAGCGGGCGACTTTTCCCAGACATGATGCGGCGGCTCGGTGCCCTCGACCGTTTTGCCCTTCGCTTCAGGAATCGGCAGCATCGAGTAATTGATGCCATGGGTTGCCAGCGGCCAACCGTAGTTCTTGCCAGCCTCGGGAATATTGATTTCATCGCCACCACGCGGGCCATGCTCGTGAGTCCACAAGCGCCCGCTCCAGGGATTGAGAGCCGCCCCCTGCTGATTGCGATGACCATAAGACCAGATTTCGTCACGAGCGCCTTCACGGCCGACGAAAGGGTTGTCCTCGGGGATACGTCCATCCGGGTGGATACGCACCAACTTGCCCTGCAGTTTGTCCAGGTCCTGCGAGGTCGGGCGATTATTGTTTTCGCCCAAGGCGACGAACAGATAGCCGTCACGGTCGAACACCAGACGCGAACCGAAGTGCGTACCACTGGACAGCTTCGGCTGCTGGCGGAATATCACCTCGAAGTTCTCCAGTGCAGTCGCATCGGCAGACAGCCGCCCACGCCCGACAGCTGTACCTGCCGCACCATCACCGGCCTCGGCGTAGGACAGATAGACCAGCCGGTCCTCGGCGAAATCAGGCGAGAGCACCACATCGAGCAAACCGCCCTGCCCTACGGCGAAGACCTCCGGCACACCCGCCAACGGCTGCGATATCTGCCCCTCCGGACTTACCCGACGCAATGCCCCTGGCCGCTCACTGACCAGATAGCCCTGGTTATCAGGAAGGAAGGCTACAGCCCAGGGGTTGGCCAGGCCTTCGGCGACTGTGTGGACCTCGAGCGGCCCCAGTTCGCTCGACAGCTGCTGATCATCGGCAAAACTGGCCTGGTAACCAACCAGGGCGAGCAGAGCAAAGGCGGCGAGTGACTTGCGCGGCATCTTGGCGTCTCCATGCGGATTGCGAACAGGGCGACATAGTGCAACAGCCATTGTGCTCAGACAGCCGTGCAAAGGTTTCCTCAGGTTTCAATGCGTACTGTAGCGTTGCTCGATGAGCTGATACTCGCCGGACTCACGCAGCACTCGTAGCCCCTGATTGAAACGCTGGCGCTGCTCCTGCAGACGAAAGCCGACCCTGTAGGGCGTCGGCGGGAATATGTAAAACCAGGACAGCGGCTGGGTCACGTCGACCTGATCCGCTACCTCACGATTGAAGTAGTTGAGGATGCGCCTGTCGCCGATCACGACATCCACTCGTCCACTGTAGAGCAGACGGTTGCGATTTATCTGCAAGGCCTCTTCGCGGTAGTGCGGGTTGCTCATGGCCATACGCTCGAATTCGGGCCCGAGCAACAGACGTGCACGCTGAAATGTACTGATCGAGTATTTGCTGAGATCGGCGATGCGCTCGATGTGATAACCGCGCCCGGCCAATGCTACGGCCGCGTTGTGGTAGTAGATGTAGGTATCCGAGTAATAGGCCTGTACACCGCTACGCTGGTGCGTCGTGGCGATCGCATCGATCTCGCCACGGCGCAACATGAGGTGCAGGCGCTCCATCGGTGCGTAGTAGACGGTGACCTCGAAACCGGCGTTGTGCGCCGCGCGCTCAATCAAGTCGTACTCCAGGCCACGCGGTTCGCCCTCGTAGATGTAGGGCGGCTTGTGCGTGCCGAAACCCACGTGCAGCACATCGGCCACAGCCGTCAGACTCAGGCATGCCAGAATCCCTGCAACCCACCCTCTGAACATTACGTACCCCGCTGTCGGTCCAGCTCAGCATAGACGGCTGGCACGGGTCATAACCAGAGTGGATGCTGGTTGATTCACTCCGTTGTGCACTATCGCAGCTAGACTGGCTCCACGCATTTCTGCGCCTGCCTTCTGGAGACCACGACCATGCTCAAAGCCGAATACCAACAGCGCGGCCCGGTACCGCAAGACGTCATCAGCGCGGTGGAGCTGCAACTGCCGGAGCCTGCCGCCGGGCAAGTGCGGGTCAAGGTGCTCGCCGCGCCGATCAACCCGTCCGATGTACTGACCCTCACGGGGGCCTATGGCATGCTGCCGCCGCTTCCTGCCGTCGGAGGTAACGAGGGCGTTGGCAAGGTCGAGGCGCTCGGCGAAGGTGTCGGTCATTTCAAGGTCGGCCAAACCGTGCTCCTGCCCGTCGGTTGCGGCACCTGGGTCACGGCCATGAACGCGCCGGCGGACAAGCTGATCCCGCTGCCGGATGCCGACCCATTGCAGTTGGCCATGCTCACCGTCAACCCGCCGACCGCCTCGTTGCTGCTAAGCGAGTTCGTCGACCTGAAACCGGGTGATTGGGTCATTCAGAACGCCGCCAACTCCGGAGTTGGCAGCTATCTGATCCAACTGGCCAAGTTGCGCGGTTTCAAGACCATCAACGTGGTGCGCCGCGAATCTGCGGTCGCCGCTGTGGAAGCCGAAGGCGGCGATCTGGTGCTGGTGGATGGACCGGATCTGGCCAAGCGCGTACGCATGGCCACCGGTGGTGCCGAAGTGCGTCTGGGTATCGATGCCGTCGGCGGCGCCAGCACCGATCACCTGGCAGCGGCTCTGGCCAACGGCGGCGTGCTGGTCAACTACGGCATGATGAGTGGCCAGGCCTGCCAGGTTTCACCGGCGTCGTTCGTGTTCCGTGACGTGACATTGCGTGGTTTCTGGCTGGCCAAATGGTTCCAACAGGCCAGCCAGGCCCAACAGATGAAGGTATTCGGCGAACTGGTGCAGTTGATCGCCAGTGGCCAACTCAAGACCCGCGTCGCTGCGACCTACGACCTGGAGCACATCAAGGACGCCGTGACGGCAGCTGCCAGCGGCGAACGTGACGGCAAAGTCCTGCTGGTGCCCTGAGGCGAAACGCACGGCGCCCGGAAACTGCTGGGGCGCCGTGTGTACCGATAGTCTCAAGCCGGAACGGCTTCGGCCATCCCCTCACGCATGCGCAGCGCATCCGCCTGGAAGCAACGTGCGGCCTGCAGCAAGGCCAGCAGCGTAAGCAGCAGCGCCACGGGAATCAGCAACATCGCATCATGCAATCCGGCAGCCTTGAAAACTTCAGTCATTTCACCGGCACCGGCTGCCTGCATCGCCGCCTGGGAGTAATGATCGGAAAGCCAGCCGACCGCCAGTGGGCCAAGGCCACCACCCAGCAGATACAGACCGGCGAAGTACAAGGCCATGGCCGTCGCCCGCAGACGCGGCTCGATCACGTCCTGAATCGCCGTGTAGACGCAGGTATAGAAGTTGTAGGAGAACAGCCAGCCCAGGCTGAACACGCCGACGAATACCGCCGTATCGATACGCCCGGCACTCAGCGCCCAACCCGTGCAGACACAAGACACCAGCATGCTCAGCGCGGCGAACAGCAGACGGCCATTGGCCCAGCGCTGATGCACCTTGTCGGCAATCCAGCCGCCCAGAGTCAGCCCCACCAGGCCGGTAAGCCCGACGATGACGCCGGTGGCCATCGCCGCATTCTGCAGCCCAAGACCGAAATAGCGCTGCAACATCGGCACCATGAAGGAGTTGCAGGCATAGGTGGCGAAGTTGAACGCCAGCCCTGCCAGCACCAGCCACCAGAAGGTGCGAATCGCCAGTACCTTGCGCAGTGGCTTGTCCACCGGTGCGCTGCTGATCTGGTTTTCCTCCGCCGCACCACGAGCGGGTTCGCGAATGAAGAACAGAAACAGCGCCAGGATCAAACCCGGCACTGCGGCGATCAGAAATGGCGCACGCCAGCTACCAAAAGCCTGAACCATGGCACCGATGGTGAAGAATGCCAGCAGCAAGCCTAACGGCAAGCCGAGCATGAAGATGCCCATGGCCCGCGCGCGCTTGTGCGCAGGAAACAGATCGCCGATCAGCGAATTGGCCGCTGGCGCGTAGCTGGCCTCACCAATGCCGACGCCCATACGAATCAGCAGGAAGCTCCAGAAATTCCAGGCCAGGCCGTTTAGCGCCGTCAGACCGCTCCAGGCCGCCAGGCCCCAGCCCATGATCTTGCGCCGGGCGCCGGTGTCGGCCATACGTCCGAGAGGAACCCCGGCCAGGGCATAGACAATGGTGAATGCGGTACCGATCAGACCGAGCTGCAGGTCGCTCAGGCTCCATTCCAGACGTATCGGCTCGATGATGATCGCGGGAATCGTGCGGTCGAAGAAATTGAAAAGATTGGCCAGGAAAAGCAGGAAAAGAATGCGCCAGGCATTCGACGCTTGCTGATTGGGCTGCATGGCAATGTCTCGTTCTTGTTATCTGCGTGCGGCCTTAGAGTGGCACCTACCCTGGCGACACCGACCGAACGCTGGGTGAAAGGCAATCTAGAGCCTTTGCTGACGTCTGTCTGCGAACATTCGTTTGCTTTATGTACGACGATGCTGGACTGGGCGACCAAATGCCCAGGCGCCACTGGCGATAACGCAAAGTGCTTTTTTACGTGCTAGAACCAATCAGGTAGTACGAGCGTGCCATGCTTCGCTGAATCAGGCTGTTTTTCGCTGCCTGGAGGGATGACTATGGAAGGACTCTCTATCCGCTTTCTTGCAGACCTTCCCGTCCAGGGGCAGTTGCTGCTCGACTGCAGCCATGACCTTGGGTTGGTCCTGCTGTCGTATGTCATCGCTACCATTGGCAGCTTCAGCACATTGACCATCAGCAAACACCTGGAGCAGGTTCAACGACGCAGTATGCGCCTGATCTGGGGCATGGTCGGCGGGCTGTGCCTGGCTGGCGGCATCTGGTCCATGCACTTCATCGGCATGCTGGCGTTCCATGCGCCCGTCGGCATCCATTACGATCTGGCCACGACAGCCCTGTCATTGTTGGTAGCGCTGGGCGCCGCCCTGCTCGCCATCTACTACATGGCCCTCCCTCAACCTGGCTTCAGCCGGCAATTGCTGGCTGCGGTGATCATTGGTCTGGGCATCACCGCCATGCACTACAGCGGCATGGCCGCCATCCGCTCGCCGGCACAGGCTTACTACCATGGAGGCCTGTTCAGTCTGTCCATTGTCATCGCCATCAGTGCCAGCTTCGCCGCGCTGCTGATTGATCGCTACGTGCGCCTGGGCTCAGCCCGACAGCAACACTGGATGCGTATATTCGCAGCCCTGGTGATGGGCGCCGCCATCGCCACCATGCATTACACCGGCATGGCCGCACTCAATCTGGTGGTGCCGGAGGGTACTCCCCTGCAATTGCGCAGCGCCGACAACAGCATGCAACTGGTGCTGATCGTTGCCTCGATCACCCTGCTGATTCTCGGCTTGAGCCTGGCGGCAGCCTGGATCGGACGCAAGCTGGAGGACAAGGATCGCGATCTGCAACGGGTCAACAGTCTGTTGGTGCAGCTGGATCAGGCCAAGGCCTCGCTGGAGCAGGCTGCACATTTCGACCCGCTGACCGAGCTGCTCAATCGTCGCGGTTTCAATCGCGTATTCGCCGCCACCCTCGAGGAACACGCCGTGACGCATCGCAGCCTGGCGGTGATGTTTCTCGATGTCGATCACTTCAAGCGCATCAACGACAGCCTCGGCCACGATGCCGGCGACGAGTTGTTGCGTGTCGTGGCTCAGCGCATCCGTCTTGCGCTGCGCGAGCGCGACATCATTGCGCGCTTCGGTGGGGACGAGTTCTGCGTAGTCGCCAGCCTCGACAGCAATGCCGACCCACGCGCGCTGGCCAATCGCATGCTGGAACAGATGAAAGAACCGATCTGCCTCAACGGCCGCAAGATCGTGATGACCAACAGCATAGGTATCAGCCTGTTCCCGCAGGACGGTAATAGCGCCGACGAGTTGCTCAAACATGCCGACCTGGCGCTGTATCAGTCCAAGGGTAGCGGGCGCAACGTGGTGCATTTCTTCAACCCGCACCTGAAACAGAAGGCTTCGTTCGAGCTGCAACTGGAGGAAGACCTGCGCCAAACCCTGCAGCAGGACAACGGCCTGCTGCTCTACTACCAACCGATCATCGACCTGCACAGCGGCGAGCTGAACAAACTGGAAGCGCTGGTGCGCTGGCAACACCCGCAGCACGGCCTGCTCACGCCCGAACGCTTCATCGCCATTGCCGAGGCCAACGGTTTCATCGATCAGCTCGACAACTGGGTCATGCGCCGCGCCTGTCTCGATCTCAACCATCTCGAACACATGGGCTATGCCGGCCTGAAGATCGCGGTCAACTGCTCGGCTCTCAACCTGGGCACCGACCAGTTGCCTGGTCGGATCGAGCAACTGCTGCGCTCAACCCACTGCCCTGCTCAATGCCTGGAACTGGAAGTCACCGAGAGCGCACTGCTGAGCAATATCAACCGCGCCATCAGCCTGCTGGAGAGCATTCGCGCGCTGGGCGTGAGCCTGTCCATCGACGACTTTGGCACAGGCTATTCGTCCCTGGCCTACCTGCGCCGCCTGCCGCTGGACACGCTGAAGATCGACCGCTCCTTCATCCAGGATGTGGTCAACTCCAGTCAGGACCGCGAAATCGTCCACGCCATTATCGCCATGGCCCACGCCCTGCATCTGAAAGTGGTCGCCGAAGGGGTAGAGACCCAGGAGCAATTGGCCTTCCTGCAGCAGCGCGACTGCGATCAGGTGCAGGGCTATTTGTTCAGCAAACCGCTGCCGCTGGCGGAAATCGTCACGTTGTTCCCACCTCACTACCGGCCGCTGGAACGGGTGGTAGCCAGGTCCTGAGCTGTCTTAGAGCAAAAGCTCGCCGCTAAAGCGCCTCCTACAACAACCGCGCCGCCCTGTGGGAGGGGCTTTAGCCGCGACCAGCGGCGTAGCCCGGATACAATCCGGGGAAAGCTCGCGAACCTTGTCGTTGCTTGGCCTTTGCCTGAGGCTGATAGCTCATCGCGGCTAAAGCCGCTCCTACGAAATCGGTGGGTATCTGTAGGAGCGGCGTCAGCCGTGATCAAACACTCACACTCCAGCCCCGTAAGGTGCGCCATGCGCACCAGCCGCAATATCGACCTCCAGTGCCTACCAGGTCTCCCGGTGCGCGCGGCGCACCCTACGAGTGTTGCTGCCACTGCGCCAGCCAGCCCAGGCTCGCCTGGGTACCCGCCTCGCCCGGCTTGTACTCAGCCCCCAGCCAGCCGTCATACCCGCTGTCGCGTAGGGCGCCCAACAGCGGCGCAAAAGCCAGCGCTCCCGTACCCGGCGCGCCACGCCCCGGCACATCGGCAAACTGCACGTGACCGATGCGCCCGGCCAGCAAGCGCACACCCGCTGCCACATCCAGCTCCTGCCGCGCCATATGATAGAGATCGTACTGCGCCGTCAGATTGGGATGATTGACCGTACGCAGCAGCTCATCCAGATGCTCCGGCGTGTTGATCAGAAAGCCCGGCATGTCGATGGGGTTGATTGCCTCCACCAGCACCCGGATACCCAGCACGGCGAAGGCCTCGGCGCTCTTGCGCAGGTTGGCGACCAGGCAATCCAGCGCCTGCTCGCGGCTCACGCCCTCGGCCAGGCGCCCCGGCAGCACGTTGACACAGGCCGGACGCACCATGGCGGCGTAGCTCAGCGCCTCCTGCAGCGCAGCGTCGAACTCGGCCTGCCGCTCAGGCACGCTGGCCAGACCGGGGCCGCCCGTCATCAGGTCGCCCGCCGGCACGTTGATCAGCACCAGTGGCATGCCGCTGAGCTCCAGCACTTCCTTCAGGGCGATGGCCGGCAGCTCGTAGGGAAACTGGATCTCCACGCCATCGAACCCCGCACGCATCGCCGCCAGCACACGTTCGCGCAGTGGCAACTCGGTGAACAGCATGGACAGGTTGGCGGCGATCTTCATGGACGTTGCTCCCGCAGCAGCTCGACCAGAGTGGCCGGGTCGCGCTCAAGATAGCCCTGACTGCCGTGCAGGCGCATGAGTTGCGCGGCCAGGCCACTCATGGGCGTGGCGCCACCTTGCTCGCGTGCCAGTTTCACCGCCGTGTCGAGATCCTTGAGCAGCGTGCGCACGTGCCACTTGATCGGCTCAAACTGACTGGCCGCCATTTGTGGCGCGAGAATCTGCAGCGGTTTGGAATCGGCGAAACCACCAGCCAGTGCCGGGGCAATCAGGCTGGTATCGACCCCGGCGCGCTCGGCCAGCGCCACCACCTCGGCGATCACCAATGCGTTACAGGCGACGATCATCTGATTGCATACCTTGGTCACCTGCCCGGCGCCAACATCGCCCATGCGCGTCAGGCGCTGGCCCAGGTGCGCCAGGATCGGCCGTACACGCTCCACGTCCTCTTCGCGACCGCCAGCCATGATCGCCAGAGTGCCGGCTTCGGCGCCGGGCGTGCCGCCAGACACCGGCGCGTCGACCCAGCGCATGCCAGTGCGTGCTTCCAGCTCGGCGGCCATTTCACGAGTGGCGGCCGGGTCCAGGCTGGAGAAATCCACCAGCAGTTGACCCGGGCGCGCGCCCTCGACTATCCCACCGGGGCCGAACACCACCTCGCGCACCACCTCGGTATTGGCCAGGCAGAGCATCACCACACTGGCATCGCGGCACAGCTCCGCCGGGTTCTCCACACGGTGTGCACCCTGTTCGAGTAGCGGCGTGCATTTGTCCGGCGAGCGGTTCCACAGGGTCAGCGGGTAGCCGGCAGCGAGCAGGCGGCGGGTCATCGGCAGGCCCATCAGGCCAATGCCGGCAAAGGCCAGGGCGGGCAGCGTTGCAGTCATCGATCAACTCCAGGCAGTTCTTGTTCAGCGCGCATCTTAACCTTGGAGTCAGTACGTGCGTGCTGCAAGCGCATCGCTCGGCCACTATACTTCGCCAGCCTTCCCCGCTATTGAACCGGAGAATCCGTCATGTTCAAGCAAACCCTGGCGCTCGCCGCCGGCATCGCTCTGTCCGTATCCGCCGTATTCGCGCACGCCGCCGACGTTCTCAAGGTCTCGGCCATCCCCGACGAAGCCCCCACCGAACTGCTGCGCAAGTTCAAGCCGCTGGGTGCCTACCTGGAGCAGGAGTTGGGCATGAAGGTCGAGTTCGTGCCGGTGGCCGACTACGCCGCCGTGGTCGAAGCACTGGCTGCTGATCGTATCGACATGGCCTGGCTGGGTGGCTTCACCTTCGTCCAGGCGCGTCTGAAAACCGGTAACGCGGTGCCACTGGTGCAGCGTGAGCAGGATGCCGAGTTCACCAGCAAGTTCATCACCTCCGACCCGGCGGTGAAATCGCTGCAGGACCTCAAGGGCAAGACCTTTGCCTTCGGCTCCGTGTCCTCCACATCCGGCAGCCTGATGCCGCACTATTTCATGCTGCAGGACGGCATCAAGCCGGAAGAATTCTTCAGCCGCGTAGCCTTCTCCGGCGCCCACGACGCCACCGCAGCCTGGGTCCAGGCCGGCAAGGCCGACGCGGGTGTGCTTAATGCCTCTGTGTGGCAGAAGCTGGTCGATGGCAAGAAGGTCGACACCGACAAGGTCAAGGTCTTCGCCACCACCCCGACCTACTACGATTACAACTGGACCGTGCGCGGCAATCTCGACGCCGACCTGCAGGCGAAGATCAAGGCGGCCTTCCTCGCCCTCGACCCGGCCAAGCCGGAGCAAAAGGCGATTCTCGATCTGCAAGCCGCCAGTCGCTTCATCGAGACCAAGCCTGAAAACTACCAAGGTATTGAAGAAGCCGCTCGCGCCGCTGGCCTGTTGAAGTGAGTGTCACCCTGCGTGGCGTGGGCCTGGCCCACGCCAACGGCAAGGTTGCGCTCGAAGATATCGACTTGCACATCGCTCCCGGCGAACGGGTGGCCATCATCGGCCCCTCCGGCGCCGGCAAGACCACCCTGCTGCGTCTGCTGGCCAGCAGCCTGCGCCCCACGCGCGGCGAGATCGATCTGCTGCAACACAACCCCTGGCGCCTGGCTGCCGGCCAGCGTCAGCGCCTGCGCGCGCGCATCGGTCTGATCCACCAGGCGCCGCCGTTGCCACCGCGCCAGCGCGTGGTCACCGCCGTACTGGCCGGCAAACTCGGCCAATGGCCGTTGGCCAAGGGCCTGCTCAACCTGCTCTACCCATTGGACGCCAATGGCGCCCAGGCCGCCCTCGCGCGCCTGGATATCGCCGAGCATCTCTACCAACGCTGCGACCAGCTCTCCGGCGGCCAGTTGCAGCGCGTCGGCATCGCCCGCGTGCTGTACCAGGCGCCGGAGCTGATCCTCGCCGACGAACCCGTCTCGGCCATGGACCCGGTGCTGGCCGGGCACACCCTGGCCGTGCTCAACCGCGAGGCCAGCGAGCGCGGCATGACCCTGCTCGCCAGCCTGCATGCCGTCGACCTGGCATTGGCGCACTTTCCGCGGGTGATCGGCATCCGCGACGGTCGCGTCGCCTTCGACCTGCCGGCCGCCGAGGTGCAACCTGCACAGCTGCAGGCGCTGTACGTCAACGAACAGTTGCAGGCTTCGCCCAGCGTGCCCGTGCCACCGCAACCGGTGCATATCCCACGATGCTGAGCGCCGCCCCACGCGACCCTGCCGCCCTGCCACGCCTGCTGATCACAGCACTGGCACTGCTGTTGTTATGGCCGGGGATCAACCTCAGCGAGCTGGACCTGGCCGTACTGGTGGATGGCGACAACACGCGCGCCATGGGCAACTTCCTCGCCGGCTTCTGGCCACCGGCGCATGATGCCGAGTTCCTCGCCCTGCTCGGCCGCGCCACCCTGGAAACCCTGGCCATCGCCACCGCCGGCATGAGCCTGGCACTGCTGATCGCCATTCCCGCCTCGCTGCTGGCCAGCCGCGCGCTGTCGCTGTCGGCGTTGCACCGTGGCGGACGCCCGGCCTGGTGGGCCCGTCTGGCGCGCTGGCCGGTGCGCGGTTTGCTGATCTTCCTGCGCAGCGTGCCGGAGATCGTCTGGGCGCTATTGTTCGTCCGCGCCGTCGGCCTCGGCCCCACCGCCGGGGTGCTGGCCATCGCCATCACCTACGCCGGCATGCTCGGCAAGGTCTACGCGGAAATCTTCGAATCGGTCGACGCCCGCCCCGCCCGCGCGCTGCTCGGCGCCGGCAGCAACCGCCTGGCGGCGTTCGCCTACGGCGTGCTGCCCAATGCCGCTGGCGAGATGCTCTCCTACACCGTGTACCGCTGGGAGTGTGCGATTCGCGCCTCGGTGGTGATGGGCTTCGTCGGCGCCGGCGGCCTGGGCCAGCAGATTGATCTGTCGCTGCGCATGTTCGCCGGCGGCGAAGTGGCCAGCATGCTGCTCACCTTCCTGCTGCTGGTGCTGCTCGCCGACCAGCTCAGCCGCCTGCTGCGCGCGAGGCTGACATGAGAGCCGGCAACCTGATTCTGCTCGCCGTCCTGCTTGGGGCAGTGATTGCTTCATTCGTCTATCTGGGCATCGACCTCGGCGCACTGGTGGCCGGCGACAGCCTGGCGCAGATGGGCCAGTACGCCAGCGGCTTCCTGCATCCGGACTTTTCCGCCGCACACCTGCAAGCCATTGGCCGTGGCGCCCTGGAAACCCTGGCCATGTCCGCCATCGGTACCCTGCTCGCGGCCCTGCTCGGCCTGGCGTTGGCACTGCCGGCCGCCGGGCGCTTCGGCGGCCTCGCGCTGCACGCCACGCGCCTGCTGCTCAACGCCCTGCGCGCCATTCCCGAACTGGTGTGGGCAGCCTTGATGGTGCTGGCCGCCGGCCTCGGCCCCAATGCCGGCACCCTGGCCCTGGCCCTGCACACCGCTGGCGTGCTCGGTCGGCTGTTCGCCGAAGCACTGGAAAACACCCCGCGCGAACCTGCCGATGCCATCCGCGAAAACGGCGGCGGCCGCCTGGTCGCCTTCTGCTATGGCACCCTGCCGGGCGTCTGGCCACAACTGATCGCCTACTCGCTGTACCGCTGGGAGAACAACATCCGCATGGCCAGCGTGCTCGGCTTCGTCGGCGCCGGCGGCCTGGGGCAGATGCTCTACATGAGCCTCAGCCTGTTTCAGGAGGCCCAGGCGGCCACGGTGATTCTCGCCATGCTGCTGCTGGTGCTGGCGGTCGATGCCTTGAGTGGTTGGGCCCGCCAGCGCTGGGTGACGGGCTGAATCCCCACAGCGACTCGATTCAGGGCACCCAGGGTTCGAAGAGCGAAGGTTGCAAGGCCTTCATCCGCAGCAGCTCGTCAATCACCAAGCGGACTTTCGGCTGGATATAGCGCGTCTTCGGCCAGATCACATGGATCGGCATACGCGCACCTGCGTAGTCGTCCAGCACGGTTACCAGTTCACCGCTGCGCAATTGCTCCTCCACGAGCCAGGTCGGTAGCTGACACAAGCCTCGGCCTTCCAGCGTCGCACGAAGCATCATCTCGCCATCGCCGAACTCATGCCGTACCCGTATTTCCTGCTGCAGCAGGCCAGCCGCGCTCTGCAGCAGCCAGGTTGCCCGCATGCCCTTGCGCCAGGCGATGATGCAGTCGTGGGCCAGCAGATCGGCCTTCTCCCTGACCGGCGGGTGGTTGCGCAGGTACTCGGGAGAGGCACAGATCACCAGGTACTGGTCGCCCAGCCGCCTGGCCACCAGCTCGGGATCATCGTTGAGTTCACCAATACGCACCGATAGATCGATGCCCTCGGCAATCAGATCGACCGTTCTCTCGCCATAGGTAACGGCGAGATCCAGCTGGCTGTACTTGCGCGCCAGCTCGATCAGCAGCGGAGCCAGATGACGCCGCCCGAACGCCGCCGGCATGTCGATACGCAAGCGACCACGCGGCTCGGCCGAGCCTGTCGACAGTGCACCCTCGGTCTCGTGCAGATCCTCCATCACCCGCAGACACGTCGCGAGATAGAGTTCGCCTTCGCTGCTCAGGCTCAGTTTGCGTGTAGTGCGATGCAGCAGCTTGATGCCCAGGCGTTTTTCCAGGCGCGAGACACTCTTGCCAACGGCCGAACTGGTGACACCCAACTGCAATCCCGCCGCCGTGAAGCTCTGCAGCTGCGCCGCCAGAATGAACTCGCGAATACCGTCGAGCTGAAGCGTCTGCATAAATCGATACCTGTGAAATGCACGAGCCATTTGATCCTTTTAGGATCAACTGAAAAGAATACAAGCACGTTAATAGAAACAGGGGATTTAATTAAGCTGAGCTTCCATTTTCCCACCGGTTCAACGAGCCCCCTATGGAAACCGAATTGAAGCTTCTGCTTACCCGTGAAGCGATTCGCGACTTGCGCCAGCGTTACTGCCACTACCTGGATACCAACCGCATGGCAGACCTGGCGCAACTGTTCACCGAAGACGCGATCTGTCAGGTCGATCGCGGTAGCTGGCGCGGCCGGGAAGCGATACGTGAAGGCCTGACCCAGGCGTTTGCGGCATACGACATTCATCAGCGCGGCACCTATCCATTCCTGCATGCCGTCAGCAACCACTGGATCGAGGTGCTGGACGACGACCGTGCAGAAGGTCGCTGCTACCTGATCGACTTCGACGCATCGCGGGCTCCCTCGGCCAACCCACTGCTCTTGCTGGGCATCTATGCCGACGAATATCGCCGCGTAAACGGCCAGTGGCTGATCAGCCGAACCCGACTGGACGTGATCTGGCCAGAGCCGAACGTCGCTGGCGGCGCCCCAGGCCGCGATCTGGTGCTGCCCACCTGAAGAGTGGGCGACAGCCTTCCCCAATCCATTTCCCCGAGAGTGACCATGAGCACGTTGTTCACCCCCTTTGACCTGGCCGCAACACCACTGAAAAACCGTGTGGTCATGGCCCCCATGACCCGCGCCCGAGCCCTGAACGACATCCCCGATGAGCATACGGTGCTGTATTACGCACAGCGCGCTTCTGCCGGCCTGATCATTTCCGAAGGCATCCCCGTCTCCCGCGAGGGTTGCGGCTACCTGTTCAACCCCGGACTCTACAACGACGCCCAGACCCAGGCCTGGCGCCTGGTGACGGACGCCGTGCATGACAAGGGCGGCCGCATCTTCGCCCAGCTCTGGCATGTCGGGCGCATGTCCCATGTATCCCTGCAACCCGAACAGGGTGCGCCCGTATCCTCGGTCGCCGTCCAGGCGCAGCGCTCCAATGCCTATGCCTGGGCTACACCGGGTGAGGCCGGGCCGGTGCAGGCCAGTACGCCACGGGCCTTGTCAGTCGAGGAAATCCAGCGCATCACCGGCGACTTCGTCGAGGCTGCACAGCGCGCGATTGACGCTGGCTTCGATGGCATCGAGCTGCATGGAGCCAATGGCTACCTGTTCGAGCAATTCATCAATGGCGCGCTCAATACCCGCGAAGACAGCTACGGCGGCTCGATCGACAACCGCCTGCGCTTCGTACTGGACACCCTCGACGCCCTGTCTGCGGCCATCGGCCCGGAAAAGGTCAGCGTGCGCCTGTCGCCTTTCGGCCGCCTGTTCGACATGCACCCTTACGCGGACGAAGCCGAAACCTGGCTCACCCTGGCTGCCGAGTTGAACGCACGAAACCTGGCCTACGTTCACCTGAGCGATCAGCTGACCCTGGGCGCCGAAGCGATTCCCGAGGGTTTCGCCCACCAGTTCCGCCAGGCCTTCCGTGGCACCCTGATGGCTGCCGGTGGCTTCAATCGCAGCAGCGCCGAAGCGGCCTTGGCCAGCGGTGAACTGGACCTGATCGCCTTCGGCCGCCCCTTCATCGCCAACCCCGACCTGGTCGAGCGCCTGCAGCAGGATTGGCCACTAGCCGAGCCCGAACGCGCCACCTTCTACGGGATCAATGGCAGCGTCACCCGCGGCTACACCGATTACCCCACGTACCCGGCGACTGCAGCGCAGTAGTCAACCTCACCTCGCCTGGCAGCTCGCTGCCAGGCGGCCAGCATACGAGGACATGATGAACGCAACCTCTCCCCTGAATGATCACCTGGCCTTCAACCAGGTGTTTCATCCCGGGCGCCTGACCTTCGGTTTCATCGCACCGCTGGAGGCCTACCCGGACTCGCCCTTCCCCACGCTACAGGACCACCAACGCCTGGCCCGCAAGGTCGACGAAGCCGGCTTCGCCAGTCTCTGGCTGCGTGACGTTCCCTTCTACGACCCCAGGTTCGGCGACGCCGGTCAGATGCTCGATCCATTCGTCTATGCCGGCATGCTGGCCAGCATTACCCAACGCATCACCCTGGGCACCGCCGGCATCGTCCTGCCCCTGCGCGACCCGGTATTCGTCGCCAAGCAGGCGGCATCGGTCGACCAGCTCAGCGCAGGACGCTTCATTCTCGGTCTGTCGACCGGCGACCGTCCCACCGAATACCCGGCGCTGGGAGCCGACTTCGCCAACCGCGACGAGCGCTACCGAGAAGCCTTTGCGCTGATCCGCACACTGCACAGCAAGAACTTCCCGGCCTTGCAGACTCAGCACTATGGAAGCTTTCGCGGTGACCTGGACCTGGTGCCGAAACCCGTCACGCCCAGGCTGCCGATGATCAACATCGGCCGTGCACGCCAACCCATCGAATGGATCGCCCAGCATGCCGACGCCTGGATCTGGTCGGTCCATGACAGCACCCAGATCGCCCATGTCCTGGAACTTCTGAAAGAAGCCGCAGGCGAGCAGCCACCACCGCCATATGGCTATGCGACCTTCTTCGACCTGACCAAGGACCCCGACGCGCCGGAACAGCACTTTCACAATGTCACGCGTATCGGCCGCAAGGCCCTTATCGACAAATGGCAGCACCAGCGCGAACTCGGCGTCACCCATGTCGCGCTGAACATGAAGCCCTCACAACGCTCGGCCGAGGATGTGATTGACGAAATGGCGGAGCACGTCCTGCCGCTGTTCAATGCTGCCCCTTGACCTGAGAGCAAAGAAAAGGGCCGCTATGCGGCCCTTTTTGCTTGAGGATTTTGCTCATGCGCTCAGCGATGTTAGAGCTCTTTTTTTCTATCGCCCCGCCTGGACGATTGGGGTTTGCTACCCCGTTTTGGCGCTGGCTCAGTCCGGACTTTAGTCACGACGCTATCGGTGGCCTGATACCCATGCACCGAAGCCTCGACCAGCCCCTTCGCATGAACAGAACGGACAGTGCTTTTTCGCTTTGACTGCGCAGCAACAATTCCCATCTGCAGCCCAAACTTACGCAGTACTCCATCGATAGTCTTGAGGGTTGGGTTTCCTTTGTCAGACTCCAGCTGATACAGGGCACGCGTAGACAGATCGCACATGGCGGCAAAAGTCTCTTGATCGAAGCCAGTCACCTCAAGGCGTAAGCGTCGAACACAGGTACCGAGGGTCTCAAGGCCTGCCCCATGCTTGGCCATGATGTCGTCAATGAGCGCCTTACGTTCTGCTCCTGTCATTTCATTCATAGGAGCCCCCACCTTTGCAAATTCACATCCAGATTATTCAACGGTATTGCGTTGGAATGCCTAACTTCATCTGGCAACTCGGTAAGCAAGTCCGGTAGCGCCCTGAACGTCTGTGCCGCTGCGCGTAGCCGGTCAAAGATCACGTCTGCAGGCGCAACTGCAGCAAAAGCGGCGTCGAACCATTCATTGTCAACGAAGGTTTGGATCGTGAGTTTCTCGAACATGACCAAAACCAGCTTTCGGCGTTTTATGTCTGGTTATCATGGATTAAGCGACCTAAATCAGCAATATAAATCTGACTTATCAACCACCCGACCGCTATTTCAGCACTTTAATGCTGACTGTGATTTTGACAATCCCCCCTAATCAGTGACGCCTTCCCAGAGTTGGGTCGCACCGAGGTTTAGAGTGAACGCCTCAACGCCATCTACACAACGGAGCGTCTGCTTTTGCCAGCGGCCAGTACGCCAGCCAATAAATCCCCTTTCGTAGCAGCGAGCGCCAACGCCGCGTGCTCGTGCAATCGCAACTGCTGCGCATCGACGGCCACCTGGAAACGGTGGACGGCGTGCGCCATATCATCGCCGGCCGCCTGATCGACATGACCGATAGGCTGACCGGGCTGGATATACGCAGCCGGGATTTTAGATAGGGGTAAGCACCTGGCTATCCGGTCATTTTCCTGTTGCGCGCAACGAGGCCCTCACCACTGGTAGGTAAGACTCCCTACGACCGTTCGCCGGGTGCCGTAGAACACGCTGTTCTCGTAGAACCCGGGGGTGAAATAGGTCTTGTCGAACAGGTTGCTCACATTGAGATCGACACTGGCGCCGGCGACCAGCCTTTTCAGGTCATAACGCAGGCTCAGGTCGGTAAGGCTGTAGCCTGGGACTTTCACGGTATTTCTCGCGTTGTACGACGAACCGACATAGCGCTGCCCTACCCCCATACCCAGGCCATCCAGTGCGCCGCCCAGCACGGTGTAATCGAGCCATAGCGAAGCGGTGTGGCGCGGTACCGAAATGGGTCGGTTGCCTTCCAGGCTATAGGCACTGGCGCCCGTACCCACCGGGTTGGCCTTGGTCACCTCGGCGTCGGTATAGGCATACGAGGCAAGCAGATCCAGACCCTCGCTGAGCGAGGCCTTGCCTTCGAGCTCCAGACCGCGTGAACGCTGCTCACCGGTCTGGACCTGGAAACTGGGATTGGTCGGATCCGTAGTGGTGACGTTCTTCTGGGTCAGGTCGTAGACCGAGGCCGTGATGAAACTGTTGGAGCCAGGCGGCGCGTATTTGATACCGACTTCCAGTTGCTCCCCCTCGGTAGGCTTGAAATTGCTGCCATCCTGCGCCGTGCCCGAAGTGGGTTGGAAGGAGGTGCTGTAGCTGGCATAGGGCGTGATGCCGTTGTCGAACAGATAGGCCAAGCCCACGCGTCCGGTGAATTTGTCGTCCTTCTGTTCGCGGCGGCTGCCGTTACCCAGGTAGCTGTAGTCACGGCTTTCCAGCCAGTCCTGGCGTCCTCCCAGGGTCAGGCGCCAGTTGTCCAGTTTGAGCTGGTCCTGAACGTACAGCCCCTTCTGCACCGCCACGCTCTTGCCATCCACCACCGGGGCAGCGGCCCACAGCACATTGCCGTTGTAGACGGGATCGAAGATATCGACGGTCTGGTTGTTCGCCCCCGTGCGTGACTCGCGGCCGGAGTAATGGCCATAGTCGGCGCCCAGTGTCAGTTCGTGGCTCAACAGCCCGGTATCGAACAGACCTTGCAGGTTGGTATCGATCAGGAATGTATCGGTCTTCTTGGGCCGCTCCTGATAACCGAAGGTATAGGTGCGCCCGTCGGCGCCCAACTGGGCACCATTGCGAGCACCGTTACTGATGTAATCGACGTTGCTGTACATGTAGCGGGCGTTTTGCTGCAGCTTCCAGTTTTCATCGAAGTAATGCTCGAGGCTGTAGCCAAGCGAGGTGTTTTCCACCTCGTACTTGGACACGTGCGGATCACCCAGATAGGTGCTCGACGGCACATGACCCAGGGCGGTGCCGCGCAAGGTGCCGTTGACCGGGAAGCTCTGCTCCGCGCCGCCCTTGCGCGTTTTCAGATAGCTTGCCAGCAGCGTCAGGCTGGTGTCTTCGCTTGGCCGCCAGGTCAAAGAAGGCGCCAGGTAGGTGCGATCATCTGGCGAATGATCCACCTGGGTGCCGCTGTCACGCTCGAGCGCTACGAAGCGATAGAGCAGCGTACCTTCGTCATCCAGCCGACCACCGAGGTCGATCGCTCCCTGCTTGCGGTCGTGACTGCCACCCTGGATTTGGATTTCACGGATGGTTTCATCGGTGGGACGCTTGCTGGTCAGGTTGACCATGCCGCCAGGCGCCATCTGCCCATAGAGCACCGACGCCGGTCCCTTGATCACATCGAGGCGTTCGAGGCCAAAGGTCTCGAAGTCGGTGTCGTACTGGTTGAAGCCGCTGCGCAAGCCATCGCGGTAGATACCGAACAGATTGAACGAGCGAAACCCGCGCATGTAGATGTCCGGCGCCCCCTGGCCGCCCACGTAGTCGATGGCGCGAATGCCTGGCGTATAGGCCACCGCGCTGTTGAAGTCCTGCACGCCGCGCTTGTCCATCTCGTCGCGGGTAATCACCGAAATCGACTGTGGCACTTCGTTGATCGCGGTATTGGTCTTGGTGCCCACGGAGGAACGGTTGGCGACAATACCTTGAGTCGGGCCGGTGACGCTCTCGGTGAGACCGCTGATGGTCGCGGTTGGCAGGCTGAGTACGTCCTGCTGCGCTGGCTGCAGGATGTAGCTGCCATTGGCCAGGCGACTTGCCTGCAAACCGCTACCAGCCAGCAGTGCAGCCAGGCCGTCCTCTACACCGTAGCGACCCTGCAACCCGCGACTCTGCCGACCGGCGACCTGCTCAGCCGGATACGATAGCAACAGGTTGGCTTGCTGGCCAAAGCGATTGAGCGCATCACGCAACGCGCCGGCTGGAATATCGTAGGTGCGGCTGGTTTCGGCCGCGTGGGCCATGTTCAGGCTGAGCAACAAGCCAGCGCCCGTGATCGAGGGTGCCATGCAGCCGGCCATGGCGAGGGTCAGCGCCCGAAGGCGAAGGGTGTAATTCATGCGGGACTCCACCAGAAATAACGAGTTCTTACTGGTGGAGTCTCGTAAGAATGAAAAACAGACCATCGCCTCAGCGATTTTTTTCAACTTATCGTGCGCTTGGGTTCCAGAGTCACCCAATACGGGGTAAAGCGGCGCACTTCGATATCCAGCGACACGGCGAGGGTCTGCAGAATGCGCTCGGTATCGGCCAGGGGGTAAGTACCTGCGACCCGGATATCGGCCAGGCTACGGGCGCAACCCAGGTGGCCATGGCGATAACGGCCAAGCTCCCGGACGAAGTGACCCAGCGGCATATCGACGGCCATGAGCAGACCTGCAGTCCAGGCCTGGTCCGCTTCGGTCAACTGACGCAGCGGGCCGATCTCGTCGCGGGTGAAGGTCACCTGTTGCCCAGCTTCCACACGAACAGCCACAAGGCGTTCGGGCGATAGCATCACCACGCCCTCGGTTACAGCCAGGCGACTGAAAGCGGAGTCCTGACGCAGCAGGAAATCTCCTCTCTGCGTCACCACAGAGCCCTGCGTCGTGTAGGCCTGGAACGGTCGCAAAGCCTTGTCCGCTGCCACCTGAATCTGGACTTCACCACGCAGCAACTGCACTTGGCGCACGGCTGGATCGAAACGCACGTCGACCGCCGTATCGGTATTGAGCATCAGCCGGCTACCATCGAGCAGATCAAACCAGCGCTGCTCGCCTACGCCACTACGGTAATCGGCGTTCAGGTTCTGCCACAGATCGGAGTCACGCCCACTCCAGGCCAGCGCACCAGCCGACACGGCAAGCACCAGCGCTTTGAGGGCCGTGCGCCGGTCAAGGCGGCTGTCAGATGGCGTAGCCAGCGCGGCATGTACGATGGGCGCGTGCGCCCCCAGGCCGGACAGGCGCTCACCGAATGCCTCCACCCGCTGCCAGGCCAGTGCATGCTGAGGGTCCTGCTGCAACCAGCACTGCCATTGCGCAAGCTTTTCCGGCGTCACGGGCGGGCTCTGCAACTCCATCATCCACTCCACCGCCTGCTCAGCGATGGCGGGCCTGATCACGCCCGTCACAGGCGGCCTCGCATCATTCGCTGAAGCAACATTGCACGCCCGCCTTAATGATGTAGCGCTTGACCGTGGTAACCGAAACGCCCAGCCGCTCGGCGATCTCGGTGTGACGCATCCCGTCGAGCTGAAACCACAGGAAGGCCTGACGTACCGGAACGTCCAGCCCGTCCATCAGGCGATCGAGTTCCTGCAGGGTTTCCAGGAGAATCGCCTGCTCTTCCAGGGAAGGCATCAGTGGTTCAGGCACGCAGGCGAGAGCTTCGAGATAGGCCCGCTCGAGCTTCTGACGACGGAAGTAGTTGCTCAGCACGCTGCGTGCGACCGTCACCAGCACAGCGCGAGAATCGCGAATCTCGATCGGTTCCGGCTTGGCCAGCAGGCGGACGAAGGTATCCTGAGCCAAGTCCGCCGCACTGGCGGAGCAACCGAGTTTGCGTCGCAGCCAGCCTTGCAGCCAGCCATGATGATCGAGATAGAGCGTGCCAAAGTCCGCGGCGGATGAGTTGTCAGTCATTGGCATGATTAGCGAAACAGCAAGGAATAATCAGGCAATAATAAGCAAATGCAACTGAGAATATCTACCGTTTAATTCGCTGGCGAGACTGCCCTGCATCCCGCGATTGCAGGCCAGTGCCGATTGAGAATCAGCGCAGACCGGCGTGCATCAAAAGCTAGCGCAACGTGGCGTCGGCTCTTCCATTCGCGACGACGACCAGTTCCAACCTTTCGAGCCATTCGCAAGAGCCTGAAGGAGAAAGCAGCAGTAGCCGGCGCTGACGGACATACATCGGCGTGTAACAGGGTTATCGGCACAAGTCCGTCTAGACTCCTGAGTCCCATGCCACAACCGTGGAGACTGAGGATGACCAGCAAGAACACCATCTGCCTCTGGTTCGACCGCGACGCACTGGAGGCGGCGACTTTCTATGCCGAAACCTTTCCCGACAGCGCCGTGCTGGCCGTGCATCACGCCCCCGGCGATTACCCCTCCGGCCAGCAGGGCGATGTGCTGACGGTGGAGTTCAACGTCATGGGTATTCCCTGCCTTGGTCTTAACGGCGGCCCAGTCTTCCAGCACAACGAAGCCTTCTCGTTCCAGGTAGCGACCGACGATCAGGCCGAGACGGACCGCCTGTGGCACGCGATAATCGACAATCAGGGTCAGGCCAGCGAGTGCGGCTGGTGCAAGGACAAATGGGGAGTTTCCTGGCAGATCACCCCGCGCGTTCTCACAGCCGCCATCAGCAACCCTGATCCTGCAGCGGCCAAGCGTGCTTTCGAGGCGATGATGACCATGAGCAAGATCGACATCGCCAGAATCGAGGCGGCATTGAAAGGCTGATTTGCGCTGGATATCAGCCGCGCGCGGCTTTCTTCTGCAAAATCATCGAGGCTTCGTTGTAGGCACTCTGGAAGGCCTCGCTGCCAATCCAGGTCACGGCCGCCTCTTCCTCTTGTTCGTGGAAGATGGCCCGGTAGACGATCAACAGCCCCATCATGAAATCGGTCGCATCGTCCTCCGCCTCTTCGGCGACCACCAGTTCCAGCACTGGGTATTGCAGAAATACCAGGCACAGGGCGGTCAGGCTGATGCCTTCGGCAGCATTCATGGCCTGGAAAAGATCATCGAAAAGCGCCGGGTCGAAGCCGTTCTCCTTGATATCGGCAAAGTCGAAGGTGCTCAGGTCGATCTCGACATCATCGAAGGGTTCGTTGAGCTGCAGGTTGGCCAACAGCGGATGAATGGGGTTGCTCTTGGGCTTGCCCATGCGGTTCTGCTTGGCCTTGGCTTTGGCCCGCTGGGCGCGTTTCTTCTGTTTGTCCGGGGAGGCCATGGGCGTTTTCCTTGTGGCTGTAGCCATGTTCATGGCCTGAAGTGATGGGCGCCAATTGTAAGCGCTCGAGCGCAGTTTCGAGCAAACGCAGACGTTTACACGCTGGTCCTTGTCTGGCTCTCTCCTGCATAAGGCGATGGTGGTTGCGACGTGCCAGGGCAAATCGATATTATGCGAATAATTCTCAATTGTTTATCGAGATCAATTCCTTCTTAGCGAGTTTGCGCATGTCCGCGGCCGAGCCTCCTTTCCAGCGAGATCTTCATGAGCTCTACAGCAGCCATCACGGCTGGCTGTTCGGCTGGCTGCGGCGCAAGCTCGGCTGTGCGCACAATGCCGCCGATCTGGCGCAGGACACCTTCGCCCGCATCCTCGCCTCGCGCGAGCTGCTGGGCAACATTCGCGAACCGCGCGCCTTTCTCACCACCACCGCGCGGCGTCTGGTGATCGACCGCTCGCGCCGCCAGCAGATCGAAGAGGCCTACCTGCGCGAGCTGGCGCTGACCGCCGAAAGCCTGGCGGGGCATCAGTCGCCGGAGCAGATCCTGCTGACGCTGGAAGCGCTGGAGCAGATCGCCTTTGTCCTCGAAGAGCTGAGCGACAAGCAGCGCCAGGCTTTCCTGCTGTATTTTCTCGACGGCCAGCGCCAGGCCGAGATCGCCACGCAGATGGGTATTTCCGAACGCATGGTGCGCAAGCACCTGATGCAGGCGCTGCTGCACTGCGGCAACGCGCTGGACATCTGACGCGCCATGAGCAAGCCCGACAGCATCAACGAACAGGCCGCCGACTGGCTGCTGCGGCTCAACGAGGAGCCGGCGCTGCAAGGCGAGTTCGACGCCTGGAAGCGCCGCGACCCGCAGCACGCCGCCGCGGCCGAGCGGCTGCAGGTCTTCGTCGGGCAGATGGCGGCGCTGCGCCCGCAGAAGGCCTCGGTGCATGCCGCGCTCGATGCGGCTCAGCGCAGCCGCAAGCCGCGTGGCAAGGGCGCCGGCCGCGCCTTGCTGATGCTGGCGGCGCTGCTGCCGGCCTGGGCGCTGTGGCGCAGCGAGTTGCCGGCCTACCTGCTGGCCGATCTGCGCACCGCGCCAGCGCAGTGGCTGCAGCAGCAGTTGCCGGATCAGTCGCAACTGACCCTCAATGGCAATAGCGCGGTCGATATCCAGTTCGACGCAAAGCAGCGGCGCATTCGTCTGCTACGCGGTGAGGTACTGGTGGAGGTGGCACACGACCCGGCGCGGCCGTTCATCGTCGAGACCGAGCAGGGCCAGATGCAGGCGCTGGGCACGCGCTTCGTGGTCAGCCGGCAGGACGGCGTGACCCTGCTGACCATGCTCGAATCGCGGGTCGTGGCGCGTGCCGCCGTGGCGCCGGCGAGCCTCGAAGTGGGCGCCGGCGAACAGGCACGGATCACCCGTGGCGACGTACAGCGCAGCACCAGCGTGGACACCCGCAGCGTCGAGAATGCCTGGCGCCATCACCAATTGGTGGTGCGCGATCAGCCGCTGCCCGAGGTGCTGGAACAACTGGCCCGGCAGTTCCCCGGCCACGTGCAATACGACAGTCAGGCGCTGGCGGATCTGCGCGTGACCGCCGTGCTGCCGCTGGATGACAGCCGCCGCGCGCTCGCGCTGCTGGCCGAGGTGCTGCCGCTGCAGGTCGAGCAGTACACGCCCTGGCTGCAGGTGGTGCGGCGAAAACCCTGAGAAAAATCATCGGGGCGGGGTTCCGGGTTTGGCGAGTGGCCCGTCAGGGAAGGTAGCAACCACAAAAACGGGACCCTATCGATCATGCGCATCCTTGCCGCGCCGCTTGCCTTCACTGTGACTCCGCTGGCTCTGGCCGTTCAGCTGAGCTTTACCGCCCTGACCGCCGCCGTGCTGGTCGCGCCGCTCAGTACCGGCGCCGCCGAACAGACGCAGAACCACTACGACATTGCCCCCGGCCCGCTAGCCAACGCGCTCAGCCAGTTTGCCCAGCAGGCCGGGGTATCGCTGGCCTTCGAGCCGCAGCGCCTGGCCGGGCGCAACAGCGCGGGCCTGAGCGGTCAGTACGACGTCGCCAGCGGCTTTGCCCGCCTGCTGCAAGGCAGCGGTTTTAGCGCCCGCCCTGGGCGCAACGGCTATGTGCTGGTCGCCCAGGGTGATCGCCTGGAGCTGGCCGATACCACCGTCACCGGCGCCGCCGAAGAGCAGCCCACGGCTTATGTGGCCGGCTACGTGGCCAAGCGCAATATGAGCGCGACCAAGACGGATACGCCGATCACCGAAACCCCACAATCGATCTCCGTGGTCACCAGCGACGAGATCCGCGATCGCCATTCGGAAACGCTGGGCCAGGCGCTGAGCTACACACCGGGGCTCACCAGCAGCTCGACCGCTTTCAACCGCACCGCCGACCGCTTCCGCATCCGTGGCTTCGAGGTCGAATCAGGCACTGGTGGATCGCTGCGCGACGGCCTGCGCCTGCAGAACAACTCCTACGACGGCATTCAGGAACCTTATGGTCTGGAGCGCGTCGAGGTCATTCGCGGCGCGGCCTCGGTGCTCTACGGCCAGCTCTCGCCAGGCGGCATGATCAATGGCGTGAGCAAGCGCCCGAGCGAAACGCCCTTCCATGAGCTGAACCTGCAAGTGGGTTCCCACGACCGCAAGCAACTCTCCGCCGACTTCAGCGGTCCACTGGCCGGCAGCGACACCCTGAGCTACCGCCTGACGATGCTCAGCCGCAACAGCGACACCCAGCAGGATCACATCAACGACGACAAGTTCTACATCGCCCCGGCGCTGACCTGGCGCCCCAGCGAAAATACCTCGCTGACCCTGCTGTCTTTCTACCAGAAGACCGACACGCGTTTCCCCGCGCCCCTGCCCTATCAGATGGTCAAAGGTGTGGGTGAAGGTGCTTTCAAAATCGGTCGCAACGATTTCGTCGGCGAGCCGGACTACGACGACATGAACGGCGAGATGTCGACTCTGGGCTACGAATTTCAGCACCACTTCAATGAACACTTCACGCTCAACCATAAGCTGCGTTATTACGAAACCGATGTGAAGTGGAGCTACCTGCAAATTCAGCCGTCTGTCGCAGCCGTCAACTTCTCCGCAAGTACCGGCACACTGTTACGCCGCTACAGTGATCGTCACGAACGTGCGCGGACATGGGCCAGCGACAGCAATATCGAATCGAAATGGCAGCTCGGCAGTGTCGAGCACACCGTACTGGTCGGTTTCGATGGCTATGACACCTCCTACGACTCACATAACTTCCGTAGCAATGCCCCAAGCCTCGATCTGACCCGCTACAACTATGGGCAACCGGTAGTAGTAAACAAGGATCGTAGTCAGGATCGCGGCTCACAGCTCGACACGCTGCAAAAGGGCGTCTATTTCCAAGACCAGATCAAGTTCGGCGACAAATGGATTCTGCTTCTGGGCGGTCGCCATGACTGGGCCGATCAGCAGCAAACGGCACATAGAGATGGTGCCAAGGCCAGTCAAGATAACGAGGCCACCACCTACCGCGCGGGGCTCGTCTACCTGGCGGACAATGGTCTGGCACCCTATATCAGCTACAGCGAGTCGTTCTTCCCTGTTTCTGTCGCTGAAGTCACTGGCCAAGCCTTCGCTCCCACCGAAGGCAAGCAATACGAAGTGGGCGTGCGCTATCAGCCCAAGAACAGCAACCTGCTACTCAGCGCAGCCGTCTATGAGCTGACCCAAACCAATGTGCTGACATTTGATAGCAATAGCGATCCGAGACAAACGGGCGAGGTTCGCTCGCGCGGTCTGGAGCTGGAAGCCAAAGCGGATGTGACCAACGCTCTCAGCCTCATTGCTTCCTACGCCTACACCGATGCTCGTGTCACCAAAAGCGCCCTTGCCACAGAAGTCGGCCAACGCAGAGATGATACGCCCTACCACCAGGCTGCCCTGTGGACCAGCTACGACTTCGTCAACTGGGGCATTCCGCAACTGACTGCGGGCATCGGCGCTCGCTACATGGGCACAACGCAGGCCTCGCTTATGGACTCGCCCATGCCAGCCTATACCCTGTTCGACGCCATGGCGCGCTACCAGATCGACGACCACTGGAACGTGACCGTCAATGCCAGCAACCTGACCGACAAGCGCTACACGCAGTGCGCGTTCTCCACTTGTCACTACGGCGACGAGCGCCAGGTGGTAGGCACTGTGAGTTATCGCTGGTAGGCCGTTGTGGTTTGCCGACATCGGTGCACAGCAACGCTGCGATTGCCGGCGGCAAGGCGCCCTCATAGAATCTCAAGTTAACTTGATCCATGAGGCGTCTGTGATGAGCGAACCTTCTGCCGAAAGCATTGCCAAGCTGCCGCGCCTGCTGAGCGTCGGCGAGGTCGCCAAACGCAGTGGCGTGGCGGTTTCCGCGCTGCATTTCTACGAGTCCAAGGGGTTGATCAGCAGCCTGCGCACCGCTGGCAACCAGCGCCGCTACACGCCAGGTGTGCTGCGTTATATCGGCATCATCAAGGTGGCGCAGCGCGCCGGCATTCCGCTGGATGAGGTCAAGCAGGCGCTGGGCGATTACGACCCGATGGTGCGCGTCAGCGCCGAGCAATGGCGCGTGGTGGCCTCGCGCTGGCGCAACGATCTGGATCAGCGCATCCAGAAACTGCAGCGCCTGCGCGACGCCATGGACGGTTGCATCGGTTGCGGCTGCCTGTCGCTGGAAGATTGCCCACTGCGCAACCCTGAAGACCGCCTGGCCAGCCAGGGGCCAGGGGCTCGCTTGTTGGAGAACTGAAGGCCAGACCGTGCGCCGTGCCTCTCAGCGCGCGCGGCGCGCAGCGGCCAGAAACTCCGGCGCCTGATAGGCCTCCCCGCGCATGGAGGCCTGATCGTCCAGCAGTCCGTTGCTGCGCTGAGCTTGCAGCACGGTGCTCAGCCCGGCAGCACTGACGCTCATGTCGCGGGTCAGGGCATTGCTGGTGGTGTAGTAGTCCCAGGCCCGCAGTGCGTAATCCTGGCGCGTCGGCAACTGCTGGCGGGCTACGTCGGCGGCGGCCTCGCGGTTGGCGTAGAGCGCCTCGGTGGATTCGAGCAGTACCGCGAGAAAGCGCTGCAACAACTGGCGATTACGCTCGGCCCAGGGCAGCGAGGCATTGACCGAGACGAACTGCCAGTCCGGGATGTAATCGATGATCTGCCCCAGGTTGCGTAGCCCCTCATCTTCGGCCTGATACGACCAGGGCACCGACTGCAGGCCGGCGTCGATGCTGCCGTCCAGCAGCGCCCGATGGCGGGCCGGTACGCCACCGGTTTCGATCACGCTGTAGTCCTGCGGATAGTGCAGGCCATGGCGCGCGAGCATCGTGCGAACCTGAAAGAAGGTGCCCTCGCTCCTGTTGAGAATGCCGATCCGCCCACCGCGCAGGGCCTCGATGCTGTCAATCTGCGGCCGGGCGATCAGCGCGTGAGCCAGCTTGCCGGTATTGCCTGCCAGCAGACGCAGCGGTCCGCCGGCCGCCACGTTGTGCAGCACCGACTCCGGTGTGGCGATGGCTACATGCACCGCACCGGACAGCAGCGGCTCGACCTGCGAGCGCTGCCCCAGTTGGACGATCTCCAGCTCGATGCCGGCGCGACGAAAGGCGCCGCGTTGCACGCCGAGCCACAATGGCACGTAGAAGAAGGTCTGCGAGACGATGGCGACCACCAGCCGCTCGGCAGCGCCGGGCGCTGGCGGCTGGGGTGCAGCGTAACGCGGCAACAGCAAGCCAGCGCAGGACAGGCCGAGCGCGGCGAGCAGGCGGCGGCGATCAGGGCATGGCTCGGTGGGCATTGCGGCTCTCCTTCATCGTTTGACCAGGTCGTTTTCCGGCAGTTGTTGCGGCCAGCCACCGGCCAGGGCCTGGTACAGATTGACGCTGGCGACGATGCTTTCGGTGTGACTGCGGGCCAAGGCGTCTTCGGCCTGCAGGCGGGCGTCGTCGGCGTCGAGCAGCTCCAGCACGTCGATGGCGCCCTGGTCGAAGCGCTGCCGGGCCATGTCGGCAGCGCGCGTTCCGGCCAGTGCCGCCTGCTGCAGGTGGGCCTGCTGGCGCTGGCTGCGGGACAGGCGCACCAGAGCATTTTCGGTTTCCTCCATGGCCGTCAGCACCGTGCGCTGGTAGCGCGCCAGGTCGGCGGCACTGGCCGCATCGGCCGCCGCGATGCGCGCACGCACGCGACCGACGTTGAGGAAGGAGCCGTCGATGCCGAGCATCAGCAGGCGTGTTTCACTGTCGCGCTGGAACAGGTCGCTGGCATCGAACGCCTGGGTGCCGATCAACCCGCCGAGGGTGAAGCGCGGGAACAAGTCCGCCGTCGCCACCCCGACCCGTGCGGTGGAAGCTGCCAGGCGGCGCTCTGCTGCGGCGATGTCAGGACGCCGGCGCAGCAACGCTCCCGGCGTGGTGTTCGGCGCGGCCAGCACCCGCTCGGGCAGTGCCAGCGGTGTCGCCAGTTCTGCCGTCAGGGCCTGCGGCATGCGCCCGCTGAGTACCGCCACGCGGTGGATGGCCACAGCGATCTCGGCTTCCAGCGACGGAATGCGGGCGCGGGTGGTTTCCAGCTGGGTGCGGGCGCGGTCGACGTCGAAGGGCGTGGCCAGGCCAAGCTGCTGGCGTTGTTCCAGCGCCTGCAGGGTGCGGGTCTGGTTGTCGGCGTTGTGCTGGGCGATCTGCAGTTGCTGCTGCCCGCCGCGCAGCTGGAAGTAGCTGCGCGCCAGTTCACCGACCACCGCCACCTGCAGCGCCGCAAGATCCTGCGCGGCGGCGGCGGTATCGGCGCGCTGCGCCTCGACGCTGCGGCGCACCCGGCCGACCAGATCCAGCTCCCAGCTGAAGCCGAGGTTGCCGGCGAACTCGTCGTTGTCGCGATCGCCAACCGCCACCCCAGGCAGCTGATCGGCACTGCTGCGCCGGTTGCCGGCCTGGGCGTCGGCCGTCAGCGTCGGCAACTGGTCGTAGCGTGCGCCGCGCAGCAGGGCATTCGCCTGCTGGTAGTTGGCCAGGGCGAGCAACAGGTCCTGATTATGTGCCAGCGCCGCGTCCACCAGACTGTCGAGCTGGGCATCGGCGAAGAAGCGCCAGAACTCGGCACTGTCTGACGCCGGCGCAGCGCTGACTGCCGGTTGCTCACTGAATGCGGCGGCCACGGGCAGCTCCGGGCGCTGATAGTCCGGGCCGACGCTGCAGGCGCCGAGCAGGCCACTGCCCAGGGCAACAGCCAGCAGGCGCGCATGGTGTCTGTAGGGGATGTTCATCAGTGCTGCACTCCGGAAACGTCATCATGGCTGTGCTGCACCAACGGTGTGCCGGCCAGCTTGCGCAGGGCGACGTAGAACACCGGGGTGAGGAACAGGCCGAACAGGGTCACCCCGAGCATCCCGGCGAACACCGTGACGCCGGTGGCGGCGCGCACTTCGGCGCCGGCGCCGCTGGACAGCAGCAGCGGGATCACCCCGGCGATAAAGGCGATCGAGGTCATCACGATCGGGCGCAGGCGCAGGCGGCAGGCTTCCAGCGCCGATTCGACGATGCCCTTGCCCTGCAGCTCCAGTTCGCGGGCGAACTCGACGATGAGGATGGCGTTCTTGCACGCCAGGCCCATCAGCACCACCAGCCCGACCTGGACGAACACGTTGTTGTCGCCGCCGGCCAGCCACACGCCGAACAGCGCCGAGAGCAGGCACATCGGCACGATGAGGATCACCGCCAGCGGCAGGGTCCAGCTCTCGTACAGCGCCGCCAGCACCAGGAACACCAGCATCACCGCCAGCGGGAAGACGATCAGCACGGCGTGGCCCTGGCTGGCCTGCTGGTAGCTGAGGTCGGTCCATTCGATGGCCATGCCCGGCGGCAGCACCTGTTCGGCCAGGCCAGCAACCTTGGCCATGGCCTCCGTGGAGGACAGCACACGCGGGTCGGCATCGCCGGCCAGATCCGCCGCCGGGTAGCCGTTGAAGCGCAGCACCGGATCGGGGCCGAAACTCTGCCTGATGGTCACCATCGAGCCGATGGGTACCATCTCGCCCTGATCGTTGCGGGTCTGCAGGTTGGCGATGTCCTCGATGCTGTCGCGGAACGGCGCATCGGCCTGGGCGATCACCTGCCAGGTGCGGCCGAACTGGTTGAAGTCGTTGACGTAGGCCGAGCCGAGGTAGGTCTGCAGGGTGTCGAACAGGTTGGTCAGCGGCACGCCCTGGGCCTTGGCCTTGATCCGGTCGACCTCGGCATCGAACTGCGGCACGTTGGCCTGGTAGGTGGTGATCGGGTAGCCCATGCCCGGCTGCTGCGACAGCGCGCCCTGGAAGCCGCTGACGGCATTCTGCAGTTCGCCGTAACCAAGCCCGGCACGGTCCTGGACGAACAGCGAATAGCCGGCGCCGTTACCCAGGCCGAGGATCGGCGGCGGCATGATGGCGAAGCTGATGCCGTCCTTGAGCGCAGATATCTTCTGGTTGAGTTCGGCGTTGATCTGCGCCGCCGTGCGGCCGTTGCGCTGATCGAAGGGCTTGAGAATCAGGAAGGCCATGCCGCTGTTCGGCGTGTTGGTCATCTGCAGCGGGTTGAGCCCGGGGAAGGCCACCGCGCGGTCGACGCCATCGATCTCTCGGGCGATCTCCACCACCTGGCTGAGCAGCGCGTCGGTGCGCGACAGCGAGGCCCCTTCGGGCAGCTTCACCCCGGCGATCAGGTACATCTTGTCCTGGGTCGGGATGAAACCGCCGGGCACGCTCTTGAACATGAAGGCCGTGCCCAGCAGCAACAGCGCATACACCAGGAAAACGCCGCCACGGCGGCCGAGGGCACGGCCGACGCCACGCTCGTAGCCATCGGAGCTGCGTTTGAAGAAGCGGTTGAACGGCCGGAAGATCCAGCCGCAGAGGCGGTCGATCAGCCGCGTCAGGCCGTCCTTGGGCGCGTCATGGGCCTTGAGCAGGCGCGCGGCCAGGGCCGGCGACAGGGTCAGCGAGTTGAGCCCGGAGATGGCCGTGGCGATGGCGATGGTCACCGCGAACTGTTTATAGAACTGCCCGGTAACGCCATCGAGGAAGGCCATCGGCACGAACACCGCGCAGAGCACCAGGGTGATGGCGATGATCGGCCCGGACACCTCGCGCATCGCCTGGTGCGCCGCGGCAATCGGCGTCAGCCCTTGTTCGATGTTGCGCTCGACGTTCTCCACCACGACGATGGCGTCGTCGACCACAATGCCGATGGCCAGCACCAGGCCGAACAGGGTCAGGGTGTTGATCGAGAAGCCCAGCAGGTGCAGGCCGGCGAAGGTGCCGATCACCGACACCGGCACGGCGATCAGCGGGATGATCGAGGCACGCCAGGTCTGCAGGAACAGGATCACAACCAGCACCACCAGTACAACCGCTTCGAGCAGGGTGTGGATCACCGAGTTGATCGACTCGCGGACGAAGATGGTGGTGTCGTACACCGCCTCGTACTTCATGCCTTCAGGGAACTGCTGCTGCAGTTCGTCCATGCTGGCGATCACCTGGTCACGGATATCCAGGGCGTTGGCCCCCGGCGCCTGGAAGATGCCCAGGCCGGAAACGGCCGGGTTGTCGTCGAGCTTGGCGCGCAGGGTGTAGTCGCCGGCGCCGAGTTCGATGCGGGCGACGTCGCGCAGTTGCACCAGCTCGCCGTCGGCGCCGCTCTTGAGCACGATGTCGCCGAACTCCTGCTCGCTGCGCAGGCGGCCCTGGGCGTTGATCAGGTAAAGGAAGTCACTTTTTTCGATGGGCTCGGCGCCGATCTGTCCGGCCGAGACCTGCACGTTCTGCTCGCGGATGGCCGCCACCACGTCGCTGGCGGTCAGCCCGCGCGCGGCGATGCGGTCCGGGTCAAGCCAGAGGCGCATGGCGTAGTCGCCGCCGCCGAACACCTGCACGTCGCCGACCCCGGGAATGCGCCCGAGCACATCCTTGACGTGCAGGCGCGCGTAGTTACGCAGGTACAGCGAGTCGTAGCGGCCATCCGGCGAGGTCAGGTGCACCACCATGAGGAAGGTCGGCGACTGCTTCTGCACCGTCACGCCCTGGCGGCGCACGTCTTCGGGCAGGCGCGCCTGGGCCTGGGCGACGCGGTTCTGCACACGCACGGTGGCGTCATCGGCATCGACGCCGGGGCGGAAGGTCACGGTCATCTGCAGCACGCCGTCGGAGCCGGCCACCGACTTGAGGTACATCATGCCCTCGACGCCGGTGATCTCTTCCTCCAGCGGCGTGGCCACGGTTTCCGCGATGACCTTGGGGTTGGCCCCGGGGTAGACGGTGCTGACCATCACCGAGGGCGGCACCACATCCGGGTACTCGCTGATCGGCAGCGCCGGAATGGCGATCAGGCCGGAGACGAAGAGGATGATCGACAGCACGGCGGCGAAGATCGGCCGCTCAATAAAGAATTTGGAGAAGTCCATGGCCCGTCCTCAGTTCGCCGCGTGATCGGCGCTGTCCGCCTGGGGCTGCGCATCCACCGGCATGCCGGGCATGAACACCTTCTGCACGCCGCTGACGATCACCCGGTCACCGGGCTGCAGGCCCTTGTCGATGATGCGCAGGCCCTCGGCGCTGCCGCCGGGCTGCACGTCGCGGCGCTGGGCCAGGCCCTGTTCATCGACGATGTACACGTACTTGCGGTCCTGATCGGTGAGGATCGCCTTGTCGTCCACCAGCATGGCCTCGAACTCACCGCTGCCGAGCAGCTGCACGCGGGCATACAGCCCCGGAGTGAACAGCCGTTCGCGGTTGTCCAGCACGGCGCGCAGGCGCACGGTGCCGCTGCTGCGGTTGAGCTGGTTGGAGACGAAATCCAGGGTGCCGGCATGGGGGAAGCCCGACTCGTTGGCCAGGCCGATGCGCACCGGCAGGCTGCCGTTGCTGCCATCGGGGCGCGAGCCGTCGCGGGCCATCTGCGCATAACGCAGGAAGGCGTTCTCGTCGACATCGAAATAGACGTAGGCCTGCTCCTGGGACACCAGGGTGGTCAGCACGCTGGCGGCATCACCGGCCACCACCAGGTTGCCGGCGGTGACCCGCGCACGGTCGGTACGGCCATCGATGGGCGCGCGCACCTCGGTCCACTGCAGGTTGAGCTGCGCCGTCACCAGCGCCGCCTGCGCCGCGCGCACATCGGCCTGGGCCGACTCGTCAGCGGCGCGGCGCTGTTCGTACTGTTCGGTGGACACTGCCTGGCTCTGCACCAGCACCTTGGCCCGCTGCGCCTCGTTGCGGCTCTGCCGCGCCAGTGCCTGCGCCCGTTTCAGCTGGGCTTCGGCGCGCTGCAGTTCGGCGCGGTAGCTGCGCGGGTCGATCTTGAACAGCACATCGCCTCGCTTCACTTCCTGCCCTTCACGGAAGGCCACGCGCTCGATATAGCCGGTCACCCGCGGGCGCAGCTCGACCGTCTCGGTGGCCTCGATACGGCCGTTGAACTGATCCCAGCGGCTCACCGCTTTCACCTGTACCGGTGCCACCCCGACCTGCGGCGGCGGCATGTTGTGCACACCGCCCTCCTCTTCTGTGCAGCCACTCAACAATACGGCCGCCAGCACAGCAGCAGGCAACAGACTCAGGCGTGAACGCGCACAGCGCGGGTGATTGACGCAGCGACTCATTGAACGGGCTCCCCAGACAGAAATGACCCGCCCGCCGAACCTCTATACGGGCGATTGGCAGGCATGGATGACAGCGAACAGAGCTGGCTGCGCGGGGTCTGGCGGGCACCCGGGGTGCGGCTGACGGCAGCGAGCCGTCGCCTTTATAAAGGCTCAAGTTAACTTGAGGTCAATGGATAAATTGAGCGCAGGTGCAGAAAACTGCGCTCGTTGACGTTCGCTCAGTGGGTAGCGCGAACGGCCTCAGCGCGGCGCATCAGCACGAAGATCGCCACGCAGCCGAGCAGCGCCAGCACGCCGTAGCCACAGGCAACTTGCAGCAGGCTGAAGTGCCCGGCCAGACGACCGGCGATCAGCGTCGGGATCGCCGCGCCGCTGTAAGACGTGGCGTAGATCGTTGCCAGCACGCCAGCACGCTCTTCCATGGAGATACCGTCGACCATGGTCTGGATGCTGCCACTGAGGGTAGCGCCCTGGCCGATGCCAGCCAGCGCGCTGGCAAGCAGGAAGAACAGTAGCTGGCCTTGCGACAGCGACAGCAGCACACCGCCCACCGCCAGGGTGAAGAACAGCATGCCGCCCCACTGCGCCTGCTGCGGCCGCAGGCGACCGCCCAGCGAGGCGCCGAGCAGGCTCGGCGCCATCACCGAGCCGAACACCAGCGCCGCCGCCAGGGCGCTGGCCGAATGCAGCTGATCGCGCGCCATGGCCGGGCCGAAAGCCTGATAGAAACCGCCGAAGGCCCAGGTGCAGACGAACGCCCAGGCCGCTACCGGGAAGGCCCGGCGGGCGCTGTCCGGCAGGGCCAGGCGCGGCCGCAGCGAGGCCATGGCGCCGGGCCGGCGGCTGATGCTTTCGCGGCTGATGGCGACCAGCAGCAGGCAGACCAGCATCACCGCAAGGATCAGCTCGAACGGCAGCAGGCGCGGCTGCGGCGCGTAATCGACCACTGCCCCGGAACCCAGGCCGCCCAGGGTCAGGCCGATCATCGGCCCACAACTGGTGATTGCCGGCGCCAGCCAGCGCGGCTTGAGCGGCGCGCTGTCCACCAGCCAGGCACTCAGCGCGGTCGAAGCCAGCCCGCAGGACAAACCCTGTAGCAACCGGCCGATCAACAACGGCGCCGGGCCGTGCACGGTCATCAGCACGGCGCAGGCGAGCATGCCCAGCAGCAGCGAGACCAGCGACAGTGGGCGCCGACCGAGGTGACTGGAAAGCCGGCCGAACACCAGCAGCGCGGTGACCGCACCGGCGAAATAGACCACCGAACTCAGCGACAGATCGCCGTAGCTCAGCCCATCCTCGGCGCGGTACAGACCGTACAGCGGGATCGGCGTGGCCGAGGCGGCGTACACCACCAGCAGGGACAGGCTCGCGCCGAGAAAGGTTTTCCAATCACTGTCATGGCTCACGCCGTACTACCTCATCACAGCGCAGCCGTTCAGCGGCGCTCGGGGAAATCAAACGCAGCAACCACAGGCACCAGCAGGCGTTTGCCCACAGGTGCGTGTGGTTGGTGGGTCTTGCAGCCGGCACGAACAGCCGGCAGGTTAAGCGCTTACTGGCTGGCCAGGTGACGCTCCAGCGCCTGCTTGGCGCGGCCAGCCACTTCGGCGTTGACGCGTTCGCCAAGCACCTCGGTCAACTGGCGCAGCTGCGCGGCCGTGACGCCGGTATTCATGCTCATGCGCATATGTGCCTGCAGCTGCGGCTCGGCACCGGGTAACGCCGCGAGCATGCTCACGGTCGCCAGCTCACGGCTCTGCCAGTCGAGGTTGTCACGCTCGAAGATGTCGCCGAACAGGTGATTACGCAGGTACTCGTTAGCCACCGGGGCGAAATCGAACAACGGGCCTTCGACCACCGCCCCCGACAGTTTGGTCTGGTTCTCGGTACCGGCCGCGAGCAAGGCATCGCCGGTCGGCGCCGGATGGCTGGGTTCGCTGCCCGGCGCATCCTCGATGCCCTTGGCCTTGCGCGCCTCGACCACCTTCAGCAGCTCGCCCAAGGCATTGAGGCTGCGCGGGAAACCGGCATAGGCGTACAGCTGCACCAGCACTTCGCGGGCATCGCTGATGGTCATGCCGGCATCCAGCCCCTGATTGAGTGCGGTGTTGAGTCCGGCGATATCGCCACTCGCAGCGAGCGCGGCAACTGGCACGATGGCTTGCTGACGGGCGCTGAGGGTTTCGCTGACACTGGCGGTAGCGGCTTCGCTCATTTTCTGGCTCTCCTGGGCAACGGCAATCTGGCTCACTTCCCCCAGGCCCAATACAGCGCTGAGGGCACCGATGGCCAGACCCGACTTAGTGTTGATGCGCTTGGTTATACTGCTCATCGCTCACCTTCTCCATCCAGTTAACGTTCTTGCCATCCAGCGTCGCGGTGACTGCCATGTGGGTCATTGCCGTGGTCGGCGCCGCGCCGTGCCAGTGCTTGACACCCGGCGGGCACCAGACCACATCACCGGGGCGGATCACCTGAATCGGCTTGCCCCACTCCTGGGTCAGCCCCACGCCGGAGGTGACCACCAGGCGCTGACCGGCCGGATGGGTGTGCCAGGCCGAACGTGCGCCCGGCTCGAAGGTAACCAGCGCACCGGAGGTGTTGATGTGCTCATCGGCCGGCCAGATCGGGTCGATGCGCGCGCGCCCGGTGAAGAACTGCTCGGGGCCGGCAATCGATGCCTGCTCGCCGGCGCGAACGATCTGCTGTTCGCCCTTGGCGCCTTCATCGGCGCTGGCCAGGCCGGCCTGCAGGGCAGCGACGCACAGCGCCACGGTGAAGATCTGCTTGTTCATGCTGCTCACCTCTCCTTGAGTTAACGTGCGGTGTAACCACCATCGATCGGCAGGGCAACCCCCACCACGAAAGTCGAACCCGGGCTGCTCAGCCAGAGCACGGCGTCGGCGATTTCCTCGGCCTTGCCCAGACGGCGGATCGGGACGTCCTTCATCATTTCGTTCATCACTTCGGTTTCGCCTTCGAGCATACCGGCGACCATCGGCGTCTCGATGATGCCCGGGCAGATGCAGTTGATGCGGATGCCCTGGGCGGCGTATTCCAGCGCCGCGCTCTTGGTCATGCCGACCAGCGCGTGCTTGGCGGCGTGGTAGGCGACACGCCCCGGCACACCGACCAGGCCGCCCAGCGACGAGTTGTTGACGATGGCGCCGCTGCCCTGCGCGCGCATCTGGATCAGCTGGTACTTCATGCACAGCCACACGCCGCGCATGTTGATGTCGGTAATGCGGTCGAACACCTCGCTCGGCACATCAGCGGTTTCCACCGCCGGGCTCTGGATGCCGGCGTTGTTGAAGGCAGCGTCGAGACGGCCGAAGGTGGCCACAGTTTGTTCCACCAGTGCTTTCACGTAGCTTTCGTCGGCGATATCGCCGGCCACGGCCAGCACCTTGTGCCCGGCTGTACTCAGCTCATCGGCGGCGGCATGCAGTGCCTCTTCGCGGATGTCGGCCAGCACCACGGCGGCGCCCGCTTCGGCGTAGGCACGCGCAGCGGCCAGGCCCATGCCGGAAGCAGCGCCGGTCACCAGGGCCACCTGGCCGCTGAAGTCATACTTGATCGGGTTCATCGGTAAATCCTCGACTTTCAATACAGATCGCGCTCAGTAGCGCGCAAAACGGTAAGTCAGCTCAGGGCCGCCGCGGCTACCGTAGGCCAGTTGCGCAGTGAGCATGGCGAACGGCTCGATATAACGGGCGATGCGCAGCGGGCCGGCATCTTCCGGAGCGAAGCCGGCATCCTTGATCAGCTCGATGGCGACCTGGCGCGCGGCCGGCGCATCGCTGCAATACAAAAGGCTGGGGCGCGGCTGCTGCTCGCGGTGCTCGTACACCGACTGCAGCACCTCGCTCGGCGTGGTCTGGAAAGTGGCCACCACCGAGGCCTGCGGCAGACGCGCCTGCAGCACCTCGGCGCCGCTGTTGTGGTGGGCCACCACCAGCTCGCTGTCGGCCAGATCCAGCGGCACGCAGCAGGTCAGCACCACCTTGCCGGCCAGCGTGCCGGCCTGGGCCAGCACGTCATCCAGGCGGCTCCAGTGCACGGCAAACAGCACCACATCGGCTTGCGCCGCTTCGGCCACCGTGCCGGCCTGCGCCGTGCTGCCAGCGCCGCGCACCAGCGCCTGCAGGCGGCTGGGGCTGCGCGAGTAGCTGAACACCACCTCGTGGCCGGCACGGGCCAGCACGGTGCCGATGTTGCCACCCATGCGGCCGGAGCCAATGATGCCGATCTTCATCTGCGTACCCTCGTCTTCAGTTGGCGGTAAAGCCGCCATCGACCGCCAGCGCATGGCCGATGACGAACGAAGCACCCGGACTGCACAGCCAAAGCACAGCGGCGGCGATCTCGTCGCCACGGCCGAGACGGCCGATCATCTGTTTCTTCAGCACTTCCTGCATGGTTTCCGGCTGCTCTTCGAGCATCTTCGACACCATCGGCGTGTTGATCGTGCCCGGGCACACCGCATTGATGCGGATGCCTTGCGCGGCGTATTCCAGACCGGCGCTCTTGGTCAGGCCGAGCACCCCGTGCTTGGAGGCGTGGTAAGCCGCCAGGGTCGGCAGGCCGACCAGGCCACCGACCGAGGAGCAGTTGACGATGGCGCCGCTGCCCTGCACGGTCATCTGCTTGAGCTCGTGCTTCATGCACGCCCACACGCCACGCAGGTTGACCGCGTTGACCAGATCGAAGTCGCTGGCTGGCAGCTCGGAGGTCTGGCACGGCGGCACCTGCAGGCCGGCGTTGTTGAAGGCCATGTCGAGACGACCGAAGGTGTCCACGGTCTTCTTCACCAGCGCTTCAACCTGCGCCTCGTCGGCAACGTCGCAGACCACGCCAAGTACGCGGTGGCCTTCACCTTCCAGTTCGGCCACGGATTTTTGCAGCACATCGCCATTGATATCCGACAGCACCACGGCGGCGCCGGCTTCGGCGAAGGCACGCGCGGTATCGAAACCCATGCCTTGTGCGGCACCGGTCACCAGGGCGACCTGGCCCTTGAAGTCATAACTAACGCTCACGGCAATTCTCCATCTGCAAAAAGGCGACAGGCCCGCTGTGCGGGCCTGTCGATGTCAGGGGTTACAGCGCCAGCTTGAGAATCTCAGCGGCATCTTGCGGGGTGATGTCACCGTGCTCGCCGAGTTGCACGAACTGGTGCTCCTCGAGCTTGGCGACCACCTGGGGAATGATCTTCTCGTCGAGGCCATAGGCCGACAGGCGCGTGGCCACGCCCATGCTCTCGAAGAACTCGCGGGTGCGGGCGATGGCCTGCTCGGCGATCAGTTGCGGCTCGGTTTCCTCGATGTGCCACACGCGCTGGCCGTACTGCACCAGCTTTTCCTGCTTCTGCGCCAGCTTGTAGGTCCAGATGGCCGGCATCATGATCGCCAGGGTCTGACCGTGGTCCAGGCCGTACAGCGCGGTCAGCTCCTGACCGATCAGGTGCGAAGCCCAGTCACCCGGTACGCCGGTAGCCAGCAGGCCGTTGAGTGCCATGGTGGCGCTCCACATCAGGTTGGCGCGCACCGCCACGTTGTCCGGCTCGGCCAGGGCCTTCGGGCCTTCCTCGATGATGGTCGACAGCAGGCCTTCGGCGAAGCGGTCCTGCACCTTGGCGTTGACCGGATAGGTCACGTACTGCTCGAGCACATGCACCATCGAGTCGACCACACCGTTGGCGACCTGGCGCGCCGGCAGCGAGCAGGTGGTACGCGGGTCGAGGATGGAGAACAGCGGACGCACCAGGTCGGTCTTGAAGAACAGCTTGTCCTGAGTCGAACTGCGGGTGATCACCGACGTCTCGTTCATCTCCGAGCCGGTGGCGGCCAGGGTCAGCACGCAGCCAACCGGCAGCGCCTGCTTCACTGCCGCACCGAAGGTGGCGATGATTTCCCAGGGGTCGCCTTCATGCACGGCAGCCGCGGCGATGAACTTGCTGGCATCGATCACCGAACCACCGCCAACGGCGAGGACGAAATCGATGCTCTCGCGACGCGCCAGGGTGATGGCCTCGACACAGGTCTCGAAATGCGGATTGGCTTCGATGCCACCGAACTCCAGCCAGTCGAAGCCTTCCAGGGCAGCGGTAACCTGCTCGAAGATGCCGTTCTTTTTGATGCTGCCGCCGCCATAGACGATCAGCACGCGGGAACCTGCCGGCACCTGCTCGCGCAGGGCAGCGATCTGCCCCTCACCGAACAGGATGCGGGTGTTGTTGAAGAAGCTGAAGCTGTTCACGGTTGTCTATCCTCTGTGCTGGCCGCTTATGCGGCCAGCTTTTTTCTGGTCATTGCAATGCAGTGCGGAAAAACGCCTGCAGTTTGTCGAAAGGGATCATGTCGGTACGGTCGTACAGGTCGACGTGATTGCTGCCAGGCACCACATGCAGTTCCTTGGGCTCGCCGGCAGCCGCGTAGATATCCTCGCTGTAGAAGCGCGAGTGGGCGTGCTCACCGACGATCAGCAGAATCGGTCGCGGCGAGATCCACTGCAGCTTGTCCAGCAGCGGGAAGTTCATGAAGCCCAACGCCGAGGTCTGGGTGAACTGGGTTGTCGAGTTGGGGTGATAGCCGCGCGGACGTGAATAGAACTCGCCAAACTCGCGGCCAATCGGGTGGGTGTCGGCATCGATCTGCAGAGGGGCACCGCGCTCGGCCAGTGCCACACGACCGCTGGCGAACTCGCTCCAGCGCTGTTCAGCCAATGCCTGCAAGGTGGCCTTACGTGCCTCTTCATCGAGACTGCCGGCGAACCCTTCGGCATGCATACGCGAGATGTCGTACAGGCTCACGGTCGCCACCGCCTTGATGCGCGGGTCGACTTGCGCGGCGCTGAGGCCGAAGCCACCGGAGCCGCAGATGCCGATCACGCCGATGGCGTTACGGTCGATACCGGCCTGATTGCCGAGAAAATCGACACCGGCGTGAAAGTCCTCGACGAACAGTTCGGGTGACGACAGGCGCCGCGGCGAACCACTGGACTCGCCATTGTGCGAGGCGTCGAAGGTCAACGCGACGAAGCCACGCTGCGCCAGTTCATTGGCGTACACGCCAGGCCCCTGCTCCTTGACCCCACCATAGGGTGCACCAATGATCAGTGCCGGCCAGTTGTCACGGCTGGCGAAATCGGCGGGCAGATAGAGGTCGCCGGCCAGTTCGATGCCAAAACGGTTGCGGTAGCTGACCGGTTGACGGGTGACTTGGCCGCTCAGCTCGAAGATGTAGTTACCCATGGGGTCCTCCAGTATCGGGTTACGGGGACGTCGCGCGCTCAGTCTTTCTTCACCGGACCGGCGAGATAGACCTCATCCGTCACCGGCTCCATCCAGTCCACCGGCTTGCCGTCGAGCGCTTCCTGGATGGCCACGTGCTGCATGGCGGTGGTGTCGGTGGCGCCGTGCCAGTGGCGACGGCCGCAGTTGCACCAGATCAGATCGCCGGCGCGGATTTCGGTCTTCGGACCGCCTTCGCACTGGGTCCAGCCCACCCCGTCGGTGACCAGCAGGGTCTGACCGCGCGGGTGGGTGTGCCAATTGGTGCGAGCACCCGGCTCGAAGTTGACCACCGCGACGCCTACGGTCGCTGGAGCCGGCGCATTGAAGATGCGGTCGATACGGACGCGACCAGTGAAGCACTCGGCCGGGCCGGCAATGGCCTTGCTCGAGCCGGCGCGGTGAACCTGCATGTCGGCATTGGCCAGATCGGTTTCACTCATGATTCGTTACCTCACTCGATATGTGCGAGGTCACTGTAGCCCCTGCCAATTACTTCGTGTATATGGAAAATATAGAAATCGATATGAAGTAGAGCTTAATAATGTTCGCGAACGGAATGAACGATCTCGTTGTCTTCGTGACGGTCGCGCGCGAGGGGAATTTCACTCGCGCCGCTGCCCGCCTGGGCGTCTCACCGTCTGCGGTAAGCCAGACCATGCGCGGTCTGGAGGAACGTCTGGGCGTACGCCTGCTGACGCGCACCACGCGCAGCGTGACCCGCACCGAGGCTGGCGAGCGACTGCTCAACGAGATTGCGCCGCTGCTCGATCAGATCGAAATTCATCTGAGCGCGGTCTCCGACCTCCGCCAGCGCCCCTCCGGTACCGTGCGCATTACCGCCGACGAATTCGCTGCCCGGCATGTGCTGTGGCCAAAATTGCTCCCCATATTGGAAACCTACCCGGAAGTGACGGTGGAACTGATCACCGACTACGGGCTCACTGATATCGTCGCCGAACGCTTCGACGCGGGTGTACGCCTGGGCGGCATCATCGATGCCGACATGATCGCCATGCCCATCGGCTCGGACATGCGCATGGTCACGGTCGCTGCCCCGGCCTATCTGGCCAGGCACGGCACACCCGCGCAGCCTGAAGAGCTCACCAGTCACCGCTGCATAAACCTGCGCCTGCCCACCCATGGTGGTCTCTATCCCTGGGAGTTCGGCAGCGGCGAGAACGAATTCCGGGTGCGCGTCACCGGCCCGCTGATCATGAACAGCGTGTTGCAGATTCTCGATGCCTGCCTGACCGGCGTTGGCCTGGCGCAACTACCCGACACTCAGGTGCAGCCCTACCTCGACAGCGGCGAGCTGATCGAGGTGCTGGGCGAGTGGTCCGACAGTTTTCCCGGCTATCACCTTTATTACCCTAGCCGCCGGCAACAAACGGCGGCCTTCCGCGTGGTGGTGGATGCGCTGCGTCTTGGACCGGTCTGAGGCAATTGCAAGCCGAGCGACAAGCTGCCGAGCGTGAATCGACGAACTGCCTGGCTCAGGGCAAAGGTGAAGGTTAAAGTTAGCCTTAATCTATACAGACCTGGACAAGTACAAGCAGATGAAGATCGGTGCACTGGCACGGCGCACGGGCCTGGCGGCTTCGCGCATTCGTTTCTACGAGAGCATCGGCCTGCTGAAACTGGTCGACCGTCAGGCGAACGGCTATCGCAGTTATCCGGAAGAGGCCGTACTGGTGCTCAACCTGATCAGCACCGCACAGCAGGCCGGTTTCAGCCTCGATGAACTGCGCATGCTGTTGCCGCAGGATCTCTCGCAATGGGAGCACGGCAAACTGCTCGACACCCTGCAGGACAAGGTGCGCGACATCGAAGCGCTGGAGCAGCGACTCGCTCAGAGCAAGACGCACCTGCTTGCCCTGATCCACGAAATAGAGAACAAACCCGGTGACCTGGACTGCGCGGCCAACGCCAAGCGGGTGTTGTCGAAGATGAATCTGACCGAAATGAACGAGCCGGGCAAACGCGCGAACAGATAAGCTCCTGCCCGGCATATAGGCAGGAGCCGGCCTGCCAGCGACACTCATGCAGTCACGCGCCGGCTCCCACGAGCAGCCTTGACGATGCGCCAGGCCTCGTCACTCCTAATCGAGCATCTGCGCAAGCGGTGCCGGCGCGTAGAGTGCACTCTGGAAATCCGGGACATACTCGTACTTCACCATCTTGCCCAGCTGCAACGACCGGATATAGGTCGACAAGCTACCCTCGCCGAGCGTCAGCTTCACGGCCTGCGCATCGGAGCTGGAGGCATGGCGCATCTGCCGGGAAACCGCGTAGCCGTAGGCCAGCTGACCATCGTGGCCGATATTGGTGAAGCTGTTGGTCACCAGCTCTGGCTCGCTGGATACCTCTTCAAGCTTCTGCGTCTCGAAGACGACATCTGGCTTGCCGGATTCACTGTCGGCGATCTCGAAGACCAGGCTGCGCTCGGTTTCGCGATAGTCGATCGGCGTCAGCCACTTCGGCAGGTTGTAGCCGACCACGCCACGTACCCGCGCCAACTCGGTGTTGACCGGCAACTTGAGCACATAACCCCAGAAATCACTGGACAGGCTCTGACCAACCAGACTGATGGGCCCCAGATTCGAATTGCCAGGTTTGTTGGTCACGATCGACAGCGCAATCTCGTTGTAATGGTCGTTATCACAGTAGTGATAGGCATATGCAGTGAATGCCACCAGTCCCCTGCCCGGCCAGACCTGCAGCGGTTGCACTTGCTCCAGCACCTCGGCCGGCATCAGCTCGCGCAGCCTGTCGAGGTCGGCGGTGAATACCGCCGTGACGCGCGTGTTGCGGTAGTAAAAATTTGGGGAGTAGGACTCGAAGCCCATATCCACCTTGGTTTTCTGCAAGCTGCGGAACCAGCTGAGATCGATGTCCGGCGCCTCGGCTGCGATGACCGACAGCGGCGGATTGGAATGAAAACGCTGGTAAAGCCCGCCTGCCTCCACCGGCACCGAGTGCCCGGCGATATCCACCGTTGCAGTGGGCACCCCGGCATCCTGAGCCCACAAGGGCATGCTGACAGCGTTGAGAATCACACCGACCAGCAATGCACTGCATTGGCGTTTCAGGTGTTGGCTGAGTTGGGCAAGCTGCTTCATCGTGATTATCCGCGTCGAGAAATTGATAGGTTTCCCGCCCATCGAAACGAGCACCGAAGGGCAGTCGCGGCAACCCTAAGGTTAAACAGAACTTTAAGGTCAAGCGCTCAGATCGGCGATTTTTGTATCTGCGCTGCAACGCCCTGCTTCGGGTAGAAATGCTCATTGACATTAAAGTGAACTTTAAAGTTAAGGTCAGCGCACGCTAAGCCGAGGAAGCCCCTATGAACCTGTTCGAAACGCTCACCCTGCCTAACGGCTCGACCATCCCCAACCGCATTGCCAAAGCCGCGATGGAGGAAAACATGGCGGACGCCGACCATGCACCGTCCGAGCATCTGCTGCGCCTTTATCAGGCCTGGGCCGAGGGCGGTAGCGGTCTGCTGATTTCCGGCAACGTGATGGTCGACAGCCGTGCCATGACCGGGCCTGGCGGCGTGGTGCTGGAGGATGACAGGCAGCTGGCGAGGTTCGAGCGTTGGGCACGCATCGGCCGCAGCCAAGGGGCGCAGTTCTGGCTGCAGATCAACCACCCCGGTCGGCAGATGCAAGCCAACATGGGGCAACCGACCTGGGCCCCCTCGGCCGTTGCGCTGGAGCTGGGTAACCTGTCGAAGCGCTTCGCAACGCCGCAGGCGATGAGCGAGGTCGTGATCGAGGATGTCATCGAGCGCTTCGCCCGCAGCGCTCGCCTGGGCGAGCAGGCCGGTTTCACCGGGGTGGAAATTCATGCCGCCCATGGCTATCTGCTCAGCCAGTTCCTTTCCCCGCTGACCAACCAACGCAATGATCGTTGGGGCGGCTCACTGGAAAACCGCGCGCGTCTGCTGCTGGAGATCGTCAGGGCAGTGCGTGCGGTGGTCTCCCCCGGCTTCGCCGTAGCGGTCAAACTCAACTCGGCAGACTTCCAGCGCGGCGGCTTCAGCGCGGACGACGCGCAGCAGGTGGTGTGCCTGCTTAACGATGAGGACGTGGACCTCGTCGAACTGTCCGGCGGTAGCTACGAAGCGCCGGCCATGCAGGGCCAGGCGCGTGACGGCCGTACCCTGGCGCGAGAAGCTTACTTTCTGGAGTTCGCCCGCGAGATTCGCGCAGTGGCGCGCATGCCGGTCATGGTCACCGGCGGTATCCGCCGTGCGCCGGTTGCCCAGGACGTTCTGGCCAGCGGCATCGAGATGGTCGGCATCGGCACCGCACTGGCCATCGAGCCGAACCTGCCGCGCGACTGGCAGCTCGGCCTGGGTAGCGCCCCACAACTGCCACCGATCACCTGGAAGAACAAGGTGCTGGCGTCGCTGGCCAACATGGCCGTGGTCAAGTACCAACTGCGCAAACTCAGCCAGGGCCGGGACAGCCAGCCTGGCGTATCCCCCATATGGGCGCTGCTGACGCAGCAGGTGAAGGACATCTTCCGTACTCGCCAGTACCGGCGCTGGATGGCGCAGCGCACGGCCAATAGGGGTCAGAACGTCAGCACCTCGCCATCCTGAGGTAGGCAGAGATCGACCTTGGCGCGGTCAGCCGCCTCGGCCAGCGCCAGGCGGCTGACCGGGCAGTGACTGATGGCCTCCAGATGATTGGCCTCAACCGCCGTACCGCTCAATCGGGCGAACTCGATCACCTCGTCGATCCCCATGATGATGTCGCCACCCAGGTCGAAACGCGCGCCACCTGCTGGCACCACGCTGACTGCTGGGCGGTATTCACGCACACAGGCGCGCACGGCGTCGGTAAGCAGGGTATCGCCCGCCAGGTACAGACTAGGCTCGCCCGGCATCGCCTCTGAGCACGCTGAGTGCCGAGTTGGGTTTTAGCAGTGCGGTCAATCTGCGGCGTATGTTCAAGGCGCTGACCGGACTGACGCCAGCGCAATATCGCCAGTAATACGGACGAACCTGACCGATCGCGCCACGACCAAACACGGCGGTCAGGCGCCTCAGGACAACCGAAACGCCGTTTCGCTCGTTGCATTCGCGCAACAGTCCTTTGCCAAATCGACGGTTTAATTAGCTTGCTAACGAAGCGTATAAACGAAATGCGACATTTCGCCGCATCCGTATTTCGAGGAGACAAGCATGAACGTGATCGTGCACGAGCGTGACAACGAACATCTTTCCCGTGAAGCACGCGCCATGGGCGTTGTGGTCTGGGATGTGATTCAGAATGGAGAGCTGGTCGGCATCTTCCCTTCTCAGGATGAAGCCGACGCCTACCGCATCGCCCTGGAAGAAGCGCAGGTTCAAGGATGATCAGAGGCTGTTGCCGTTTCCCGCGAAACGGCAACAGCCTCATCGCTGTCAGCTTGCCCCCCCACCTGAGTCGCAGACAAAACCGCCTACCCGGACGATCTACATATGCCCTGAACTAAGCTAGTCTCACCCTCAGGAAAAAGGAGTTCCGGAGCTACGGCATGTCTGAAAACGGGTTCGCCCCATCCCCCGTGATTCTTATAGTCGACGACCAGGCCAGCGATGTCAGGATTCTGCAAGAAGCAGTTGGCGAGCTGGCCCAGGTGCATGTTGCGCATGATGGTGCCATGGCGCTGCAGATAGCGCGGTTCTGCCGGCCTGACGTGGTCCTGCTCGACATCGAAATGCCCGGCATGAGCGGCTTCGAGCTGTGTCGCCTGATCAAGGCAGACGCCAAGCTCTGCGACGCGGCCATTCTATTCGTCACCGCCCATACCCAGACCGAGAACGAAGTACAGGCGCTGGACCACGGCGCCATCGACTTTCTGCAAAAGCCCCTGAGCATTCCCGTGGTGCGCGCCCATGTGCGTGCGCACCTGAACTTGCGCGCCGAAGCCAAACGGCTTGCCTATTTCGACGCACTGACCGGCCTGCCCAATCGCATGCTCCTGCAGGACCGTGCCGAACAGATGCTGCAGAAGGCCCGACGCAGTGGCGATCGCCTGGCGCTGCTGCTGCTGGACCTGGACAACTTCAAAGGTATAAACGACTCGCTCGGTCACTCCACGGGCGACCTCATCCTCAAGGAAGTGAGCCAACGCCTGCGCGGCTGCTCACGCAATGTCGATACCGTCAGCCGTCAGGGTGGCGATGAGTTCGTAATTCTGCAGGCGGACATCCAGCGCTCGGAGGTGATCAGCGACTACGTGGAGCGGCTGCTGGACGTCATCGCACTGCCGATGACCATCGACGGTATTCGTTACGATCTGTCCGCCTGTATCGGCGTAAGCGTATTCCCCGACGACGGTGACGACCTTGAGGCCCTCTATCGCCAGGCCGATGCGGCGATGTATCAGGCCAAACAGCAGGGACGCAATCGCTACCGGTTCTTCTCGCAGAGTATCGAAAGCAATGCGCGCGCCCGCCACCTGCTCGAGCGCCATATGCGCAGCGCCCTCGAGTCGGGCGTGTTCGAAGTGTTCTATCAATTGCGCTTCGACGTCAGCAGGCAGCAGAGTTGCGGCATGGAGGCGCTGATTCGCTGGCGCCGCAGCAACGGAGAACTGGTCTCGCCTGCCGAGTTCATTCCGCTCGCCGAAGAAACCGGACTTATCGTGCCCATCGGCAAGCAGGTATTGCATCAGGCCTGCCACGATGCCAAGACGCTTCTCGACCAAGGCAAGCCGCTTTGCGTGGGGGTCAATATCTCCGTCGTGCAGTTTCGCGAAGAATCATTTCTCGACATGATCAGGGACGTGCTCGAAGAAACCGCCCTGCCAGCGCAACTGCTCGAACTGGAGATCACCGAAGGCGTCCTGGCCCGCGACATGAATCAGACGCGCTGTCTGCTCGACGAGCTTCAGCGCATGGGCGTACGCATCGCCATCGACGATTTCGGTACGGGTTATTCGAGCCTGTCCTACCTCAAGCGCCTGCCGATCGATGTGCTGAAAATCGATCAAAGCTTCGTCCGCGACATGCTGACGGACCACAGCGATGCTGCGATCATCGAAGCTATCGTGCGCATGGGCCAGGCACTCGATCTGGAGCTGGTCGCCGAGGGTGTCGAATGTTCGGAGCAGGCACAGAAGCTGCTCACTCTGGGGTGCAACCTGATGCAGGGCTATCACTACTGTCGACCGATGCCCTTCGAGCAACTGTGCGATGAGCTTGGCCTGGCAGTCGCGCACGAACGTAACTGAATTTACGGATGAAGAAGAAACGCCATTGAAACTCATCGTCCTGCTGACATTCGTAACAGGTATCGCGCTCACCACCCTGCTGACCGGATGGGTCCAGCACAGCAATGAACAGCAGGCGCAGGACGCGCTGATAAACGCCACCGAGCGCATCGCCGATGTCGTCACCAAACGCGTGGAGCTCTATCAGTACGGATTGCGTGGCGCCCGGGGGGCAGTGCTGGCCGGTGGCGTCAACGGCATCACCCGTGAACGCTTCATCAGCTACAGCAAGACGCGCGACGTGGCCCGCGAGTTTCCCGGCGCCCGCGGCTTCGGTTTCATTCGCCGTGTGCCGGTAGTGGATGAAGAACAGTTCGTCGCGGCTGCACGGGCAGATGACATGCCCGACTTCACCATCCGCCAGCTGCAACCCCACGATGACGAGCGCTTCATCATTCAGTACATCGAGCCGGTAGAGCAGAACATCCAGGCCGTGGGCCTGGACATCGCCTCGGAGAGCAACCGTCGAAGTGCCGCACTGGCGGCGCTGAGCAGCGGCGAGGTGCGCATTACCGGCCCCATCACCCTGGTGCAGGCCACCGGCAGTCCGCTGCAATCCTTTCTCATTCTGCTGCCGATCTATCGCGATGCCGTGACGCCCGACAGCATCGAGGAACGCATGCGCAAAGGCATAGGCTGGAGCTACGCACCACTGCTCACGGGTGAGGTGCTACAAGGCCTGCGACTGGCAAAAGATGGCCTGCATCTGCAGTTGAGCGATGTCACCGATGCCGATGCTGCCGTGACCTTCTACGACAGCGAGCCCGATCAGGGAGCAGCGGCCAGCGTGGCGCAGTACGCCGTTTCGCGGCAGATCTATGGGCGCCACTGGCAGATTCAGCTCGATGCGCGCCCCTTGTTCATCCAGCAGTTGCGTCAGACTCCGCCGCGCCTGGTGGCTCTGGCCGGCACGCTGCTCAGCCTTCTGATCGCGGCGCTGCTGGGCGTGATTCTGGTCAGCCGGCAACGTCATCGTCAGATTCTTGCCGAGCAGGCGCGCTCCGCTGCAATCGTCGACAGCTCCAGCGACGGCATCATTGGCCAGAGCCTGGATGGCACGGTGGTGAGCTGGAACCAGGGCGCAGAGCGCATCTTCGGTTTTACTGCGGCCGAAGCGATTGGCAAACCGCTGACGGGCCTTACCGTGCCGGCGGAGCTTGCTGAGCAGGAGCAGCACACGCTGCAGCAGGTTGCCGCGAGAAAGCCGGTGCTCAACTTCGACACCCGTCGCTGCTGCAAGAATGGCCGTATCGTCGATGTATCGGTCTCCGTGTCGCCACTTCTCGACGCCCACGGCGCGCTGGTCGGCCTGTCGAAAACGGTTCGCGATATCTCGATTCAGAAAGAGGCCGAGGCGCGCATCCTGGAGCTCAATGCCAGCCTCGAAGAGCAGGTGAGCGAGCGCACCCAGGAACTGCGAGAGCTCAACGTTCTGCTGAACAACGTGCTGCAATCGGCCTCCGAGGTCTCGATCATCGCCACCGACCTGCAGGGCACGATTCGGGTGTTCAACCGAGGCGCCGAACGCTTGCTGGGCTATAACGCCGAGGATGTGATCGGGCGCAGCACTCCGGCGATCTTCCACCTGGCCGAAGAAATCGAAGCCCGTGGTCAGCAGCTCAGTCGTGAGTTTGGCCAGCCAATCGAAGGCTTCCGGGTGTTCGTCCACAAGTCCGAACATTACGGAGCCGAAAGCCATGAATGGACCTATGTACGCCAGGATGGCTCACGTCTGACAGTGACGCTGCTGGTCACCGCCATGCGTGACGCCGCCGGAGAGCTGGTCGGCTATCTCGGCATCGCCCTGGATCTCTCCGAGGAGTTGCGCCTGCGCCGCGAAGCGCTGGCCGCACGTGACCAGTTGGCGCTGGCGGCGGACGTCGCCGAGCTGGGCATCTGGTCATGGACGCCCGCCGACAATCAGTTGCTCTGGAACGAGCGCATGTTCGAACTCTATGACTACCCGACCGAGCTGGGCGAGCAGGGTCTGAGCTACGAGCATTGGCGCGCCCGCGTTCACCCGGACGACCGCGAAACGCTGGAGGCGAACCTGCGCGATGCGCTGTCACACGTGGCCAGCTTCGACATGGTGTTTCGCATCATCCGTCCCGACGGCCAGACGCTGCACATACAAGCCGGCGCCCATACCGAGCATGACAGTGACGGTCAGCCGGTCAAGATGACCGGGATCAACCGCGACATCACTGCGCAGCTGCAGTTGGAATCACGCCTGCGTCATGCCAAAGAGCAGGCTGACGCTGCCAGCGCCGCCAAGAGCGCCTTCCTGGCCAACATGAGCCATGAAATCCGCACACCAATGAATGCCGTGCTCGGCATGTTGCAGCTGGTTCAGGCGACAGCCCTGAACCCACGGCAACTGGACTACGTGATCAAGGCCCAGGGCGCGGCTCATTCGTTGCTCGGGTTGCTCAACGACATCCTCGATTATTCGAAGATCGAGGCAGGCAAACTGCAGCTGGACCTGCACGACTTCGAGCTCGAACCCCTGCTCGGTGATCTGGCTGTGGTACTGGCCGGTAACCAGGGTGACAAGGACATCGAGGTGCTGTTCGACATCGACACGGCCCTGCCTGCCGTCATCAATGGCGACAGCCTGCGCCTGCAGCAGATTCTGATCAACCTCGCCGGCAATGCCCTCAAATTCACCAACACAGGCCAGGTGGTGATTGCCCTGAAACAGCTGCAACGCGACGCTGGCCAGGTGCGCGTGCGCGTCAGCGTGAGTGACACGGGTATTGGGATCAGTGAACAGCAGCTGCAGCGCATCTTCGATGGCTTCACCCAGGCCGAAGCATCGACCACCCGGCGCTACGGTGGCACAGGACTGGGCTTGGTCATATGCAAGCGTCTGGTCGAGCTCATGGGCGGTGAATTGAAGGTCGACAGTGAGGTGGGCGCCGGCAGCTGCTTCTGGTTCGAGGTAGAACTCGGAGCGGTCAGCGAAACCTGTCTTCTGCCGCAAGCGACCGATCATCCGGCAGATCTAAGCCTGTTGATCGTCGACGATAACCCGGTAGCGCGGCAGTTGCTGCAGCAGACCGTGCAAAGTCTGGGCTGGCAGGCCGACGCGGTGAGCAGCGCAGAACAGGCCCTGACGCGTATCGGGCAAGCCGCCAACAACTATGATTTGGTATTGATGGACTGGCGCATGCCTGGCATGGACGGCCTGGAAGCCGCGCAAAGGTTGCGCGAGAACGCAGCAGGCAACGCATCCTTGCCTACCGTCATCATGATCACCGCGCATGGTCGTGAGGTACTCGCCGATCGCTACGCGGACGCCGATGCACCATTTGCCGCCTTCCTCACCAAACCCGTCACACCCAGGCAGCTGGTGCGTGCGGTCTGCAAGGCCCATCTCGGCGACAGCGAGCCTGCCGTCACTCAGGGCTACAAACCAGGCCAACGGCTAGCAGGGCTGAAACTGCTGGTGGTGGAAGACAACCCACTCAACCGTCAGGTCGCACGAGAGCTGCTCGCGGGTGAAGGTGCACATGTGGTTCTGGCCGAAGGTGGTATCGCTGGGGTGGATCTGGCGATCAGTGAAATGCCCGTGTTCGACGCCATCCTCATGGATATCCAGATGCCGGATATCGATGGCCTTGAGGCGACGCGGCGCATTCGCCGGCACCCGGCGCATCAGTCTCAGCCAATCATCGCCATGACCGCCAATGCCTCGCAAACCGACCGGGAAACCTGCCTGGCCGCCGGCATGAATGATCATGTTGGCAAGCCCATCGACATCGACAAGTTGGTTGCTGTGGTTCGTTACTGGTGTGGCGGTGATACCGAGCCGCCCACCGCCACTGCCGGCATGGCAGTTGAGGATCGCGCCGCGATTCTCAGACGCTTCGGCGACAACCTGACACTGCTGCGCTCGATGCTGAGCATGTTCCCCGATGAACTGCGCCGGCAACTCAACCAGTTGCAAGATCAGGTCGCCGAGCAGGACATCACCGCAGTGCAGCGTAGTCTGCACACGCTCAAAGGCAGCTCCGGCACCATGGGCGCAATGCAGCTTTCTGCCCGGCTTGCGCAACTTGAAGAGCAGTTCACCCAGCACCCGGCCGCAGCCTTCGAGGACACCGGCTGGATCGATGAGCTGCGGGGAAAACTCGAAGAAAGCTGTGCCACCCTGAGCGCAATGTTCACTTCCGATCCAGAAGAAGTATCCGCCCGTCCCACTTCCACGGCTGGAATGTGGACGCAGCGGCTCGAAGCGCTTAACGTGCAACTCGAACAGGGCAACCTGGCTGCGCTGGCATCGCTGGACGACATTCGCGCCCAGGTGCCGGAGCAGCTACGCGCGGCATTCGAAGAGATGGCCGCTGCGATCGACGCGCTGCAGTTCGAGCGTGCCATTCAGCTGCTGCATGCATTACGACACTCTGCACAAGGGGATTGATTTGGAGCGCCTGAGGCAGTATTTCCATGGACGCCCAAAACTGCTGGTGGTCGACGACCAGCCAATCAACATCCGGGTTCTGCACGAGCTCTTTCGTGCCGAATGCGATGTCTTCATGGCAACCCATGGCGAGCAGGCGCTGGCGATGAGCCGCGAACTGCGGCCGGATCTGATACTGCTCGACGTGATGATGGCCGATATGGACGGCTACGAGGTCTGTCGCCGCCTCAAGGCCGATCCCGAAACCTGCGAAATCCCAGTGATATTCGTCACAGGCAAGAGCCACGAAGATGACGAAGCGACCGGCTTCGAACTGGGTGCGGTGGACTATATCCGCAAGCCATTCAACGCTGTGGTGGTTCGCGCCCGTGTCATCAATCACCTCAAACTGAAGCTGCAGGGCGACTACCTGCGCGAAATGGCGCTGATGGATGGCCTGACCGGAATCCTCAACCGTCGAGGTTTCAATGAACGCTTCGCGGCCGCCAGAGCTCAAGCCCTGCGCGAACAAAAACACCTTTCTCTGTTGATGATCGACGTTGATTACTTCAAGAAATACAACGACCACTACGGCCACCTGCGTGGCGACCAATGCCTGCGCGAAGTGGCCAGAACACTGGCTAATACCTTGAACCGCCCTTATGACCTGGTAGCCCGCTTCGGTGGTGAAGAGTTTTCTGCACTGTTGCCCGACACCGACGAATCCGGCGCACGGCACGTAGCCGGGCAACTGCAGTCGGCCATTGCCCAATTGGCCATCGAACACCAGGCATCGGAAGTCGCCAACACGCTGACGTTATCCATCGGTGCGGCCATCCTCCCTCCTGATTCCAGCGCCAGCGCCGAGCAACTGCTCGCCTGGGCTGACGAGCAGTTATACCGAGCCAAGAGTGAAGGTCGCAACCGCACCTGCAGCCACCGCTACGGCGGCACGCAGCTACAGGTCGGCGCCTTGCACTGATGCTGGTCGTTACAGGTCGAGCACCAGGGGTTTTGCGCCATCCTCGACTGCAGCTGGCACAGCACAGCAGATCAGTACACCGCCATCGCCCGGCAACTCGGCAGGCGGATTCGGATAATGCACCTGACCACTGACCAAACGCGTCTTGCAGGTGCCACAGGAACCACCCCGGCAACTGAACTCAGGCGTCAGGCCGCGACTTTCCGCCAGCTCCAACAGGCTGCCGCTGTCGGGTTTCCAGCGCGCTTCCTTGCCTGAGGCGTTGAACAACACCGGCACTGGTTCGGTCGCGGCAGGTGGCTGAGCCAGAGCGCTGGCCGCCCCGTCCGGGCGGCGTGTCAGTGTCGATGGACCGAAGGCCTCGGCGTGAATGCGTTCGTCGGCGACGTTGAGGTCGCGCAGACCGTCGTAGATCGCCTGGGTGAAGGCGGCCGGGCCACACAGGTAGAAGTCGTAGTCATCGAAAGACAATGCGGCCTTGATCTGCGCCAGATCGATGCGCCCGCGTTGCTCGTAATCGTGCCCGAGTATCGCCTCCTCCTCCGGCGCACTGAGGGCACGGTGCACGTGCAGCAAACCATCGGCACGTTTTACCAGCTCCCCCAGCTCGGCCTGGAACGGTAAATCGCTCAACCGTCGCGCGCCCTGGAAGAAATGAATACGCTTGCCCTGCCCCAGCGCCACCTGCTCGCGCAGCATCGACAACAGCGGCGTGATGCCCACACCGGCACCGATCAGCACCAGCGGCCGCTCGCTGTCGCCGTCAAGAGTGAAGCTGCCCAGTGGCGGTCGCACATCCAGCACATCACCCGCCTGGAGCTGCTCGTGCAGATGGCGCGAGACCACGCCCTGCGCCTTGACGCTGATACGCAGAAAACCATCCGACGGCGCACTGGACAGGCTGTAGGTACGCAGCAGCGTCTCGCCTTCGGCAGTCGTGATGCGAATGGGCAGATGCTGGCCAGCAGAGAACGCCGGGACGATGCCCGCTTCCGGTGCCAGCACGAACGAGCGGATATCGACGCTCTCCTGCTGCAGACTCTGCACGCGCCAGCGCTGCCACTGATTGCGCTGCTGACGTTCGTGCAGACGTGCCTCGGTTTCCGCCCAGGTGCCGGTCATCAGGCTGGTGGGTGCATATTCTTCGAAGGCCCAGCGCAGCGACGTCGCCGCTGGACGCAGCACTACCTGCTCGACATCGACGGTCCAGAGCCGCTCGGCACCCTCGAAATCCCTGATCAACGGGCTGTCGAGAAGGATCTCGGCACGGCCGATCAGTTGCAGCACATCGCCAGTGACGAAGTCGACGAACAACAGGCCGGCGCGCGGATTGACGCTGAGGTTGCCCAGGGTGTTGAAGAACAGGTTGCCGGCGTAGTCGGGAATGGTCAGGCGATTGCCCTGCACCCGCACGAAACCCGCGCGCCCGCCACGGTGGGAGACATCCACCGAGCGCTGACCATTGTCGTGCTCGACGTAACTGGCGACGAAGAAGGTGTCGGCGCCTTCGATCGTCGCGCGGGTGCGTGCATCCAGTTCTGTCGCCTCCAGGCGCTCGCCGCCCCGCTCGGGCACACGGTGATACTGGCGCAGCTGGATGTACTGCGGGCAATTGCCGTAGGAATGCTCCACCGAAATATCCAGGCGTTGTGCCGAAGCCTGGCGAATATGTCCGTTGATGCGATTGCGCCGCCGCGTGTGCAGTTCGATACCGAGCAGGCCCACAGCCTCGCCAGTAGCCAGGCCCGACGTAGCCGGATCGAGCGGATCGAGTGCCATGGCGGCAAGATCGAACGACAGCAGGCGCGGGTCAGGTGAGCTGACGAACCCCTCCTCGCCCTCGATCAAAGTGGCCCAGGGTTGGCCGGCAGCATCGACGGTGGCAGCGATCATGAACGGCAACTGATGGTAGAACTCGCGATGCTGGTCCGGCATGTAGTCGCGGATCACCTTCTGCCCGAGCACTTCCATGCGTTCGGCAACGCCGACCTTTTCCTGCAGTTGCTTTTCACCGGCATGCCAGGGCGACCGCCGATGACTGGGTAGCTGTTGCATGATGCGCCCTCCTGAAGAGGTGCTGCCGGGGTAACCGGCAGCGGCTGTAGGGCACCTCTAAAAACGTAGGCGAGGTAGCCAGCTGCAATACCGATGGCGGCCCCACAAAAACAGGCGAAAAACGCTCGGAGTCGCGTTCGACTTTACGAGTTGTAAATGAGCATTTTGATCGGACTCGCGCTCGAGCCTGTTTTTTAACGCCGCGATGGCAACGCAGGTAGTTTTTAGAGATGCACTGTGGGTCAGGCCTGCAGACCAACTGCAGTACGCGGCATGGGCACGAAGCCCGGCAGCGCCTCGACGCGCGCCAGCCAGGCGCGGATATTCGGGTAGGCCTCCAGCGAGACGTTGCCCTCCGGTGCATGGGCGATGTACGAGTAGTTGGCGACGTCGGCGATGCTCGGTTTCTCGCCAGTGAGGAACGGGGTATCGCTCAGCTCACCCTCCATCACGGTGAACAGTGCATGAGCACGGTTGATCACCTCTTCGGTATTGAACGAGGCCCCAAACACCGTGACCAGGCGCGCCGCGGCCGGGCCGAAGGCCACCGGACCAGCAGCGACGGACAACCAGCGCTGCACACGGGCTGCGGCAGCCGGATCTTGCGGCAGCCAGTCATCGTTGCCGTAACGCTTGGCCAGGTAGACGAGGATGGCGTTGGAATCACTGACGATGGTGCCGCCGTCATCGATCACCGGCACCTGGCCGAAGGGGTTCATGGCGAGGAACTCGGGTGTCTTGTGCTCACCCTTGGCCAGATCGACGAAGATCAGCTCGGTGGGCACCTGCAGCAGCGAGAGCATCAGCTCGGCACGGTGGGCATGGCCGGAACGGGGAAAGTTGTACAGTTTGATAGCGGGACGGGACATGGCGATGACTCCTTGAGAGTGGGGTTGGTCTCCGCGAGATAACCGGGCTTCGCGACAATGGGGTCATGTTCGCCCCATCCAACCTAGAGAAGAATCCCCACTTAAGGCAATCCACTATTTCACTTTCTGCAATTACCTCAGACCTGAAAGGCCGGGTGGGCGCGCAGCCGCGGCACGGCAAAGTCGAGGAAGCTGCGCACCCGAGCGGCGGCCCGGCGCCCCTCGCGGTAATAGAGCTGCACCGGCACGGGAGCCGTGGCGAAGTCGTCCAGCACGACCTGCAACTGACCGCCATGCAACTCCTGATAGGCCTCGTAACTCAGGCAGCGGGTCAGGCCAAAGCCGGCGAGCGCCGCGCGAATGGATGCCTGCGGTGTACTGCAGATCAGCTGCGGCGTGAGCTTCACCGACTCTTGTGCAAAGCGCCATTCGCCGACATGACCGGTCGAAGAGGTAGCGATGGTGCGGTGCGCCGCCAGGGCAGCGGGGTTGTCTGGCCACCCCCAGCGCTGCAGATAGGCCGGCGCAGCACAGACCAGCGGACGCACCTGCCCCAACGGCACGGCGAAGCCGGACGAGCTGGGCAGATGACCGACCACCACAGCCAGATCGATCCCCTCCTCCAGCAATCTCGGCAGCTCTTCACGCGCCAGAGTCGCCAGGCTCACATCGGGAAATGTGGCCAGGTAATCGACAGCGATCGGCGTCAGTATCTGCTGCATCATCAGCAGCGGCAGCGCCAGGGTCAGATGCCCGGCCGGGCTGGCATGCAGCCCTGTCACCGACTGTTCGGCTTCCTCCACTCGCTGCAGAATACGCTGCGAGCTCTCGGCGAACGCCACACCGGCAGGACTTAAACTGACGCCGCGCGGCCCACGCAGCAGCAGGGTCGTGTCCAGGCGACGCTCCAGTGCAGCGACGCTGCGCATCACCGTGGCCTGCGACAGCTGCAAGGCCCTGGCGGCGGCCGCCAGGCTACCCGCCCGCGCCACAGCCAGGAATACCTGCATCTCGCGGTGCTGGCTCATGCCACCGAGGGCGCGCCAGCTGCCCGCAAGGCCGGGTCGGCACGGAAGCTGGCAGTGCAGAGGTCGACGAAGGTGCGCACCTTGGCTGACACCTGGCGCCCACCTTGGTGAATGATGTGCACCGGCAGCGCAGGAGGTTCGAACGCTTCGAGCACCAGTTCGATCTCGCCGCGAGCCACCGCGCCAGCCACCTGGTAGGACAGTACACGGGTGTAGCCCCAGCCAACCCGGGCAGCACCGATCGCGGCCTGGTTGGAGCTGACGGTGAAGCGTGGCGAGGGGGTAAACCCGAACGGGCCATCGGCCCCCATGAAGCTCCAGTGGGTCAGCAGACTGCTGGCGCTGGACATGACAATCGGCGCATCGCGCAATTCATCCGGATGTTGTGGCCGTCCGACACGATCGAGAAAAGCAGGCGACGCACAAACCACCGGGCGGATCTGCCCCACCTGAATGGCAGGATGATCACCCTCCGGCAGCGAACCTATGCGTACGGCAACGTCGATGCCCTCCTCCATCATGTTCACCACGCGGTCGACCAACAGCGCATTGATCTGCACATCGGGATAGGTGTCGAGGTACTGGGCGATACGAGGCACCAGAAACAGCTCGCCGAACATCACCGGCGCGGTCACGTTGAGCCGGCCACGCGGCCGCACACTGCCACCGGCCGCCAGCTCCTCGGCCTCCTCCAGCTCGAGCAGGATGCGTCGACAGTCTTCGACGTAGCGCTGGCCCGCCTCGGTCAAGCGCAGGCTGCGCGTGCTGCGGGCCAGCAGCAGCGTACCCAGGCGTGATTCCAGCGCCGCAATGGCGCGCGTCACGCCGGGCGGCGAGATACCCAGCAGCTTGGCGCCGCCAGCGAAGCTCTCGGCTTCGGTCACCGCCAGCAGCACCTTCATTTCCTGAAAGCGATCCATCGTCACCGCCTGGTTGTCTGTTGCGCCGGCACAGCGTACCTCATGCCGGGCTCAGCGCCTGCTCAATGCCAGGCGAGCGGCGAACAACATGAAGATCAGGCCGGTGCTGCGATCCATCCACTTGATCACCCGCTCGCGGCGTAACCAGTGACCCAACGGCTGGGTAGCGCCGATCAGCAGCAGCGCCCAGAGCAGGCTGATCGCCACATGGATGCCCACCAGGGCGAAGGTCCAGGCGATCAGAGGCTGCCCTTGCGGAATGAACTGAGGAAGAAAAGACACATAGAAGATCCCTACCTTGGGGTTCAGCACATTGCCCAACAAACCGCGCAGAAACCAGTTGGCATCAGGATTGATGCCCGCTTGGGCCGGAGCCAGCGAACTGCGCGGACGCAGCAGCATGTTCAGCCCTAGCCAGGCCAGATAGGCCGCGCCGCAATATTTGAGGAGGTTGTAACCGAACTCGGAAACCGCCAGCAGCGCGCCCAGGCCAAAGGCCACTGCCGCGCCCCAGAGCAGGCAGCCGGCATTGATGCCAAGGGCAGCACGAAATGCCTGCTGGCGCCCTTCGACCGCCGCGGTGCGCAACACCAGTGCGGTGTCGATCCCCGGCGTCAAGGTCAGCAGGGTCGCGGCCAGCGTGAAGGCCAGGAGGTTCTCGGCAAAGGGCATGGCAGGCGCTCCGTCCACAGGGCAGAGCGCGAGTATAAACAGCGCATCGCTGGCCGTCGTGGGGCCAGCGATGCCGTAGGGTGCGCCGTGCGCACCGCGGTTCGTGCATGCGATGCGTATTGCCGGTGGTGCGCGCAGCACATCCTTACGTTTTAGCCGCGATACGCCTCGAACAAGCCAGTAGCGCCCATACCGCCGCCAACGCACATGGTGACGATGCCGTAACGCAGCTCACGACGCTGCAGCTCACGCACCAGATGACCGACCTGACGTGAGCCGGTCATGCCGAAGGGATGGCCGATTGAGATCGAACCCCCATTGACGTTGTACTTGTCGTTGTCGATACCCAGCGTGTCGCGGCAATACAGGCACTGCGAGGCGAAGGCCTCGTTGAGCTCCCACAGGTCGATATCGTCAACCGACAGGCCTTTGGCCTTGAGCAGCTTGGGCACCGAGAACACTGGGCCGATGCCCATTTCGTCCGGCTCGCAACCGGCTACGGTGAAGCCCCGGAAGTACGCCTTGGGTTTCAGACCCAGCTCCAGGGCCTTCTCCAGGCTCATCACCAGGGTCATGGAAGCGCCATCGGAGAGTTGCGAGGCATTGCCGGCCGTGACGCTGCCAGCCGGGTCGAACGCCGGCTGCAGCTTGGCCAGCGACTCCAGGGTGGTGTCCGGGCGGTTGCAGTCATCCGCCTCGACCACGCCGTCGACAATGCGCTTCTCGCCAGTGGCCTTGTCTTCCACCTGATACTTCACCGTCATCGGCACGATTTCATCGCCGTACCGGCCTTCGGCCTGGGCGCGCGCGGTGCGTTGCTGGCTCTGCAGCGCGTAGGCGTCCTGCGCTTCACGGCTGATGCCATAGCGGCTGGCGACGATCTCGGCGGTCTTGCCCATGGGGTAGTAGATACCGGGGTTGTCCTTCTGCAGCAGCGGGTTGAACAGGTTGTCCATGTTCATGCTTTTCAGGGTCATGGTGATGGACTCGACGCCACCGGCCACGATGATCTCGCTGCATCCGGAGGCCACCTGGTTGGCGGCGATGGCAATGGCCTGCAGGCCTGAGGAGCAGAAGCGATTGAGGGTCATGCCGGCTACCGGGTTGCCCAGGCGCGAGAGTGCGGCCACGTTGCGGCCGATGTTCATGCCCTGCGCGCCCTCGTTGGAGCCGGCACCGACGATGCAGTCATCGACCAGTTTCGGATCGATCCCGTTGCGCACCAGCAGCGCATCGACGCAGTGGGCGGCCATGTCGTCCGGCCGGGTCATATTGAACTTGCCGCGGAAGGACTTGGCCAGGCCAGTCCGTACGCTGTCGACGATCACCACTTCACGCATGACGCACCTCATTGTTATTGGATGACGAATGGCGTGAAGATAAATCCAGCCCATCCCTGGGCGCGACCATCATTGATCTGGCGTATACGGGGCGATGCCGGGGCGTAGCACGGGTGCAATCCGGGGTCATCGAGAACGACATAAAAGCATCGCGGCTGAAGCCACTCCTACATTGCAGTAAATACCGTAGGAGCGGCTTCAGCCGCGATTAACGCTTCAACCCCTGGCAAACGCCGCTTCGATGGCCTCATTGATGGTGCGCAGCACCTTGACCCGGGCGAAGCGCTTGTCGTTGGCCTCGATCAGCGTCCAGGGGGCGATCTCGGTGCTGGTGCGGTCGACCATGTCGCCCACCGCATCGGCGTAGTCGTCCCACTTGTCGCGGTTGCGCCAGTCTTCTTCGGTGATCTTGAAGCGCTTGAAAGGGATCTGCTCGCGCTCCTTGAAGCGCTGCAGCTGCGTCTGCTGATCGATGGCCAGCCAGAATTTCACCAGAATCACCCCGGCGTTGGTCAGCTCTTCCTCGAAGTCGTTGATCTCGCCGTAGGCTCGCAGCCAGTCGGCCTCGCTGCAGAAACCCTCGACCCGCTCCACCAGCACGCGGCCATACCAGCTGCGGTCGAAGATGGTGAAGTGCCCGCGCGCCGGAATATGCCGCCAGAAACGCCACAGATAGGGCTGCGCGCGCTCTTCTTCGGTCGGTGCGGCCACCGGCACGATGCGGTACTGACGCGGATCGAGCGCACCCGTCACGCGGCGAATCGCGCCGCCCTTGCCCGCGGCGTCGTTGCCCTCGAACGCGGCTATCAGCGCATGTCTGCGCATGCGTTTGTCGCGCATCAGCCCGGACAGACGCGCCTGCTCGGTGGCCAACTGCTCCTTGTAGTCGTCCTTGTCGAGCGCCTGAGTCATATCCAGGCTGGCCAGCAGACCACGGTTGTCCAGGCTCGACACCAGCGGCGCGGCATGTGGTTGCAGCTTCGTCCGCTGCGGACTGGCCAGCGCGGCCTGCAGGCCTTCGAGCAGGATGCGCCCGACGGTGAGACTGCGGTAATAGTGATCGACGCCCTCGACCACGTACCAGGGCGCGTAATCGCGGCTGGTGCGGCGCAGGATACGCTCGCCGTAACGTACAAACTTGTCGTAGGTTTTCGACTGCTGCCAGTCCAGCGGGCTGATGCGCCAGCTGTGCAGCGGATCGTCCTTGAGCGCTTCGAGACGCGACTTCATCTGCTTCTTGGACAGGTGGAACCAGAACTTGAAGATCAGCGCGCCCTCGTCGCAGAGCATGCGCTCCAGGCGCTCGGCACCGTCAATGGCTTGATCCAGCACGGCGTCCTTGAAACGCCCATGAACCCGACCCTGGAGCATCTGGCTGTACCAGTTACCGAAGAATACGCCCATGCGCCCTTTGGGCGGCAGCATGCGCCAATAGCGAAAGGCCGGTGGTCGGGCCAGCTCTTCGTCGGTCTGCAGATCGAAGGTGCTGACCTGAATCAGCCGCGGGTCCATCCACTCGTTGAGCAGCTTGACCGTCTCGCCCTTGCCGGCCCCCTCGACGCCATTGATCAGCACGATCACCGGAAAACGCGCCTGCTGCTTCAGCTCGTACTGCGCCTCCAGCAGCGCCTCGCGCAGTGCCGGTTCCTCGGCCTCGAACGTGGCCTTGTCGATGGTGCGGCCGATCTCGGCGGACTCGAACATGCAAAAACCTCCCTGGAATGATTGCCACAGGCTAACGGATCATGCCGCTCTTTGCCTGCTTCAGATCACGGGAGCGCCTTGACCCTCGGTGGCGCATAGCTCAACGCCTTGCTCGTCCCGAGCTGCAACTGCACCAGCGCCTCTGCCCATTTAAGAGCCACCTGTACACCATCGATAACCGGCACGCCGAGATCATCCTGCAGTGGCCGGGCCCATTGGCTCATTCCCGCACAGCCGAGAACCAGACATTCGCTGCGGTCGGCGGCCAGCAACGCCTGCCCGCGTTGACGCAGACGAACGTAATGGGCCGGGTCACGCTCCAGCTCCAGTACCGGAATGTCGACTGCATGAATGGCTGCACAACGTCGGTCCAGGCCATAGGCGCGCATGTTGCGTTCGATGATGTGAATCGAACGCGGCAGGCTGGTCATGATCGAGTAGCGCACGCTGAGCATGCTGGCCGCATGCATGGCGGCCTCACCGATTCCCATTACCGGCCCGGTGGCGAGTTCGCGAGCAGCGTCCAGCCCGGTATCGTCGAAACAGGCAATTACGAAACCCTCTACCCCTTCACGCTGACCCCGTTCGATAGCCGCCAGCAGGTGAAAAGCCGCCTTGGCACCATCTACCGCGCCTTCGATGCTGGGCACGGAGTCGGCCAGGTGAATCACGCTGAGTTCGGTCCTCTCGCCTTTTATGTCGCGGCAGGCTCGCGCCAGCATGTCTGCCATGGTGGCGGACGCATTGGGGTTGATCACTTGGATTTTCATACCGTCTTCCTGCATGCGCTAAAGCCCATCAGCAACAGGACCAGAGCGATCAGGCTGAAGGAGAACAAGGTCGTCAGAGTGCCCAGGGCATAGAGCACCGGGGTGGTCACGTTGGTGGTCATACCGAACACCTCCAGTGGCAAGGTGTTGAAACTGCCGGCCACCATCAGGGTGCGCGCGAACTCGTCGTAGGACAGCGTCAGGCCGAACAGGGCGACGCCGAGCAGGCTCGGCGCTATCAGCGGCAGGACGATCAGGCGTACGGTCTGCCACGGGCTGGCTCCGAGATCACGGGCCGCCATTTCATAGGAGCGATCGAATCGGTTGAACACGGCGAACATGATCAACAGGCCGAACGGCAGGGTCCAGGTCAGGTGCGCGCCGAATGCCGAGCTGTACCAGGTTGGCTCAAGCCCCAACTGGTCGAACATCAGGCCAATACCCAGGCTGATCAGGATCGACGGAATGATCAGGCTGGCCAGGGAGAGATAGAACAGCATCTGACTCCCGGCGAACTGACGGCGATAGGCGAAACCGGCCAGCAGCGAGAACACCAGGGTGCAGACCATGACAGCAATACCGAGGACCAGCGAGCGCCCGAATGAACCGCCAAAATTGCCCACTTGCTGGGTCTGGAACAGGTTGCGAAACCAGTGCAGCGAAACGCCGTTCATGGGGAAGGTCAGGCCACCGCTCGGCCCCTGAAACGACAGGATGCCGATGGTCAGCGTCGGGCCATAGAGAAACAGCACGAACAGGCCGAATACCAGGCTCAGCAGATAGAAACTCAGTGGTCGTTTCATCTCACAGCTCCTTGCGAATATCGACCAGGCGGAACATCACCACCAGCATCAGCAGCACAGTCGCCAGCAGCACCACCGCGTTGGCTGCCGCGGCCGGGTATTGCAGCAGGCTGATTTCGTTGTGAATCAGCACGCCAACCGAAGAGTGCAGCCCGCCGCCCATGATGCGCACGGTGACGAAGTCCCCCATCACCAGGGTGATCACGAAAATGCTGCCGATGAGAATCCCCGACTTGCACAACGGCACCACCACCAGCAGCAGGATCTGCCAGGGCTTCGCGCCGGCATCACGGGCCGCCTCGAGCAGGCGCCGGTCGATGCGCATCATGGTGTTGAAGATCGGCACCACCATGAACAGGGTGTAAAGATGGACATAGGCAAGGATGATGGAGAAATCGCTGTAGAGCAGAAACTCCAGGGGCTGCTCGATCAGACCGGCCCCCAACAGGCTGTTGTTGACCAATCCGTTACGCCCCAGCAGCGGGATCCAGGAAATCATCCGGATGATGTTGGAGGTGAAGAACGGGATGGTGCAGAGCAGGAACAGCAAGGTCTGCACCTTGTTGCTGCGAATGTGGAACGCCAGGTAATAGGCAACGGTGAAGCCGAGCAGCAAGGTGATCAGCCAGGTACTCAGCGCGTACTTGAAGGTATTGAGATAAGCCTGCCAGGTTACCGCCGAACCCAGCAGGTATTGGTAATTACCGAGAATGAAGTCGGGAATCAGCTGATAGGAATCGTAATCCCAGAAACTGACCAGCAGGATCACGCTGATCGGGAAGACCAGAAACAACAGCAGGGTCAGCGCCAGCGGCAGAGCTTGCAGATGGCTGAGATTGGCTAGTCCGTTACGCATGGCGGAATCCGCTCAATAGAAGTGCCTGTACGACTCGCAGCAGGAGCCGGCGAGCCAGCTCCTGCTTGCATCAACGATGCTCAGGAGACGATGAATTCGTTCCACTTGCGGATCATGTGCCGGTTCTCATCCATCACCGAGTTCCAGCAGGCGACACTGCCCATGCGTTGTTCATAGGAACCACCGTCGCGTACCGCGCCGGCCTTCTCCATCACCTTGCCGTCAGGGCTGAGAATGTCACCCTGGGCAGCCTTGCCCTCCATCCAGAAGCCCCACTCGTCAGCGCTCATGTAGGCCTTCGAGGTTTCCGGTGCAGCACTGTAGTAACCCTGACGGTTGAGATAGGCACCGACCCAGCCGGACAGGTACCAGTCGATATATTCGTAGGCTGCGTCCAGCTCCAGACCGGACAGGTGCTTGGCCAGACCGATGCCGCCACCCCAGGCGCGGTATCCCTCCTGCAGCGGCTGATAGACGCACTCGATGCCGCGGCTACGCACCGCAGCCACGGCTGGCGACCACATCGACTGGATCACCACCTCACCGGAAGCCATCAGGTTCACCGACTCGTCGAAGCTCTTCCAGAATGCACGGAACTGGCCGTCCTTCTTCGCCTGCATGAGGATGGCGATGGTCTTGTCGATCTCCGCCTGGGTCATGTTGCCCTTGTCGCCATACTGGATCTCGCCCATCGACTCGCAGATCATCGCGGCGTCCATGATGCCGATGGAGGGGATGTTGAGAATCGACGTCTTGCCCTTGAAGGCCGGGTCCATGATGTCGCGCCAGTTGCTGATCGGCCGGCCGACCAGGTCAGGGCGAATGCCCAGCGTATCGGCGTTGTAGATGGTCGGTACCAGGGTCATCCAGTGCGTCGGCTCACTGGCGAATTTCACCGAGTCAGCGCCCTCGACAAAGCCTACCGTATGCGGCGCCGTTCCCTGGGCGATCACCGAATCGGGGGTCAGCTTGCCGGTGATGAACAGCTGGGAAATCTTGTCGAAGTTCTTCAGCCGTCGCGTATCCATCGCCTGCATGGTGCCGGAGGGAAAGACTTTCTTGGCAATCCAGTACTCGATATCGGCGATATCGAAAGAGCGAGGCTGGGTCACAGCCCGCTGCGCTACGGCGTCGGAATCGAGGGCCGTCAGTTGCAGCGTGATGCCCAGGTCCTCCTTGGCCTTCTGCGCGATGTCGTTGAGGTTGGAAACCCCGGTACCGAACTGACGCAAGGTGACATTCTTGATGTTCTGAGCCCAGATCATCGGGAAACCGGTAATGGCTCCGGAACCGACCGCCAGCGCCGACGCGGCCCCGAAACCCTTGATCAGGTTGCGCCGGGACAGGCCGCCTGCAGTTGCTGCCGGCTGTTCTTCTACTTGTGGGGTGCTGTCATCGTGATCGCTCATGGCTGAATCTCCTTGGTCGGATGGGCGTACTCGGGTGAGAACAGATTCAAATGCTGCGCGGACCAGCCCAGGCACACCTCGGCACCGACCTGCGGCAGGTACTGCTGACGGTCGGCCAGGTAGACCATCAGCGATGCGCCGCTGGCCGCCTGACACTCGACATAGATGAAAGCGCCCTGGAACTCGACATCGCTGATGCGCACCGGCAACACGAATCGCCCGGCATCGGCAGGCGTGTCGAGTGGCAGGATGTCGAGGTGATCGCAGCGCACCGAAAAAGCCACCGCGGTGCCTGGCTGCAGATCATGCGAGGCAAGCTGCGCAGCCTCCAGACTGCCCCGCCCTGCCCCCTCGACGCTGAGCGCAATGCGGCCGTCGACCTGCTCACCGAGCTCACCGCGCATCAGGCTGTGCCCCCCGATGAACTGAGCCACAAAAGGCGTCGCCGGCTTTTCGAACAGTTGGCGCGGAGGGGCGACCTGCTGAATCCGGCCACCATCCATGACCACAGCCAGATCAGCCAGGGCGAAGGCTTCTTCCTGCGAGTGGGTGACGTGAATGAAGGTCAGCCCCAGGCGTTTCTGAATCGCCTTGAGCTCCTTGCGCATGCGAATACGCAAGAACGGATCGAGCGCGGACAGGGGTTCGTCGAGCAGCACCACATCGGGCTGGGTGATCAGTGCCCGGGCCAACGCCACCCTCTGCTGCTGGCCGCCGGACAGCTGTGCGGGATAGCTGCTCTCGTAGTCCTGCATGTTCACCAAGGCCAGCAACTCGCTGGCCCGCGCATGCCTCTGGGCTTTCGCCACCCCGGCGATACGCAGGCCAAAGGCGACGTTATCCAGACAACTCATGTGCGGGAACAGCGCATAGTTCTGGAACATCATCGCCGTGCCGCGCTGGGTCGGCGAAAAATCGGTGACGTTGCGGTTATCCATGAGGATGTCGCCGTCACTGACATCCTCATGGCCGGCAAGCATGCGCAAGGTGGTGCTCTTGCCGCAGCCACTGGGACCAAGCAGACAGCAGTAGCTGCCGCTGGGGATCTTCAAGTTGATGTCACTGACGGCTACACGGCTACCGTATGCCTTATGTACCGCCACCAGCTCGACCAGCCCTTTTCCTGACATTGCCAACATCCATTTTGCTAACAATTTTAAAATCAGTGTTAGCAACCGATGTGCCAGAAAACTGCCTGAATCATCTTCCTGACCGAACGATCAGAAGCAATTTTCTTGCAAAGCAAAGCCTTGCCAAATCAGGTGGTGGTAGATGAACAAGTGCATCAAAAAGTAACGCGTCTACCCCTTACCGACGTGTGCACCCTATCGGCGCAGTTCAGGCCAGAACGCACCAACTCCCGGCGCAAAAAATAGTATTTGCGAAAAAATTGTTAACAATTAGTCTAGTGTTGCACCACAGATCAACTGTCGGTCGGACGGCTTTTCGTAGGGTGTGCCGTGCGCACCAGGCAAGTACTGCGGTCTTCGCGGTGCGCGCAGCGCACCCTACCCAAAAGCACCCGAGCACATGCCGACATGTGCTCCGTGTTATGACACTAGTAAGACGTTCCTGATACGGGACTTTTCCGTATCTGCAGTCGAGGTGAACCGCATGGCCAGCCATGTCACAAGGGAAATCCAGCGCATCTACGGCGCCATTTACGACGCCATCGTCGAGCAACGCCTGCCACCGGGTACGCGTCTGACCGAGTTGAATCTGGTAGAGGTGTTCGGCGCCAACCGTAACCACATCCGCAGCGCGCTACGTGAGCTGGCCCACCTCAAGCTTGTGCGCCTGGAAATGAACCGGGGTGCCTTCGTCGAAGAACCCACCCCGGAACAGGCGCGAGAAGTATTCGCCGCGCGCCGGATAATCGAGAAGGCCCTCATCGAAGAGGCCGGCAGGCGCATGCGTCCCGCTGACCGCAAGGCGATTCGCGCTCATATTGAGGCGGAGCGCTCATTGGGCAACGATCCGGCCAAGCCCGAGTTCATTCGGCTCTCCGGTGAGTTTCACCGCCTGCTGGCGAAAATCGCCGGCAACCACACGCTGGGAGAAATGCTCGAAGTCCTGATCGCCCGCAGCTCGCTGATCATCGCCCTGTACGAGAACCACAACGGCATCCAGTGCTCGCACAACGAGCACGAGTCGCTTGCGCAAACGCTGCTGGCCGGTGAGACGGCCAAAGCCGTGGCGAGTATGGAAGAACACCTGCTCAATATCGAGCGCCGGCTTAACCTGACGCCTCCCGAGAATGGCGAAATCGACCTGTTCCAGGTGTTCGGCCGACATAACCGGTAGAATCGCCGCCTGCTCTGCCTGGAACCCCGCCATGCCCGATCTGCACAACGCCCAGCTCGACTGGGACGAACACGGCCAGCCGCTGTCACGCAGCTACGGCGACGTGTACTTCTCCCGCGCCAATGGCCTGGAAGAAACCCGCCACGTGTTCCTCGCCCACAACCGCATCGAGCAGCGCTGCCAGGCCCTGCCGGCCGGCGGCCGGCTGGTGATCGGCGAGACCGGTTTCGGCACCGGGCTGAACTTTCTCTGCGCCTGGCAGGCTTTCGCCGAACACGCCCCAGCCGATGCCCATTTGCACTTCGTCAGCGTCGAAAAATTCCCTCTCAGCCTCACCGACCTGCAGCGCGCCCTGGCCCTGTGGCCGGAACTGGCACCCTTCTCTGCACAACTGCTAGAGCAATACCGAGCGATGCATCCTGGCTTCCAGCGCCTGCTGCTCGATGGCGGCCGCGTGGTGCTGACGCTGATGATCGGCGATGTGCTGGAGTGCCTGCCGCAGCTCGATGCGCAGGTCGACGCCTGGTTTCTCGACGGCTTCGCCCCGGCGAAAAACCCGGAGATGTGGACCGACGCCCTGTTTGCTGAACTGGCGCGGCTGTCGGCACCCGGCGCCACCCTGGCCACCTTCACCAGCGCCGGCTTCGTCCGCCGTGGGCTGATTGCCGCCGGTTTCGCCATGGTTCGGGTCAAGGGTTTCGGCCACAAGCGCGAGATGCTGGCCGGGCCGTTCCAGGGGGCGCCGAGCGCGCGCGCGGTGCCCTGGTTCACCCGCCCCGCTCGGCCAAAAGGCGAGCGCCATGCCGTGGTGATCGGCGCCGGCCTGGCCGGTTGCGCCACGGCCTCCAGCCTGGCCGTACGCGGCTGGCGCGTGACCCTGCTGGAGCGTCATGACGACGTGGCCCGCGAGGCTTCCGGCAACCCGCAGGGCGTGCTCTACCTCAAGCTGTCGGCCCACGGTACGACACTGTCGCGCCTGATCGTCGCCGGTTTCGGCCATACCCGTCGCCTGCTCGAGCGCCTGCAAGGTGGCGTCGACTGGGAGGCCTGCGGTGTGCTGCAACTGGCCTTCGATGCCAAGGAAAGCCAGCGCCAGAGCAAACTGGCCAGCGCCTTCCCCAGCGACCTGCTGCATGCACTGAGCCAGGCGCAGGCCGAAGCGCGAGCCGGCGTCGCCCTGCCTGCTGGCGGCCTGTTCTACCCCGATGCCGGCTGGGTACATCCGCCAGCGCTGTGCCGACACCTGCTGCAGCATCCGTTGATCGAATTGCGCCCTTACCAGGAGGCGCTGGGCCTGCAACGCGATGACGAAAACTGGCGAATCACTGGCGAGAACGGCCTGCTGGCCGAAGCGCCGGTCGTGGTGCTGGCCTGCGCCGCCGAGATCGCCCGCCTGCTGCCCACCGCCAACCTGCCACTCAAACGCATCCGCGGGCAGATCAGCCGCCTGCCGGCAACTCAAGCCAGCAGCGAACTGCGCAACGTGGTCTGCGCCGAAGGCTACGTGGCACCCGCGCGTGGCGGCGAACACACCTTGGGCGCCAGCTTCGACTTCCACAGCGACGACCTCACGCCCAGCGTCAGCGAGCACGCCAGCAACCTGGAGCTGCTGCGGGAAATTTCTGCCGATCTTGGCGAACGTCTCGATCTGCACAAACTCGATCCGGCCACCCTCGAAGGCCGCGCCGCATTCCGCTGCACCAGCCCGGACTATCTGCCGCTGGTGGGCCCGTTGGCCGAGCAGGAAGCCTTCAACCAGGCCTACGCCGTGCTGGCCAGGGACGCCCGCCAGGTGCCGGATGCACCCTGCCCCTGGCTACCCGGCCTGTACATCAACAGCGGCCATGGCTCACGCGGGCTGATCACCGCACCGCTGTCGGGCGAGCTGATTGCCGCCTGGCTCGATGACGAGCCATTGCCAGTGCCGCGCGAGGTGGCCGAGGCCAGCCACCCCAATCGCTTCATGCTGCGCAAGCTGATTCGCGGCAATTAGGCCTGCTAAGCCCGGGCCGGTGCCAGCACCGGCTTGGGCTTGCGAAACACCAGGACGTTGCCCAGCATCACCAGGCCCAGACCGCACAGCGCAGGGGCCGTCCACTGGTAGCCCTCGACGAACACCGAGATGTTCAGCGCCACCACCGGGAACAGTACGGTGCAATAAGCCGCGCGTTCCGGCCCCATGCGCCCGACCAGGGTCAGATAGGCGGTGAAACCGATCACCGAGCCGGGAATCGCCAGGTACAGCAGCGAGCCGACATAGCGCAGGCTCCAGTCGAAGGCGAACGGCGTCCCACTGACCAGGCAGATCAGTACCAGCATCAGCGCGCCGTACAGCATGCCCCAGGCATTGGTCGTCAGCGGCTTGAGGCCGGCTTTCTGCTGCAGGCTGGAAAGCATGTTGCCGGCGGAGAAGAACAACGTGCCACAGAGCGCCAGAGCGATACCCAGCAGGCTTTCCCGAGTGGCCTCGTGGCCGACCAGTTCCGGCCAGAACAACAGCCCCAAGCCGGCCAGGCCAAGAGCGCCGCCCAACAGCACGTTACTGGCGATACGCTGCTTGAAGAACAATCGAGCATTGATCGCGTTCCACAGCGTGGCGGTGGAGAAGATCACCGCGATCAGACCGCTGGGAATCCACTGGCTGGCGGTGTAGAAGCACAGGAAATTGAGGCAGAACAGGCACAACCCCTGCACCATGCAGATGCCCTGACCGCGACGGTCGAGCGGCTGCAGGCGGCCACTGAACCAGAGCATGGCGAACAGCACCAGCGAGGCCAGGGCAAAGCGATAGGCGATGGACGCTGCAAGCGCCACCTCGCCGACCTGGAGTTTGATGGCGATCCAGGTGGTACCCCAAATCAATACGGTAAGCAGGTAGAGCGAAAGGTTCATCGGCTATCTCCCAAGACTGACTACAGTCTGGAAGCAGCGCAGGCCGGACGCTTGCACAAAGTTGCGCAATTATCGCTGCGCCATCACTGCCTGCCATCGCGCCTGGGGCTTTATCATGCTGCCTTTGCCAGCCGGATCCTTCTCACTGCATGTTCTCTGCCGTCGCACGCTACAAACAATTGCTGTCCAGCGCCCTTGCCCGCTGCTTCCCCCGCACCACCGCCTACCTGCGTGCCGAGCGTGAAGCCGCGCAACCACGCAAACCTGCACGCAAGCAAACCCGCAAGAAATCCGCAGCCAGCAAGAAGGCGACCACCAGCAAATCGGCCAAGAGCAAGCCCGGCCCTGTCGGCATTTACCCCGGCACCCGTCTGAAGATCGAGGACGCGCAGGTCCAGGCCATGCGCGAACAGGTGGCCCGCGCCGTCAGCGCCGGGCTGATCGGCGCGCCCTCGGACGAACAATGGGCGATGATTCTCTGCCGCACACCCCTGACGCGCATCTTCGCCGGTGCCGGCTCCGGCAAGTCGAGCACCTTGGTCCTGCGCGTGGTGTTCATGCTCTGCCACCTGCAGATCGACCCCAAGCGGCTGACGGTAATTTCCTTCACCAACGCCTCGTGCGGTGAACTGCGCGAGCGCCTGCAGCGCGTGCTCAGCTTCTGGCAATACCCGCAGGATGCCAGCCAATGCGTGCGCACCTTTCACGCGGCCATGGCCACGCTGGCCAAGGAGCAGCTGAGCCACCCGCGCTGGTTCGAGCAACTGGACGAGCCCGGCGAGGAGCCAGACAACCCGCTGACCGGCGGCCGCCTGCGGCCCGCGCAGCAGCGCCTGCTCAAGCAGGCGTACCAGAACGCCTATGCCGACGACGCCCGTTTTCGCGCCCTGACCCACCGCCTGCTCAAGCTGCCCGCCCCCGAGGAACCGGCAAAGGGCAAAGCCAAAGCGCCGCTGGATGCCTGCAAGTTGCCTGGGGAGTTCACCGCCCTGCCCTTGTTCGAACTGCTGCACGGGCAGATCGATTTCGCCGAAAGCTTAGGCATTCGCCTCGAGCGTCTGGACGTGAAAGCACTGGATTGCGCGCCGCGCGAGCGTGACTTCATCGCAGCCATGCAATGTTTCCAGCAGCACTTCGATGCCCTGCTGCACGGCCAGGGCCTGATCCGTTTCAACGCTGCCTTCGCGCAATTGAGCGATACCCTGAATGGCAGTGCTGGCAAACCCGGGCCTGCCCTGCTGGCCCTCAGCCACCTGCTGATCGACGAATTCCAGGACATCTCGCCGCAGATCGTGCTGTGGCTGCAGGCCGTGCACCGTCGCCTGCAGGGCGCGGGGGAGCGCATCAGCCTGATGGCCATCGGCGATGACTGGCAGTCGATCTACGGCTGGCGTGGCAGCTCGCCGGAGCTGTTCATCGATTTCGACCGGCACTTTCCCAGCCGTGGCCGTGGCAAGAGCAACACCCTGCTGCTGACCACCAACTACCGCAGCATCGAACCGGTGATCCGTGATGGCGAGAGGGTGCTGGCCGACGTACGCAGCAAGCAGGCCAAGACCTGCGTTGCGGCCCGGGCCATGCAACCGGGTGATCATGGCGTCAAGCTGATCCAGCGCTTCGACCTGGCCAGCGGTCTGCCGCGCCTGCTCGAAGACATTCGCGCGCAATGCGCCCATGTCGCCAGCCGCCCCGCAGCCGACCGCAACGCCGTGCTGCTGCTGAGCCGGCGTAACGAGCCGTTGCAGCAGGTCCGCGCGCAGCTGGGCAAACAATTGCCGGTCAGAACCATGACCATCCACCGCGCCAAGGGCCTGCAGGCCGAGGTGGCGATCATCCTCGATGACTGCCTGCCGGTGGAGAAACACCCGCTGCGCAATGCGCTCTACGCCCACTGCGGCTTCTTCGCCGGCAGCTACGATCAGGCCATGCAGGACGAGACCCGGCGCCTGGCCTACGTGGCCATCACCCGTGGCGTGAGTCGGGTGCTGTGGTACACGCGCAAAGCGCAGGGGGCCACGCAGTGCTTGGCAGCGAGCCGGCCAATCGCGCAAGCTGGCGACTGATTTCTCGCCAGGCGCGCTCATGGACAAATTGCTGGCTCTACGCACCTTCGTCGCTACCGTGCGCTGCGGTGGTTTTTCTGCCGCGGCGCGGCAACTGGGTCTGGCCACCTCATCGGTCACCCGTTCGGTCAACGCCCTGGAGCAGGAGCTGGGCTGCGTGCTGCTCAACCGCAACACGCGGCAGATCAGCGTCAGCGAAGCCGGGAGGGAGTACTTCGAACGCGCCCTGGCCATTCTCGAAGCCTTGGACGAAGCCGATGCGGCGGTGGCCGACAGTGACGACGAGGTGCGTGGCCGTCTCGCCGTCAGCGTGCCCGTGGAGTTCGCCCGTCGCCTGATCGCCCCGCGCCTGGGCGAGCTACTCGAGCGTCATCCGCAACTGGAGCTGACCCTGCGCGTCACCGACGAGGTCGTCGACCTGCTCAGTCAGCACATCGACCTCGCCCTGCGCCTGGGCTCGTCGATCACCAGTGACGATGTAGTCAGCCAGCGAGTCGGCAGCTTCCGTCGCTGGCTGGTGGCAAGCCCGCAATACCTGGCGCGCACCCCGGCCATCGAACACCCTGATGCCCTGCAAACTCATGCCTGCCTGCAGTTCGACTACGGCAGCCCGACCCGTTACTGGCGCTTCGAGCAGAACGGCGAGTTGCTGCAGGTACCGGTTGGAGGCCGCTTGCTGAGCAACAACGCCGACATTCTGCGTCAGGCCGCCCTGGCCAGTCAGGGCGTAGCCCTGCTGGCCGACTGGCTGGTACGCGAGGATGTTGCCAAGGGTCAGCTGCTGCGCCTGCTGCCCGAATACGAAGTCGCTCCAGGCCCACACGACGGCGCCATCCATATGCTGTATCTGCCCAACCATCGTGGTTCGAAACGCATCGCGGCGTTCTCGGCATTCCTGCAAACAGTGTTGGAGTGAGCCGTTGCACGGTGCGCAAAGCAGCGTTGCCGGCGCGGTGGATTATCCTCGCGGCGCCTCGTCCCTAACCTTGAGTCTCCCGGCCAAACCACTACGGAGACTCCAATGGCCCCTTCCCTGTTCGACCCCATCAGCCTCGGCGACCTGCAACTGCCCCATCGTGTGGTCATGGCGCCGCTGACCCGTTCGCGTGCCGTACAGCCCGGTAATGTGCCAAACGCGCTGAATGCCGAGTACTACCGTCAACGCGCCAGTGCCGCGCTGATCATCAGCGAAGCCACGCAAATTTCCCGTCAGGCCCAGGGCTACGCCTGGACGCCGGGCATTCACAGCCGTGAGCAGATCGCCGGCTGGCGGCTGGTCAGCGAGGCCGTGCACCAGGCCGGCGGGCGCATGTTTCTGCAGCTGTGGCATGTCGGCCGTGTGTCCCATCCCAGCCTGCAGCCTGGCGGTGCGCTGCCAGTCGCGCCCAGTGCTTTGCCGGTACCTGGCCAGACCTTTATCGAAGACGCCAACGGTCAGGGCATCTGGAGCGACATCCCGGTGCCGCATGAGCTGAGCGTCGACGAAATCTGCGACATAGTCGCCGACTACCGTCAGGCCGCACGCAACGCCATGGACGCGGGCATGGATGGCGTGGAGATCCACGCCGGCAACGGCTACCTGCTCGACCAGTTCATCAACTCCCACAGCAACCAGCGGCGCGACGGCTACGGCCAGAGCATCGGCAACCGGGCCCGCTTCCTGCTGGAAGTGGTCAAAGCGGTATGCGAGGAAATCGGTGAGCAGAAAGTGGCCGTGAGGCTAACACCCATGGGTCGCTTCATGGGCATGGGCGACGACACCCCGGCAGCCACCTTCGGCTACATCGTCAGCGAACTGAACCGGTGGAAACTGGCCTACCTGCATCTGGTCGAACCAGCCATCGTCGGTAACCAGCAGGATGAAAACAGCAATCCGGCCTGGGATCGCATCATCCGTCAGCTGCGCCGTAGCTGGAGCGGCGTGCTGATCCTGGCCGGCGGCTACGACCTGCACAGTGCACGCCGCGCCCTGGCAGAGGGCCGCGCCGACCTGATCGCCTTCGGCCGGCTATTCATCGCCAACCCGGACCTGCCACTGCGCCTGCACCAGCAAAGCCGCCTGAACCACCCGGACAGCAGCAGCTTCTTCGGCGGCGGCGCTGCCGGCTACACCGACTATCCAGCCTTGAACGCCTGAGACATCATCATGACCAGTCAGACCTCCTCGCTCACCCACGAATCACCAGCGCTGTCACAGACGCTGGTCCTGCTGTTCGCCCTGTGCTGTGGCGCCATCGTCGCCAACCTCTACTATGCCCAGCCGATCATCGAACTGATCGCCCCGGATGTCGGCCTCAGCGCCGAACGGGCCAGCCTGATCGTCTCGCTGACGCAGATCGGCTACGCCCTGGGCCTGCTGTTTCTGGTGCCCCTGGCCGACCTGCTGGAAAGTCGCCGACTGATGCTGCTCACCACTGCAGCAGCCCTGCTCTGCCTGCTGGCAGCCGCGTTCGCCAGCCAGCCTGACCTGTTCCTGGGCCTGGCGCTGCTGATCGGGCTGAGTTCGGTGTCGGTGCAGATGCTGATCCCACTGGCCGCCAATCTGGCGCCAGAGGCCAGCCGTGGCCGGGTGGTGGGCAATATCATGAGCGGCTTGCTGCTCGGCATCCTGCTCGCAAGGCCGCTGGCCAGCCTGGTGGCCGGGGAATTCGGCTGGCGCGCGGTGTTTCTGATGGCTGCCGGACTGATGCTGCTGATCACCGTGGTGATCGCCAGCACCATTCCGCGCCATGCCCCCAGCCACCGCGCCAGCTATGCACAACTGCTGCTCTCGCTCGCCCACCTGCTGCGCCGCTACCCCACCTTGCGCCGCCGTGCGCTGTACCAGGGGCTGATGTTCGCCAGCTTCAGCCTGTTCTGGACGGCCGCACCACTGGAGCTGGCCCGCCACCTGGGCCTGAGCCAGCAGGATATCGCCCTGTTCGCCCTGGCCGGCGCCATCGGTGCCGTGGCAGCGCCTATCGCCGGGCGTCTGGCCGATGCCGGGCACACCTACCGGGCCAGCCTGATCGCGCTGCTGCTCGCCCCGCTGGCCTTCGCCCCCAATCTGCTGAGCCACGGCCTGGGCTGGGCCGGTCTGGTGCTCACCGCCATCGTTCTCGACTTCGCCGTGCAAATGAGCATGGTCCTCGGCCAACGCACCATCTATGCCCTGGAGCCGCAGAGTCGTGCCCGTCTCAACGCGCTGTACATGACCAGCATCTTCGTCGGCGGCGCCATCGGCTCGGCCCTGGCCAGCCCGATCTACGAGCAGTTCGGCTGGGCAGGCACGGCGCTGCTGGCTGGCGGCCTGCCTCTGGTGGCGTTGCTGATATTCATCGGCAAGGAGGCGTGAGCCATTTTCTGCAGGCAACAAAAAACCCGCCGAAGCGGGTCTCTTCCAACCATCCGACATCCTGTCGGTAGCCATCATGGCTTGGTCATCATCCTTGATCCTCAGCGATCCGTTGCTGCAGGGGATGTGTGTAGATTAGGGATTCACCTCGGGCGGCAACAGCAGCTGTTGCCGCCTCAGCGTGTAAGACATTTGCCATAGCGTTCAGGAAGAACGCCCGATCATCCGTCCCAGGACATCGACATCGCCCTGGCGGCGGTGCACGAAAGCCATGCCAATGTGACCGACAATCATCACCAGCAGCAGCCAGCCGAGATTACCGTGCAACAGACTGGCCGGGGCAATCATCCACTCGATCTTGTCTCCTTCAAAACCGCTCATGATGGTCATGCCGAAGGCCTCGAAGGCGCGCCCCGATCCATATTGGCGCAGCAGGGCGAGCAGCGGGATCAGCAGCATCAGGCCGTAGAGCGCCAGATGGCCGAGCATCGCCGGAACACTGAGCGAGGCCGGCCGACGACCGCGGTTGCTCAGCGCCCAGATCAGGCGAATCACTACTAGCACCATCAGCAGCAACCCCACCGCCTTGTGCGTACCGCCGACGATGCTTTCAAGAAAGTGCCCCTCGGGCACGATCACCGTGAGGTATTGCCACACCAGCAGCGCAGCCATGGCCCAGTGCAGCAACCGCGAGACAGCGCCGTAACGCTGCGCGGAGTCTTGGAGGTTCGACATATCAGGTTCCCTGTCAGGTTAAATGAGTGACGCAGCCTCATAAGGCCTGCCTTGTGCGCACGCGGCAAAACGTTATCGGCAACTGCGACAGGAAGGCACGGCACGGTTCCGCGCGCTTCGCTTGTTGGAGAGTCAAGGCTCTGTTTCGGGCCTTTCAGACCATACCGGGGGTATATGGTGCCTGCCGCAAGGCCGCTGTGGGGAGGTCTGGGTGTAAGCAAGTGTGTCGCCGAACAAGCGACACACTTGCTGGCCCTCAAGCGCCGCGCAGGCGGTCGCGGGCCTCACGCCAGCTGTGGTGCTGCGGCTCCTGCCAGATGCGGGCATGCAGACGCGCCATGCCGTCAGGATCATTGAGCAGGCGCCAGCGAGTGGCTTCGACATGCCCCTCGGGACCGGCTTCGAGGATTTCCTCGATGCGCTCGTCACGCAGCGCTTCGGCAGCCGGAACCACCTTGGCATGACGGGCACGCGCCATTGCACAGACCAGAGCGTTGTAGAGCGGATCGACCACCGCACGCAGGAAGCCCTGGCGCAATGCCCGCGAGCTGTTCAACTGCTCGTACTCGGCAGTGTTGCTCAGCTCGCGCGGCACCTTGTGCTCCTCAGGAATCAGGAACAGCTTGCTGCGGCGCGCAGCCAGGCCCGGCGCCGTGCGGCTGGTCAGCACCGATACCGCCGGCGAGAGGATCAGCGACACCACGATCGGCGCCAGCCACCAGAGAAAGTCCGGGTTGAGCCAGCCGACCAGCGCCGTCCAGCCGAGGCCGAGCAGCACCTGCGAGCCGTGACGACGAAACGCCTCGCTCCAGGGCGTGGAGTCGTCGACGCGCTGCGGCGAGTTCCACTGCACCGACCAGCCGAGAAAGGCCGCGGTCACGAACAAGCTGTGGAACAGCATGCGCACCGGCGCCAGCAGCACCGAACAACCAGCCTCGAGCAGCATCGACAGCAGCACACGCACGCGCCCGCCATAGGCTTCAGCGCCCTGAATCCAGATCAGCAACACGCTGAGCAGCTTGGGCAGGAACAGCAGGGTCATGGTCGCCGAGAACAGCGCTACCGCCTCTTGCGGCTGCCAGCGCGGCCACAAGGGGTAGAGCTGGTTCGGTTGCAGGAAGTACTCCGGCACCATCAGCGTATGAATCGCCAGCAGACAGGTGGACAGCACCAGGAACAGCAGCCAGAGCGGCGCCGACAGGTAGGACATGACCCCGGTGAGGAACACCACGCGGTGCACCGCGTGCATGCCACGCACCAGGAAAAGGCGGAAGTTCATCAGGTTGCCGTGACACCAGCGGCGGTCACGCTTGAGCTCGTCGAGCAGGTTCGGCGGCAACTCCTCGTAACTGCCCGGCAGGTCGTAGGCGATCCACACGCCCCAGCCGGCACGGCGCATCAGCGCGGCTTCGACGAAGTCGTGGGAGAGAATCGCCCCGGCAAAAGCCCCGGTACCCGGCAGAGGCGCCAGTGCGCAGTGCTCGATGAAGGGTTTGACGCGGATGATCGCGTTGTGCCCCCAGTAGTGCGACTCGCCGAGTTGCCAGAAGTTGAGGCCGGCGGTGAACAGCGGCCCATAGACGCTGGTGGCGAACTGTTGCAGGCGCGCGTAGAGGGTGTCCATACCGGAAGCCTTGGGCGCCGTCTGGATAATGCCCGCACCGGGGTTGGCCTCCATCAGGCGCACCAGGCTGGTCAGGCAGTCGCCGCTCATCACGCTGTCGGCATCGAGCACCACCATGTAGCGGTAGTTGCTGCCCCAGCGCCGGCAGAAGTCGTCGATGTTGCCGCTCTTGCGCTTGACCCGGCGCCGGCGACGGCGATAGAAGATGCGCCCGAAGCCTTCCACTTCGCGGCACAGTTCCATCCAGGCCTGCTGCTCGGCGACGCAGATGTCCGGATCGTTGCTGTCGCTGAGCACGAAGAAGTCGAAATGCTCCAGTTGCCCGGTGGTTTTCAGCGACTCGAAGGTTGCTCGCAGGCCGGCGAACACCCGCGGTACGTGCTCGTTGGCGATAGGCATGACCAGCGCGGTGCGCGCCTTCGGCGAGATCGGATCGTTACCACAGGCGGTGGCCGAGATGCTGTAGCGATCACGCCCCCTGAGCAACTGAAAGAAGCCCATGAGGGCGGTCCAGAAGCCCATCGAGACCCAACAGAACAGCAGCGCGAACAGTGCCAGGATGCTGGTCTGCACCACGTACGGCAGGATCTGCCGCGCCGACTCGCGCAACGGCTGCTCGAACACCAGGCCCAGGTCGACCAGCGACCAACCCTGATAAGGCAGCACCGACTTCATGTACCAAGTCGCGACCACGGTCTGCACCAGCATCAGCACCAGCAAGGCGGCGCGGCGCATCGACGCCACATGGCGCCAGCGCGCCTCGGTGAAGTCCTCGGTTTCACGGGTACGCGGGCGAGGCGCCGGCTTTTCGCCCTTCAGGCGTCGCCAGCCACGATCGAGGATGTTGGTCTGCCAGGGCTCCGGCACGATGCGCGTGCGTTTGATCGGCGGGGTCGACTCGATGGTCGGTCGGCCCTGATGATCGTCGACGATGCGGCAGCCGCGCTCGAGCGCGTCCGGCCAGCCCATTTCCAGGCGCGCCGGGACCGACTCGAGCAGCTCGCGCGTTTCTTCGTACGACTCGGTGGCACTCGCCTCGGGCGTCTGCAGCGCGCGATGCAGGGTGGCCAGATCACCACCCTCCTCCAGGCGATGAGCCAAGTCCTGCTGCCGCTGCTGGTCGAGCGGCAGTTCCTCCAGATAATCCTGGATCAGCGTATCGTCGAGGGAGTTATTCATGGGAAGGCAGCTGATAGCTCCAGGTTTCCGACAGGGGCTTGCCGTCCTGAATCAGGGCGGCACGCATTTCCACCGGCTGCGCCGGGTCCTTGACCATGATCCGCAGAGTCAGGCGCCAGCCCTTGTTCACCGGGTTGTAACGCAGGTTCTTCTCAACGATGTCGGCATTGCCGTCGACGCTGATCTGCGGTTCGATGGCCGCATCCTCGGGAAGCTCGGCGAGCACCGGGCCGGCGAAGTCCACCACCAAAGCAGTGCTGCCGTCAGGTTGGCGAATCAGGTTGGCCTGCTTCACGTCACCTTCGGAAAGTCGGGTCTGGGTGACCATGGCCAGTTGCGGGTCATGCAGCTTGGCATCGTCGCGGCTGAAGTGTAGACGGTAGTGCACGTCCAGCGCCTCGCCGGGAGCGGGCTGGTTCTCGGGGCGCCAGAGGGCGACGATGTTGTCGTTGGTTTCATCCGGCGTGGGAATTTCCACCAGCTCGACATGCCCAGGGCCCCAGTCGCCAACGGTTTCCACCCAGCCGCTCGGACGGCGCTCGTAACGGTCATCGAGATCCTGGTACTGACCGAAATCGCGATTGCGCTGCATCAGCCCGAAACCACGCGGATTGTCGATGCGATAGCTGCTGACGTTGAGACGCTGCGGGTTGTTCAACGGACGCCACAGCCACTCGCCGTTACCGGCAGCGATAGCCAGACCGTCGGAGTCATGCAACTCGGGGCGGTAGTTGTGACGCGGCGAAGGCTGGTTGGCACCGAACAGGTACATGCTGGTCAGTGGCGCGATGCCCAGTTTCTCCACCGGCTCGCGCAGGTAGACCTTGGCCTGCACGTCGAGCACGCTGTCGCGGCCCGGGTCGATCTCCATGCGGTAGGCACCGGTGGCACGCGGCGAATCCAGCAGCGCATAGAACAGCAGCGTGCCACGATCGGATTGCGGCTTCTCGATCCAGAACTCGGTGAAACGCGGGAACTCCTCGCCCGATGGCAACGCGGTGTCGATGGCCAGGCCACGCGCCGACAGGCCGAACACCTGGCCCTTGCCGACGATGCGGAAATAGCTGGCGCCCAGCACGCTCATCACCTCGTCGTGACGGCCCGCCTCGTTGAGTTCATGAACTACCTTGAAGCCAGCAAAACCAAGATCCTTGAGATCCTCAGGTTTCAGATCGAGGTCGGCGAAGTCGAACATCGCCGGGTCATACTTGATCTCGCGTGTTCCCTCGGCGGTCACTTCGTTTAGCTTGACCGGCACATCGAAATGCATGCCCTGATGGAAGAAGTACAGCTGGAACGGCGTCTTGCCATCGTTCCAGTAGGCCTTGTCCTCACGAAAGCGCACCTTCTGGTAGCCGGCGAACGGCAATTCACGCAACGATGCGGGCAAGCGGCTCTGCGGCGCGCTGTACTTCTCGGCAGCCAGGGCCTTGGCCTTGACCGCGACATCGTCCAGTTCGAAAGCCCAGCTCTGGGCGGCGAACAACAGAGGGAGCACACAGAAGGCCAGCTTGCCGGCCTTGCCCATACGGGCTCCAGAACAACGACTCATCGACACACAGCCTCCAGGGCAACACGTACTGACAAGCAGCGGCCAGCCCACGGGCGACCGCTACGGATAGTTGAAAACAGGCGAATGAGATAACGACAGCGCGAGCGCGATACGGACGACCAACCGAACGGTGACGCCTCCGCATGCGCGGATTCTTTCTGCGCATTATTACCAGATCGTGAAGTCCGGCACAGGTGCTCGCGCGAGTATATTTTCCGCCTCCTTGGGCCACCCCTTCATTGGTGTGGCAACAGTTCGAAACGCGCCTCCTGCACGCTCTCCGAATCCAGCCCCAGCTGGACACGGAAGGCACCTGGCTCGCTGACTTGCTGCAGGCTGGCATCGAAGAAACGCAGCATGCTTTCATCGATCTCGAAGCTCAGTTCGCGTGCCTCGCCTGCCTCAAGCTTGACCCTGCGAAAATCCTTGAGTTCCTTCACCGGACGGATCACCGAGGCGGCCTCGTCATGCAGGTACAACTGCACGACAGTCGCACCCGCCCGTGGCCCGGTGTTTTTCAGCGTTGTGCTGACGCGAATCTTTTCACCGGCCAGCATGCGCTCGGCGGAGAGTTTGGGCTTCGCCAGCTGAAACTCGCTGTAGCTCAGGCCGTAACCGAATGGATAGAGCGGGCCGTTGGGCTCTTCGAAGTATTGCGACGTGTAGTTGCCTGGTGTGCCGGGCGTATAAGGGCGGCCCAGACGCAAATGGTTGTAGTAGGTCGGGATCTGCCCAACCGAGCGTGGAAAGCTGATCGGCAGCTTGCCCGCCGGATTGTGCTCACCGAACAACACATCGGCGATGGCATTGCCGCCTTCGATACCGCTGTACCAGGTTTCCAGCATCGCATCGGCGTTGTCCTTCTCCCAGCTCAGCGCCAGCGGCCGGCCATTCATCAGCACCAGCACCAGCGGCTTGCCGGTCGCCTTCAGCGCGCGCAGCAGCGCTTGCTGGCTGTCCGGCAGGTCCAGGCGCGTACGGCTGGACGACTCGTGGCTCATACCCCGCGCTTCACCGACCGCGGCGACGATGACATCGGCCTGATTTGCCACGCGCACGGCCTCCTCCAGCAGCGCCTGGGGTGTGCGCTTGTCCGGCACGACCTCTGGGCGATCCCAGTTGAGCTGGTTGAGGTAATCGATCACATGGGCATCGTCGGTGACATTGGCGCCCAGCGCGTAGAGCAGTTTGCCCTGTCCTTCGAGCGCCGCTTCCATGCCCTTGCGCAACGTCACCGCCTGCTCGGCCACTCCGACCGCCGACCAGCTGCCGAGCATGTCCACCGGCGAGTCGGCCAGCGGACCGATCAGGGCGACGGTGGTTTTCTTGCTCAGCGGCAGGGTATCGCCGTGGTTTTCCAGCAGCACCAGCGAGTCGCGTGCCATGGCCCGCGCATCGGCACGGTGCAGACGGCTCTCGGCGTTGACGTCGGCAGGATCATCCTCGGCCCGGCCGATACGGCGGAACGGATCATGGAACAGGCCCAGATCGTACTTGGTGTTGAGCACGTGAGTGACCGCCTCATCCAGCACGCTCTGCGGCACCGCGCCGCTGCGCACCAGGTCTGGCAGTTCCTTATCGTAGAGGGTGTCGGCCATGCTCATGCCAACGCCCGCACTGATGGCCAGGCGCGCCGCCTCGCGACCATCGCTGGCCACGCCGTGACGCAACAGTTCGGTGATCGCGCCGTGGTCGCTCAGCGCCACGCCCTTGAAACCCCAGTCACGACGCAACAGGTCGCGCAGCAGCCAGGTGTTGACCGAGGCCGGCACGCCGTTGATGGCGTTCAAAGCCACCATCACCCCGCCCGCGCCAGCATCGATGGCCGCGCGATACGGCGGCAGGTAATCCTGGTACATGCGCATCGGGCTCATGTCGACCACGTTGTAGTCGCGCCCGCCTTCCACCGCGCCATACAGGGCAAAGTGTTTGACACTGGCCATGATCCGTTGCGGGTCACTGGGATCATCGCCCTGATAGCCGCGCACCATGGCCGCGGCGATACGCGAGACCAGATAAGGGTCTTCACCGAAGCCCTCGGAGGTACGCCCCCAGCGGGGATCGCGGGAGATATCGACGGTCGGCGCGAAGGTCATGTCGAGGCCGTCGGCGCTGGCCTCCAGCGCAGCGATCCGCGCGCTGTTCTCGATCGCCGGGATGTCCCAGCTAGAGGCCAGGCCCAGACCGATGGGAAAGGTAGTGCGATGGCCATGAATGATGTCGTAGGCGAAGAATACCGGGATGCCCAGGCGGCTACGCAGCGCTGCCTCCTGCATCGGCCGGTTCTCCGGGCGCACCACCGAGTTGAAGGTGGCGCCGATGCGACCGGCCGCCATCTCCTCGCGGATGCGCTCGCGCGGCATGTCGCCGCCGATGCTGATCAGGCGCAGCTGGCCAACCTTTTCCTCCAGGGTCATGCGCTTGACGAGATCGTCGATGAAGACTGACTTGTCATCGATGGAGGGGGCAGCAGCCAACAGGCTGGGAGAGATCAACAAGGAGGCAAGAGCGAACTGGCGCAGGTATTTCATCGAGAATGGCATCCGGGATGCGAATCATTGTTGGAATGGTCGCCACGATACTCCGAGTCCCTGCGTCGCGCCGTGGGTTGACGCAAATAAATCAGGCACCCGTCAAAAGCGCTCCAGAGATTACGACCCCGAATTTGCGCAAACTTGCGCATTTTTTTCGTCGCGGCTGGTTTTGCCGGTCAGCAGGCGTAGCATGGCTGCATTCGGGAGAGAACGATGGCGCAATTCGAACATCTGCAGGTATTCCAGAGCATGAGCAGCTCGCCCAACGCGCAGCTGCATGCCATGGCCGAACTGGGCAATGGCCTGTCCGTGGCACGCTGGAGCAATGCCCATGATGCGCGTGACTACCTCGCCCCCAGCCATCACACCCTGTCGTGCTACCTGGCCGGCGGCACCGGCACCTTCCGCCGCGAGCAACCTGGCCACAGGGGCGCGCCGGACAAGCTGTGCATTCTACCCGCCGAGCATGAGTCCGCCTGGATCATCAACGGCGAAATCCAGCTCGCGCACCTGTATATCGAGCAGGAACGCTTCGCCCTCGGTGCCGTCGCCCTGCTCGACCGCGAGCCACGCAGCCTGCAACTGCAAGAGGCGACCTTTCTCGAAGATGCCGAGCAGGCCAGCCGCTTTCGCCAGCTCTGCCAGCTCGACTGGCAGGAGCCGGGCGAACGCCTGCTGGCCAGCAGTCTCGCGCATGAGCTGCTCGACCATGCCCTGCTGCATCAGGTTGGCCTGCGCCAGGGGCTGCACCTGAAAGGCGGACTGGCGCCGGTGGTACGTCGGCGCGTGCGTGACTACATCGAGCAGAACCTCTGCGAACCGCTTTCACTGGATCTTCTGGCCGGGCTCTGCAGCCTCTCGGCCTATCATTTCGCGCGCATGTTCCAGAGCAGCTTCGGCTTGCCGCCCCACCGCTACGTGCTGGCACGCCGTCTCGCGCTGGCCTGCCACCTGCTCAGAAGCACCCGCCAGAGCCTGTCGGAAGTGGCGCTGGCCTGTGGCTTTGCCAGCGCCAGCCACTTCAGCAACCGTTTCCGTCAGGCCCTCGGCGACACACCCAGTCGCTATCGTCAGGCTTTCGAACGAACCTGATCCGCCGACTGCAGGTATAGTGCTCGACATAAGAGAGAGGTACCGCACGGTGCCTGCACAAGAGCATGATGAGGTCGCGATTGGTTACCAGAAGACAGTTCAGCGAGGCCATGCAGGGTCAGAACGTGCGTTTCATCGGCGACAAGGCCGAAACGTCACAGCGTTCGCGCGTCGGTTTCATGCTGCTCGAGCACTTCTCTCTGCCAGCCTTCACCCAGGCACTCGACACGCTGATCACGGCCAATCTCATTCGCAAAGGGGCCTTTGACACACGAACCTTCAGCCTCGATGGCGGTTCGGTCACCAGTGACCTGGGCCTGGTCATCTGTCCCGACGCGTCACTGACCAGCGAGCGCTTCGCGGAGCTGGACCTGTTGGTCCTGTGCGGCGGCCTGCGCACGCCGCTCCTGGAAATGCCGGCACTCGGTCAGTTGCTGAAACAGGCGCAGCACAAGGGCATCGCCCTGGCCGGATTGTGGAACGGCGCCTGGTTTCTCGCCCGCGCCGGCGTGCTCGATGGCTACCGCTGCACCATTCACCCGGAACATCGCGCGGCCCTGGCCGAGATCGCCAAGGACAGCCAGGTCACCAGCGAAAGCTACATCGTCGACCGCGACCGGCTCACCGCAGCCAGCCCCACCGGCGCCTTCAACATGGTGCTGGAGTGGATCAACCAGCGTTATGGACGCAGCCTGGTCGATGCCGTGGTCGACATCCTGGCCTTCGAAGAATCGCGCTACCGCCGGGCACGACCTGCACTGCACGAGAAGATGAGCGAGCCGTTGCGCGAGGTGATCAACCTCATGGCGGCGAACATCGAAGAGCCATTGACCGTCGCTCAGCTCGCCCAATACGCCGGCCGTTCACCGCGGCAGATCGAACGGCTGTTCCAGGAGCAGCTCGGCACTACACCGCTGCGTTACTACATGGAGCTGCGCATCACCGAGAGCCGGCGTTTGCTGCAACACTCCGAACTGCCGATCGTGGATGTCGGCCTGGCCTGCGGCTTCGTTTCCCCCAGCCACTTCAGCAAGTGCTACGCCTCTTTCTACGGCTATCCGCCATCGAAGGAACAGCGCTACGGTTGCGTCAGGGCAAGAAAGTAGGCCGCAGCAGGCACAAGCCGACCGTGGGCCTGCGCAAGCCGGTTCGCCTGTGCGAAAATCGATCCCTTTGCATCATCACGGCCGGCTCATGCGTCAAACCTTTTCCCGCTTGGGGCTCTGCTGATGCCCCTCGATATCCATCACTTGCGTCAGGAAGACTGGCGCTCCGAGTTCGGTGCCGGTGACCTGCGCCGCGGCATCGCCTACGCCGAGGAAAAGCGCAGCAAGCTGCTCAGCCTCAAGGATCACAGCATCCTGGCGAACTGCCGGGGCTCAGGCCAGACCTACCAGCAGCGCATTACCCTGCACCCCTACGGGCGCAAATGGAGCGTGACCGGCCACTGCAGTTGTCCGGTCGGCTTCAATTGCAAGCACGTGGTCGCTGCCCTGCTCGCTCTGGAGGCCCTGCAGAAGGACGGCGCCGACCTGTCCGAGCTGATCGTGCCGAGCAAGGAAGTCGCCGAGCAGCGCCTGGAAGGCGTCGAGCCGCGCCCTGTACTGACGCTTGGCAGCCACGTGCGCGTGCACTTCGATGCACGCAAGGGGCGCATGCTGGAACAGACCCAGCACCGTGCTGCACTGGCCTTCGATTACGCCGGGCATCTGGCTTTCGGCAAACCGGCCAAGGATCTGGTCAAGCGCCTCAGCGCCGAGTTGAATCTGCGCGTCATCCGCGACGCCGGCGCCGAAGCCCTGCTGCGCAAGCGCCTGGAGCAAACCGGCCTGCAGGTGGCGTTGCGCCAGAGCGATGCCCTGCCGGTAGAGGCAGGCGAACCCTTCGAGCTGGAAGGTGAACGCGACTGGCTTGGATTCGTGCAGAACCAACTGCCGCAACTGCGCGCCCAAGGCTGGCAGATCATCATGCGCCCGGATTTCCAGTACAACCTGGCCGAGGTCGATGACTGGTACGCCGAAGTCGAGGAGGACCCGCAGCAGAACTGGTTCGACCTGGAGCTCGGTATCGAGGTGGACGGCCAGCGTCTGAGTCTGCTGCCAATCCTACTGCAGGCCATCCGCCGCACGCCCTGGCTGCTGACCCCCGAGGCGCTGGCCCAGCGCACGGACGAGGATCGTCTGCTGGTCAATCTGCCGCAGGGTGGCAAGCGCATCGCCCTGCCCTTCGCGCGCCTCAAACCACTGCTGGCGACGCTCGGCGAGCTGTACTTTCGCGATCCGGCCGAGGATCACCTGCCGCTGCGCCTGGGCCGCGCCGACGCTGCGCGACTGGCGGAACTGGCGCATGACCCTGCCCTCAGTTGGCAGGGCGGCGAAGCACTACGCGGTTTCGCCCAGCGCCTGCAACAGCTCAGGGTCAGAGAAGTTGCGGCACCGCCAGGCTTGCAGGCCGAACTGCGCCCCTACCAACTGCAGGGGCTGAACTGGATGCAGACCCTCGCCGAATTGCGCGTGGGTGGCGTGCTGGCCGATGACATGGGCCTGGGCAAGACGCTGCAGACACTGGCCCATATTCTCTGCGAGAAGCAGGCCGGACGCCTCGACAGGCCCGCGCTGATCGTCATGCCCACCAGCCTGATTCCCAACTGGCAGGACGAAGCCGCCCGCTTCACTCCGCAGTTACGGGTACTGGCCCTGCATGGCAACAAGCGCAAGGCGCTGTTCGAGGAAATCGCCGCGCACGACCTGATCCTCACCACCTACGCCTTGCTGCCGCGCGACCTCAAGGCGCTGAACCAGCAACGCTATCGCCTGCTGATTCTCGACGAAGCGCAGAACATCAAGAACCCGCGCAGCAAGGCCGCCACTGCCGCAGCCCTGGTGCAGGCCGATTTGCGCCTGTGCCTGACCGGCACACCGCTGGAGAATCACCTGGGCGAGCTGTGGTCACTGTTCCACTTTCTCATGCCCGGCTGGCTGGGTGACGCCAAGGCCTTTACCCGCGACTACCGTACCCCCATCGAGAAGCGTGGCGATGCCCAGCGTCTGGCCCACCTGAGTGGACGCATTCGCCCATTCATGTTGCGCCGCACCAAGGAGCAGGTCGCCAGCGAATTGCCGCCGAAAACCGAGATCACCCATTGGGTCGAGATGACTCAGTTGCAGCGTGACCGCTACGAAACCCTGCGCCTGGCCATGGACCAGAAGGTGCGCGACGAAATCGCCCGCCAGGGCCTGGCCCGCAGTCATATCGTCATTCTCGAAGCCCTGCTGCGCCTGCGCCAGAGTTGCTGCGACCTGCGCCTGCTCGGCGAGGACGGCGGCGAACTGAGCGCCAGTGACTCGGGCAAGCTCAGCGCCCTGCTGGAAATGCTCGCGGCACTGGTGGAAGAAGGCCGGCGTGTGCTGCTGTTCTCCCAGTTCACCTCGATGCTGGCGCTGATCGAACAGGAACTGCTGGCGCGCAAGATCGCCTACGCCAAGCTGACCGGCAGCACCCAGGACCGGCGCACCCCGGTGCAACGCTTCCAGGCCGGCGAGTTTCCGGTGTTCCTGATCAGCCTCAAGGCCGGCGGCAGCGGTCTGAACCTTACCGCGGCCGACACCGTGATTCACTTCGACCCCTGGTGGAACCCGGCTGCCGAAGCCCAGGCCAGCGATCGTGCCTACCGTATCGGCCAGGACAAGCCGGTGTTCGTTTACAAGCTGATCGCTCGCGGCAGTGTCGAAGAGAAGATTCAGCAACTACAGCAAGCCAAGGCCAACCTGGCCGAAGGCGTTCTGGGTAACGGCGGCCAGGGTCAATGGCAGTTAGACGAAGCGGATCTGGCCGCGCTGTTCGCCCCATTACAGTAGAGGATGCGGCTCAGTCGGCCGCATCATCGCGCTCTGCCTCGGCATCTTCGCGGTTGCGCACCTTGCCTCGCGGCACCGGTCCGGCTACCGCCGGAAAACGTGACGAGGCGTAGCGCACCACGAGGATCGCCAGCGCCAGCAGCAAAATCGCCCCGGACACCATCACCACGCCCCAGCTCGGTTTATGAGTGTGGGAAATATCGGAAATCATCAAGCGCGTCAGCGCCGTGATCGCCACGTAGATCATGAAGCGGATCGGCATGTGGTTGGTCTTGAAGTAGATCCCGACCATGGCCGCCAACTCCAGGTAGATGAACAGCAGCAGGATGTCATCGACCGTGATGTGACCTTTTTCCAGCATGCCGATGAACGCCATCACCCCCGCCCAGGCGGTGATGGCACCGATGGCGAACAGCGCCAGATAATGGAAAGCCTCCATCAGCAGGTTGCCCAGCGACTCCGCCAGACCGTGCATGTTTTCGCGCAAGCGCTCAGCCCAATTCATCCTTCAACTCTCCACCAAACCTGATGACGGCCCGGATACCCGAAATGAGTACCCGCCCCCAGCGATCATGCAGGAAAAACACCAGCTTCAGGATGATGCCGCTACGCATGGAAAAGACACAGCTGCGATTTGCCGCAGCGCCTTCAGAGCCACCAGCTAAGCATACCGCCCGTCATTAGCGCTGCTGCAGCTGGTAACACCCAGCGCTGCCGCCAGGCCAGGAGAACGACCAGCAGCAACGCCGCGAGCATCAACTGGCACAACCACAGCACCGTGCCGATCTCTACCCCTACGTTCCAATGGCACACACCCAGGGCGAGCAGGAAGCAGATCGCCGCAGCCAGGCGCAGGCCACGCTGCCGTGCACACTGCGGTTCTCCGCCGAGCAATGACCTGTGATGCCGAGACATGGCCAGACACAGCGCGAGCATGCCTATGTAGGCGAACGTATACGCGAGCAGCATCAGCGCACCTCCCCGAGTGGTTCTTGCTGTTCACGCACGGGCGCAGAGGCCCTTAGGTACCAGGCCCAGGCTGCACAGGACAGCCCGATGAACAGCAGGAACAGATCGATACCTGCCAACGCCCAGTCACCGCGCGCAAGACTGGCCAACAGGTTGCCCTGCGGCATGGTCGTAAGCGCCAACAGGGGCAGCCCTGCAGCCAGAAGCGCGCCAAGGATGAGTTGCTGACGCAGCAAGCTGGGGCGATGGCGCTGCCACACGGCCCAGAATGCCAGCAGCACCCAACTTACCGTGAAGACCCAGGCCTCCGTACTGGCGCGGGCCGCCATCTGCTCCGGCAGCAGACGGTTGCCCCACAACAGGGCCAGACTGGCCAGGGGCAGGCCGGCAAACACGGCGCCATTGAGTGCTCGCACCAGGCCAATGGCTGCGCCCCCGCGGGCCATGCGTTTGCTCAGCCAAACGCGGCTGCCGGCTACCAGCATCGCGCATCCGGCAAGCCCCAGCAGCAGGTAGAGACCTCGCACTAGGGCACCGCCGAACTGCGCCATGTGCAGCCCTGCCAGCCACAGATAGGTTTTGTAGCCAGCCGGCGCACGTTGCTCGTGAAGCAGTTCGCCGCTGCCTGCATCGTAGGTCAGGGTGTCGGCAGGGCTAGCGATGTGGGAGCGATCGGCACGGCGTATTTCCACCACTGCCGAGGCATCTTCTGGGTGATGTACGCTGATCCATCCCAGCTCGCCTCCCTGCCAGTGGGCACGTGCCTGTTCGCTCAACAGATCTAGGGAAACTGGCGCTGGTGCCGGACGCTTCAACTCCTCGCGGTGATACCCTCCCATGACTTCACTGAAGAAGTGTGCAATGTCGCTTTTGTAGGCAACCTGCACGCCGGCCGGCATGTATGAAGCAACGAAGATCACCACGCCGGTGTAGGCCAGCACCAGATGGAAGGGCAAGCCGGTCACGCCGAGCAGGTTGTGCGCATCCAACCAGGCACGCTGGCCGTTTGCCGCCGGGCGCAGGGTAAAGAAGTCCTTGAAGATGCGCCGATGAATGATCACCCCCGAGATCAGCGCCACCAGCATGAACATCCCCGCCAGGCCAACCAGATAGCGCCCGGGCATACCGCCATGCAGCTCATAGTGCAGCTTGAAGAAGAAGTCCCCGCCCTGGGTTTCGGGCAAGGGTTGCAGACTGTGCGGGGCGAAGGCACGCCGCTCGATACGCTCGTTGCCCTCGACTTCCCAGGCCAGTTGCCAGAATGGTGTCCGCTCGCTAGGTGGACGTAACCAGAAAGCGTGCAACTCATCCGCCACGTTGGCGTTCAGCCAACCACGCAATTGCTCGGCACTGAGCGTGGCAGTCTGAGGTTGATGCAGCGCCGGGCGCATCCAGCGTTCCAGCTCCTTGTCGAAACAAGCAACGGTGCCACTGAACAGGATCACGAACAATAGCCAACTGGGCAATAAGCCACCCCAAGTATGCAAGCCAGCCATGGATTGACGCAGGCTCATGGGCGCGCTCCGAACTCGGCAGGCAGAAAAGCGGCCAGACACGACAACAGCGTCAACCCGCCCACCATCACCCAGGCACGCAGGGCGCTGCGCGCTGCGAACACGTAGATCGCAGCAGCGCTCCATACGAAAAAGCACAGGAGGCTAGCGAACACCACCCGGTCAGGGCGCGCCAATGGCAGGTAAACGGCAAGAAATGCCGTGCAGCCGTAAGCCAGGGCGTATCCGCCGAACAGCGCGGCCAGTATCCGTGAAGCAATGCTCCAGCGGGTCAGAGATGATTGCTCGTTCATGGCCAGCTCTTCTATCAGTGATCAGTATTCAGGCAGGCGCGCCCTGCTGGGGCGCTTGCCTCGGATAACATCTTCATACGCAAGACCGTCGCCACTCACCAGCTGTAGCTAGCACTAGCGGTCAGAGTGCGGCCGTAGCCGTAGTAACAGGTCACTTCGCTGCAGGAGGTGTCGTATTCCTTGTCCAACAGGTTGCTGGCGTTGAGCGCCAAGCGCATGCCGTCGACGTCATAGTGCAGGCTCGCATCAATCAGGTTGTAGCCTTCAGATTCGACACTGACGACGGGTTCCAAGGCCGGGTTAAACGCCAGGGTAGCGTTCCGTCCGGTGTATCGGCTCTCGCCGACGTAGCGCACACCGATACCGCCACCGACGCCCTTAAGCGCACCGCTCTGCTGGGTGTAGTCGAGCCAGATGCCAGCCGAGTCGCGCGGCGTGCGTGGTAGGCGGCTGTCCTTCTCCCAGGGGTTGGGGCTCTTGCTGACAAAGGCGTCGGTGTAACTGTAGAAGGCGCTCAGATCCAGCCCCTCGGCGAGACTGGCCAGGACTTCGAGTTCGGCGCCCCGCGAGTTGACCTCACCCACCTGACGGCGCAGCGTACGGCCCGGATCACTGCTGAAGTCGCTGAGCACATAATCCTGCTTGGTCAGGTCGAACAAGGCCAGGCTGACAAAGCTGCGCGAGCCCTCGGGCTGGTATTTCACCCCGACTTCGTACTGCTTGCCGCGCTCCGGATCGAAAGGCTTGCCGGTCGATGTATCGCTGCCGCTGACCGGGTTGAACGATTCGCTATAACTGACGTAGGGCGCCAGCCCGTTGTCGAGCACATAGACCAGTCCCGCACGACCGCTGAACGCTTCACTGCGGGTCTTGCTGTCCGCCTGCAAGGCGTCGTCGGTCTCATTCTCCGCCCAGTCATAGCGGCCACCCAGCAACAGCCTCCAATGTTCGCCGAGCTTGATTTGGTCCTGTAGATAGAGGCCGGTCTGACGGGTCAGCAGGCTCTGCTTGCGATCAACCGCTGGCGAGGGTGTTGGCCGCCCGTACTGCGGATCGAGCAAATCCAGCGTAGGCATGGTGGCGCCGTAGTATGCGGTCTCGTTAGAGCGGCTGCGGCGCCAGTCCAGCCCCAGCAGCAGCTTGTGCTCGACGCTGCCGGTGATGAAGTTGGCCTCGGCCTGGTTGTCCAAGCCCCAGCCACTCAGGTGCTCATCCTGTACTCCGGCGCTGCGCAGCAGAGTGCGACCGTCGGACGGAAGCACGGCATAGGCGTTGATGTAGCTGTATTCAAGGGTGGTCTCGTCGTAACGCAGATTTTGCCGCAGCGTCCAGGTGTCATTGAGACGGTGAGATAGCTGATAACCGGCAGAGTAGTAGCTACGTTGGAAGTCGTTGAAATCCGGCTCGCCGTCGAAGAAGTCGGGATCACGGTCATAAGGCAGATTGAAGGCTTCACGCAGGTACGGCGAAAAATGCGTGCTGAAGCCGTAGCGTCCGTCATCCTTCTGGTAGGCGGCCTGAACTGTCAGCTCAGTGTCGGCGCTGGGCCGCCAGGTCAGACTCGGCGCCAGCATCTGCCGCTGCATACCGGTCTTGTCGACCTGAGCGTTGGCGTCATTACCCAGCATCACCACGCGATAGAGCACCGTGCCGTCGTCATTCAGCGGCCCGGTAAAATCACCGGCCAGCTCCGCCAGGTCATCGCTACCTGCGCGCACGCGCACCACGTTGTGAGCCGTCTCGCCGGGACGCTTGCTGACCAGATTGACCACGCCTCCGGGCTCGGCCTGGCCATAGAGTACCGACGCGGGGCCACGTAGCACCTCGATGCGCTCAAGCGCCCAACTGTCCAGGCGCGGCAGACCGTAGGTGCTGGTCGGCTGCACTAGGCCGTCACGAAACACTCGGGTCTTCGCATCGAAACCGCGGATGCTGAACCAGTCGTAGCGGGTGTCGAAGCCATAGGGCACGCTGATACTCGGGGTGTAGCGCAGCGCCTCTTCGAGTGTGGTGACGCCGCGAGCATCCATTTGCTCACGACTGATTACGCTGATCGCCTGTGGGGTTTCCAACAACGGCGTATCGGTCTTGGTCGCGGTGGCGCTGCGGTTGGCCACGTAGCTTCCGACCGGCCCATTGGCGCGCTCGACGGACTGCCCGGTAACCGTCTGGCTCTGCAACTCCAGACTGTCTACCGTCGCTTGCGGCGCCGGCTCCAGGCGATAAGCGGCCTCCCCGTCAAGTACTGCACGCAGCCCACTGCCAGCCAGTAGTTGAGCGAAACCCTGTTCCAGCGAGTAGTTGCCCTGCAAACCGGAACTCGTGCGCCCACGGGTCAGCGACGGATCGAAGCTGAGCAGTACGCCGGACTGACGGGCGAACTCGGTGAGCACTCCCTCAAGAGGGCCAGCGCTGACCTGATAGGTTTGTGCAGCCCAGGCCGGTGTAGCCAAGGGTAGAGCGGCCAGTGGCAAACTGAGACTCAGCAGCGCAGCGCGCACCGCTCGCGTCAAAGGCAAAGAACGACGGACAGGACAGGGCATGACGACTCCTTCGGCATAGCGTTAGGTAACGATTGCCAGGAAAGCCGTACGAACGAGAAAAAGCTGCAAAAGAATTTGCGAATTATTTTCATGCAGCCTGTACGCTGACCCAATAACGGGTGCGATAGACCACCTTTACCGGCAAGGTCCGCGACAGCATCGTCAGCACACGGTCGCTATCGTCCAGAGGGAAAATCCCGGAGATACGCAAACGCGCTACTTCTGGCGCGCAGCGCAACAAGCCAGGCCGCTGCCGTGCAAGCTCAACAAGAAAGTCTGCCAACGGCATGTCATGGGCCACCAGCAGGCCATCGACCCAACGTCCGCGATCAACGTCGGCAGCACCCAATGCGAGTACCCGACCTGCGCCAAGACGAACACGCTGCCCGGCCTCGACGCGCTCTGCCTGGCCGTCTCTGGGCCTGGCTTGCACCGCCCCCTGGTATACCTGCAGCTCGCAAGCGTCTGCCAGTTGGCGTACTTGGAAGCGGGTACCGAGCGCCTGCAACACTCCTTGATCAGTACTCACCAGGAATGGCCGGGCGCCAGGATCGGCCGCGGTCTGCACGAAAATCTCCCCCTGATACAGCTGGACAAGCCGGCGCTCACTACCGTATTGGATATCCAGCGCGGTATCGCTGTTGAGATACAAGGTGCTGCCGTCTTCCAGTTGCAAACGACGTCGCTCGCCCGTACCGGTACGCTGCTGCGCCAGCAACGGCTGCCAGGGCTGCAGCTGTTGAGCGAGCACACCGGTGGCCAGTAGCGCCCCGAACATCCCCAACTGCTTGAGGCTCTGGCGCCGCTTGCGATCCACCTGCGCACCCGCCAATGCGTGCCTGGCCAACGGCGCCGAGACAGCGGAAAACTGCTGACCAAGTTGCTCCAGGCGCTGCCAGGCCTGCTCGTGCCGTGGGTCTGCAGCCCGCCAGTCGTCGCATAACGCGTACTCCTGGGGCGTCGCCGTGCCCGAAGCAAGGCGCACACGCCAGGCGACCGCCTGTTGCACCGCCTCGTCCGGCACACTCACGCGTAGGCCACCCGGTAACAATGAGTGAACGCCAGGGTCATGTATTGCTGAATTGAACTGACCGACAGCTGCAATCGCTCGGCGATTTGTGGATAGGTCAGGCCATCCAGTTGCGACAGCAGGAACGCTTCCCGTACCACTGGTTTGAGGCCGTCGAGCAAATGATCGATAGCCACAAGTGCCTCCATGACCAGCGCCTGCGCCTCAGGTGAAGGCGCTTCAAGCTCGGGTAATTGTGCTAACGCTTCCAGATAGGCTCGTTCCAAGCTGGCGCGGCGATAGTGATCGACCAGCAGGCCGCGAGCCACAGTGGCCAGAAACGCCCGCGGTTCGTGCAAGGCGTGCACCTCGCCCTTCACCAGCACCCTTACGAAGGTGTCCTGAGCCAGATCGGCGGCCTGCTGCGGGCAGGCCAGACGCTGACGCAGCCAGCCGAGCAGCCAACCATGATGGCCGCGATAGAGCGTGGCAAGGGAATCGCCTGGAAGGGTTTGGGCCATCGCAGAGAGTGTTCCATGGTGCAAAAGAAACGAATGCGAATATATTGCACTTGTAAAACACTGTCACTACTCCTCGTCACGAACCTAGCTGCAACCAGCCTGACCAATGCCCGTGAAAGGGCGCCAGGAGATTTGCGCTGACACTGATGAACGCAATACTGGTCAAGCGGCAGCGAGTCCTTTATCCTCCCAATAACTGTATAAAAAACCAGTAACACTCTGACAACACGCATGAAGGCAGATGAGGTGATGAATGGCCGTCGAAGTGGTGTACCGCAGCAATCGCGACCCGGAGCGTTTGTTCATGGATAAGGCCGAAGCCGATCGTTACGACAAGATGCTCGAACTGGCCGAGCGCCTGACCGAGGTGCTGCACAAGGCAGTGCCGTCATTGAACGAGGAGCAAGGCGAGGAACTCGGCATTTTCATGGCCAAGAACCGCGATGTATTCGCCAAGGCCTTCAAGAACCAGCCGGACGCGCTCGAGGAACTCGAGGTCGAGCCGGCCAGCGAATGATCACGACCACTGGCCTCTCCGTCATCGACGGTCGAGGCCTCAGGGTGATGTGCGGGTAGTAGGATACTGCGCTGCAGCCTGCTCCAGCCAGGTGGGCAACTCGCGCCGTTTGATGCCCTCTCGTTGTGCCTGGAGCAGTCGTTCGAGCATGTACTGACGCTTTCGCTCGTCGCCTTCAGCAAAGGAAAGTGCCAGGTCACGGTCACTCCACTGGCGAATTCGGCGAAACAGCCACCAGTGAAAGTACAAGCCGGCGGCGGTAGTGACGATGATGATGAAATAGTCCATGGTGACTCCTCCTCGCTCACGCTAATCGAGCCCGCGCACAACGCCAAGTGCAGCGTTGCCGCAGGCAAGGAGTCAGTTCGATGATCCGCTGCAAACGGGTTTATCTGGACGCCGAAAACCGTGACGGAAAGCGGGTACTGGTCGACCGCCTGTGGCCGCGAGGCCTGGCGAAAGAGGCACTGCCACTCGACGCCTGGTTACCCGACGTAGCGCCATCGACCGCCCTGCGCAAGCGTTTCGGTCATCGTCCGGCAGCATTCGAAGATTTCCGCACTGCCTATCGCCGCGAACTGGTCAACCATCCCGAGCATTGGCAAGGCCTGTTGCATTGGGCCAACCTGGGCACACTGACGTTGCTTTACGCGGCTCGCGATGAGCGCAACAACAACGCCCTGGTATTGGCCGAGTTTCTCGAAGACGAGCTGGAACGACAGTCACCACCCACGTCTCCCGTCTGCTACCAGAACCTGCTCGATGCCGATTGACCGTGCCGGTCGCACAGGCTAGCCTCAGCGCATCTGCCATCGTATCGAACCTGTTTTCATGATCCTGTCTGCGCATCGCCTCAACGATTTCGCCAGCGCCGCCTACAGCGTCGCTGCCGAAGGCTGCGCGCCACCACCAGCCTGTCACGCCGGCACTCCCCCTCCGCCGGCCGCCGTCTAAGCGGGCACGCCCGCTACCTCCCGCTCCGTTTTCATCGGCCTTGCCGAGCTGCGCCCGTGCGTACGGAGCTCATGCGGATTTATCGACAGGTGTTCCACCATGCGTTTCAATTCGACCCTTCTGTCCAGCTACGGCGCGACAGCCTTGTTCGTCCTGCTTTGGTCCGGTGGCGCAATATTCGCCCGCCTCGGCCTGGAGTATGCGTCACCCTTCTCCTTTCTCGTTCTGCGCTTTGCCCTGGCCTGCCTGGCTCTGGCATTGCTCGCAGGCCATTCCGGTATCTGGCTACCGCAAGCGGGCTTGCGCTGGCCAACCGCCAGAGCCGGTCTGTTGATGATCGGCGGATACAGTCTCTGCTACATGCTGGCGCTGAACGAGGGCGTCACACCCGGTGTGCTGGCCACGGTGCTGGGCGTGCAACCCATCCTCACCCTGCTGTTGCTGGAGCGGCGCGCCTCGCCTCTGCGTGCACTGGGTTTACTGACGGCTCTGGCCGGCCTGACGCTGATCGTGAGCGACAGCCTGCTCAACAGCACGCTGCCCATTTCCGGTGTAGTACTCACGCTCGGCGCCCTGCTTTGCATCACCCTTGGCACCATCGCTCAGAAGAGTCTGCAGCAGAGCCCGATGCGGGCATTACCGCTGCAGTACGGTCTTTGCCTGCTGGCCAGCCTGCTGCTGTTGCCGAGCCAGGAATGGAGGGTGCAGTACGATGTCGGGCTGCTGCTGCCACTGCTGTGGATGGGGCTGGTGATCTCGGTCGGTGCGCAACTGCTGTTGTACCGCCTGATTCAGGCCGGCAATCTGGTGAACGTCACCAGCCTGTTCTATCTGGTGCCAGTGACCACTGCGGTGCTCGATTACCTGCTGCTGGGCAATCGGTTGTCCGCACATGCCCTGGTCGGCATGCTGGCTATTCTGCTGGGGCTGGCGCTGGTCTTTCGTATTGCCCCGCAGCGCGAGCACGGCAACCGGCTCTAGGTCGCGTATAGCAGTCGCTCGGCCAGCTGGTCGGCGACTCGCGCGGGCGAGCGTTTTTCCGCCTGGGCGTGGGCATAGATTTCAGTCAACCGCCGGCTGATCTGCACCAGATGCGCGGTGATGCTCGCCAGCGCCTCATCGCGGTGACGCAACGCCACGTAGATCAGCCCGCCGGCATTGAGCACGTAATCCGGAGCGTAAAGGATGCCACGGGCCTCCAGCTCGTCGGCGACCTCCGGGCTGGCCAACTGGTTGTTGGCCGCCCCGGCGACTGCGGCGCAACGCAGATGGCCAACGCTCTGGCTGTTCAATACGCCGCCGAGCGCACAAGGCGCGAGAATGTCGCAGGGCGTGGTCAGCAAGGCCTCGCTGGCGACCGGGTGGGCGCCGAGTTGCTCGACCGCCAGTTGCACGCGCCCGGCGTCCAGATCGCTGACCAGCAGTTCGGCACCCGCAGCATGCAACGCCTCGGCAAGCGCGAAACCGACACTGCCCAAGCCCTGAATGGCAACCCGCAGACCGTCCAGATCATCGCTGCCCAATCGGGCCTGGGCGGTGGCTCGTATACCGGTGAACACACCCTGCGCCGTATGTGCGGAGGGATCACCTGCGCTGGACGTACTGGTTGCATGACGAGTGTGCAGGGCGATGCAATCCATATCGGCGCTGGAGGTGCCGCTGTCGACGGCGGTGATGTAGCGCCCGTTGAGGGTTTCGATGAAACGACCAAACGCCTCGAACAGAGCCGCGCGGCTGTCCAGATGCGCAGGCCGGATGATCACCGCCTTGCCGCCACCGTGCTCGATGCCGGCCAGCGCCGCCTTGTAGCTCATACCCTGAGCCAGACGGATGGCGTCACGGATAGCGCTTTGCTCGTCGGGATAGGCCAGATAGCGGCAGCCGCCAAGCGCCGGGCCGAGTCGGGTGTTGTGAATGGCGATAACGGCCTTGAGGCCACTGACAGGATCGTCAACCAGATGCAGTGCCTCGAGGCGGGTGGCTTCCATCATGCTGAACATGGGCGAGCTCCCGGTCTGACTTCAGGCCTCAGTATAGGTGAGGCGCACTGGACGGGCGGCCGTTCTGGAGCTACAAGAGCAGAAGCCACCGGAGAATGCGATGAGCCCACGCCAAGCCTGCCTGCAGTGCCTGCAACGTGACCCACCCGCCCTGTTCGAAGCAGCGCTGTGGATAGCCGCAGAGCATGAGCAGCAGGTACAACCGGCGCAGCTAGTGTCCGACCTGCACAGCCTGCAGCTGCAGGTCAGTGCCGGGTTACCGGCCCTGCCGGCTCGTGAGCTGGCCCAGCCGCTACTACGGCGGCTCGCCGAACTCGATTTCCAGGAAGACGATGAAGGAGTAACCCGCCCGCGTCATGCCCTGCTGCATGAAGTGCTGAGACGGCGCCGTGGTCAACCGTTGTCCCTGGCATTGATTGCCCTGGAACTGGCACGCAACCTGGAAATTCCTCTGCAGGGTGTGAACTTCCCCGGCCATTTCATGCTGCGCGTACCCGGTGCCGATCATCTGCTCGACCCTTGCGGCGGGCGCCGCCTGTATACCCGGGACTGCCGCGAACAACTCTCTCGCCAACTGGGCGCAGACGTCGAACTCACTGGCGTGCACCTGCAGACGGCGGATGCCAGGAGCATGCTGCAGCGCCTGTCGCGTAACCTGCGCCAATTGCACATGCAACATGACGATCCACTCGCAGCACTCAAGGATGCCGAACGGGTTCTGCAACTCGGCGCGCCGAGCGTCGTCGACCACCTTGCCCGGGCTGATGTCTACCATAAGCTCGATTGCCCACAGGGCGAACGCTACGACCTGGAGCACGCACTGCTGTTGTGCGAAGAGGAAGGTCTACGCCTGCAGCTGAGTCAGCGCCTGCGCAACCTGGAAAGAATACCGGCAGTGCATTGAGCGCGCCGCCTTCAGGCCGACGCTGCCAGACTGTGGAAGCTGAAGTAATAACGTAGCGCGTCGACCATCTCGACATAGTCGGCAGGAGGCGCCACGAGCGCGAAACCGGAGTCATAACTGCCGGGCGTGACATCCTCGCGGGACCACTGGCACGTGGCGGAGAAATCGATGAAACGCGAACCTTGCTGGCCAGGAATCTTCAAGCGCAGATCGAAGCGCGCGCCCACCAGCAATGGCAGCTGGCTGATCAGCATCAGGCCATCCAGAGAGACATTGCCGATGGATCCCATCGGTTTGTCGGTGATGCGATTGAACACCTTCAGGTAGTAAGGCAACTGATGGCGTTCGATTCGACGCTGGCTACGCATAGTGGCAAATCGCTACAAGGGTGTTTGAGTATGGCCCGCTCCAGGCCGCCAGGCCAGCCCTAGCTGCAACGTTGCGCGATACGATCGCGCAACTGGCGACGAGCGGTATCCGTCTCTTCATCACTGTAGTAGATGCGCTTGCCGTCAGCACCCGTACGGTAGTAGCTGAAACCTTCGGGGATCTGTGCCAAGCGCCGGCGCAGGTCACGGCACTCGTTGGCTCGTTCCTGGCGCTGCGTTGCGGCGGCACTGGCGGCCTGCTGCTGTTCTTCCCGGCGAGCGTCGTAGAAACGCTGACTGCGCGCTTCACGCTCGCGCGTATGTTGGTCGCGCTCTATGACCTGCGGCTTGACCTCGACCGGCTCGGCGCCCGCGACAGGGCGCTGACCGAAGTGCACCCGCCCCTGCTCGTCTGTCCAGCGATAAATCTCCGCACTGGCCAGGACAGGCAGCAGCAAGGCGATCAACAAACAACGGCGCATGGTCATCCTCCATGAGATACAAGCGCCAGCTTATACCTCACTGCCATCTGGAGAAATGACCAACGACCAAAGGTTCACAGCGCGGCAGGGCTGACCTTGGCTGCCGCTGAGGAGTTGTAGTGACCAAGCTGCTCGAGTGTCTGCAGTCGAGCACGAGCACGGTAGGCATACTCACTCGCCGGGTAGCGAGTGATGATGAAGCGATAGGTCTGCGCGGCATCGACGAACAGACTTTCGCGCTCCAGGCATTGCCCACGCAGCAGGGAAATTTCCGGCTGCAGATAGCTGCGCGAACGACTCTTGCGCTCGGCCTGCGACAGCTCCAGCGCAACCTGGGCGCAATCACCCTCGTTGTAGGCGCGATAGGCGTTGTTCAAATGATGATCGAGCGAGACACGGGTACAACCCGTGGCAAACAGCGCCACGGCCAGAATGATCAGGGTTCGCATGGGCAAGTCCTCCAATGAGCAGTGTATCGACAGCAGCGGGAAAAACTGAACAGCGACAAACCTCTGATGGGTTTTGCCACCATCGCCTTGGCGCTACCCATCGCCCTGACTAGACTGCGCGGCATCGCTTCATTCCGGTCAAGGTGCCTGCATGCCGCTTCTCCGCCTGCTTCCCCTCGTCATCGGCGCCTGCCTGCTCGGCGCCTGCGCACCGACCACGCCATTGTTCATCGCCCAGGTCACCACCAACGAGGTGGTCGAGTACAAGGCACTGAAGAGCAAGCGCATGACGGCGGCCATCGAGGAAGAAGGCGACCTGTTGACCTACAGTGCCCTGGCCATCCGCGACGCCCATAGCGACAAGGCCGAAGCGCTTTATCTGGACGGCTACCGCGACCACGAACTGAGCAGCGAGGTGCGCGCCATTGCCCTGTACCAGATCGGCCTGGTCTACATGAACCGTTTCAACGAACAACGCGACGACGCCAAGGCACTGAACTACTTCTACCGGGTGCTCAACGAATTTCCCGCCAGCCAGGCCGCAGGCCGTGCCGAGCAACGCATCGAAAGCATCCGTCAACGCGCAGACGAACCCATCCAGCAGACCTCGCGCGAGCTGCTGGCGCACTGGCAGCCCAGCCAGAATCTCGACCTGTACAAACCCAGCCTCGATCCGGACATGACCCTGCTGTCACGTCGCGCCGTGCTCAAAGGCCGGGTCGACGAGGCCGAGCAGCTCTACATGCTGGGCCTGGCGGACCCGCATGTACCGGCCGACATCAAGGAGAAGACACTGTACCAGTTGGCCCTGATGCACATGGCCCCGGACAACCCGGCCGCCAACCGCGACAAGGCCATCGCCTATCTGCGCCGACTGCTCGTGCAGTTCCCCGAGGGTCAGCTGAACACCAAGGCCGCCCGCCACCTCGACCTGGCCCTGAATCCGGACGCACGCTGACCCATATCAATGCCGTTCGCCGCGCCGGGGTCTGTAATGTCAGAACACCCAGCCGAGGACGCTGCCATGCAACTGCACAAACTGTTGGTCGTCATCGACACCGAACACGCTGATCAGCCCGCCCTGCTACGTGCCGCCGAGCTGGCACGCCAGACGGGGGCCGAGCTTCACCTGCTGCAGGTCGACTACCACCCGAACCTGGACGCGGGGCTACTCGATGGCCATCTTTACCGGCGTCTCCGTGACAGCATCATTCAGCAGCGCCGTGACGACCTGACAGCCAGCGTTACCGATCTGATCCAGCAAGGCCTAAGGATCGAAGTGGACGTGCGCTGGGGCAAGCGGCGACATGAAGAAATCCTCGCCCACGTCACCGCGCTGCAACCGGACATTCTGTTCAAGTCGACTCACCCCAGCAGCACCCTGCGCCGCCTGCTATTCAGCGACACCAGTTGGCAGCTGATCCGCCGCTGCCCGGTGCCGCTCTGGCTGGTGCACGACGCTGAACCGCGCGGCAGGAACCTGTGCGTCGCGCTCGACCCTCTGCACAGTGCCGACAAACCGGCCGCCCTTGATCATCAACTGATCACGGCCAGCCAGACACTGCAGACCACGCTGGGCCTGACTGCCCACTATCTGCACGCCCAGGCCCCGCTGCCGCGCTCGCTGATGTTCGACGCCGAAGTAGCGCAGGAATATGAAGACTACGTGACCCAGTGCCATCAAGAGCATCGCCAGGCATTCGACGCGCTGATCGCCCAGCACGCCATCGACCCCGGGCAGGCCCACCTGCTGGACGGCTTCGCCGAGGAAGTCATCCCGCATTTCGTGCGTGAGCACAATATTGGTCTGCTGGTAATGGGCGCCATCGCCCGCGGCCAACTGGACAGCCTGCTGATCGGTCATACGGCTGAGCGGGTACTGCAGCGCATCGAATGCGACCTGTTGGTGATCAAACCGCCCGCCAAAGGGTAGTGCACAGGAACAATGACTACAGCTGAGCGCCGTAGTAGCCTCGCGGCATAGTTCACTAGGGAGTTCGTGCATGACCTTTCGCCGCACCAAAATCGTCGCCACCCTGGGCCCGGCCAGCAACTCGCCGGAAGTACTGGAGCAACTGATCATCGCCGGCCTGGATGTGGCCCGCCTGAACTTCTCCCATGGCACGCCGGATGATCACAAGGCACGCGCCGCCCTGGTCCGCGAACTCGCCGCCAAGCACGGTCGCCACGTCGCTCTGCTCGGCGACCTGCAAGGGCCGAAGATCCGTATCGCCAAGTTCGAGAACAAGCGCATCGAACTGAAGGACGGCGACCTGTTCCGCCTGTCCTCCAGCCACTCGCGTACCGCAGGCAACCAGGAAGTGGTCGGCATCGACTACCCGGCGCTGATCCAGGACTGCGACGTAGGTGACGAGCTGCTGCTCGACGACGGTCGTGTGGTCATGCGTGTCGAACTCAAGGGCGCCGACGAGCTGCACTGCCGCGTGCTGATCGGTGGCCCGCTGTCCGACAACAAGGGCATCAACCGCCGTGGCGGCGGCCTCACCGCCCCCGCCCTGACCGAGAAAGACAAGGCCGACATCAAGGTCGCCGCCGAGATGGACCTTGACTACCTGGCCGTGTCCTTCCCGCGTGACGCCGCTGACATGGACTACGCCCGTCGTCTGCTCACCGAGGCTGGCGGCAGCGCCTGGCTGGTAGCCAAGATCGAACGCGCCGAAGCGGTGGCCGATGACGAAGCCCTGGACGGTCTGATCCGCGCCAGTGACGCGGTGATGGTCGCCCGTGGCGATCTGGCCGTGGAAATCGGTGACGCCGAGCTGGTCGGCATCCAGAAGAAGATCATCGCCCACGCCCGTCGCCTGAACAAAGCGGTGATCACCGCCACGCAGATGATGGAGTCGATGATCCACAGCCCGATGCCGACCCGCGCCGAAGTGTCCGACGTGGCCAACGCCGCGCTGGACTACACCGACGCAGTGATGCTGTCGGCCGAGAGCGCTGCGGGTGAATATCCGGTGGAAGCCGTGCAGGCCATGGCCCGCGTGTGCCTGGGCGCCGAAAAGCATCCGACCAGCCAGAAATCCAGCCACCGCATCGGCCGCCAGTTCGAGCGCTGCGACGAGAGCGTGGCCCTGGCGACCATGTACACCGCCAACCACTTCCCGGGCGTCAAGGCCATCATCAGCCTGACCGAGAGCGGCTACAGCCCGCTAATCATGTCGCGCATCCGCTCCTCGATCCCGATCTTCGCCTTCACCCCGCACCGTGAAGCGCAGGCCCGCGTGGCACTGTTCCGCGGTGTCTACACCGTGCCGTTTGACCCGGCCTCGCTGCCGGCGAACAAGGTCAGCCAGGCCGCGGTGGACGAGCTGCTCAAACGCGGCGTAGTGGAGCCAGGTGACTGGGTCATCCTGACCAAGGGCGACAGCTACCACGGCACCGGCGGCACCAACACCATGAAGATCCTCCACGTCGGTGATCCGATGGTGTGATCCCAACCTGAATGCAAAAGGCCGCTCGATGAGCGGCCTTGTGCTTTATGGGAGCGTGCGCAGCCTATGCAAAGCGAGAGAAATCCGGCTTTCTACGCTGCATGAATGCCGTCAAAGCCTCAATAGCCTCGGGCGAACGCAGGCGCTGACCGAACAGCGCGCCCTCCTCCTCGATCACCTTGCGCAGTTCTTCACGCCCCGGTGCGCGCATCAGGCGTTTGCTGTCGACGACGGCTGAAGGCGCCAGCTCGAGAAAGCGCAGCGCCGCCCCACGCGCGGCATCCAGGGTCGCCCGGCCACCGTCGAGTGCCTGATTGGCGATACCCCAGGCGGCTGCCTGCTCCCCGCTGAAGCCCTGGCCAAGCAGCAGCAATTCGGCGGCTCGCGCATGACCAAGTAGGCGCGGCAGGATCAGGCTGGAACCGTATTCGGGGCACAGGCCAAGACTGACGAAAGGCATTTTCAACTGCGCATCGTGGCTGACGTAAACCAGGTCGCAGTGCAGCAACAAGGTGGTGCCGATGCCCACAGCAGGGCCGGCCACGGCAGCGACCACAGGCTTGCTGAAGTCGAACAGGGCGCGCATGAACTGGAATACTTCGCTGTTCAGGCCAGAAGGCGGTGCCTGAATGAAATCAGCCACATCGTTGCCACTGGTAAAGCACGTCTCGCCACCGGTCAGCAGTACCGCGCGCACGCTGACGTCACGCTCGGCTTCGTCCAGCACCTCGGCCATACCGGCGTACATGGCACGGGTCAGGGCATTCTTCTTGTCCGGGCGCTGCATGCGCAGGGTCAGCAGACCGCCTTCACGTTCGATATGCAGGTGTTCGCTCATCAACTGCTCCAAAATCGTAGGGTGCGCCGTGCGCACCACACGCCTCGGCAGCCGGGCCCACCCTAGGCGCGGGGAAGGAAAACGTCGGCAAGCATCTGACTGCGCGGCAAACCCGCCATGTAGAGGCGCCGCGAGAAGCTTTCGACCGATTCGGGATGGCCGCAGAGTAAGGCGAGGGTCTGCCGTGAAACAAGGCGCAGTTCGGCCAAAGCAGCCGGCAACTGCGCCGCCGTCACCAACTCGACCTGCAAATTCGCATGCTGCGCCGCCAGTGCCTGCAGCTCGCTCCCCAGATAATGCTCGGCGGCGTCATGCGCGACATGAAACAGGCGGATGCTGCCCTGGTGCTGCTCGCGCAATGCCTCACGCAGTACGCCATACAGCGGCGCCAGACCGGTGCCGGCAGCCAGCAACCACAGCGGCCGCGACTGCCAGTCGGCATCGTAATGCAGGGCACCGCCGCGCAGCTCGCCCAACCTCAGGCCATCGCCGACCTGCAGCCGGCGCGCCGCATCGCAGAAGGCGCCGGGCTTGCGGCAATCGATATGGAACTCCAGCCAGTCATCCTCACCCGGCAGGCTAGCCAGTGAATATGGCCGAGCTGTGCCCTGCTCGGTCCACAGCACCATGTGCTGGCCGGAGCGATAGCGCAGCGGCCGGGCCGCTTGCAGACGCAGGCGCAATACGTTGGGGCTGAGCCAGTCGAGAGACACGACCTTGGCAGCCAGGCCGTCGCGCTGCGGGTCGAAGGGTTCTACTTCGAGGTTTTCGACCACCTGGCACTGACATGCCAGACGCCAGCCCTCGGCGCGCTTGTCGAGCGCCAGTGCTTCGGGCTGACGATCCAGCGGCTCACCACTCAGACAGCGCACCATGCAGGCATGACAACTGCCGGCACGACAGCTGTGGGGCACCGCCACGCCGCCGCTGAGCAGGGCATCGAGCAGATTGCTCTGGCTGGCAACCTGCAACTGCCGATCGCCCACACGCAGCTCAGGCACCGGCGCCCTCCCAGCTGGCATCACAGCGATTGCGCCCGCCACGCTTGGCCTGGTACAGCGCCTGATCGGCGCGGTGCAGGGCTTCATCGAGGTCATCCCCGGCCAACAGCAGTGTCATGCCAGCAGATAGGCTGAGATTGTCCACCTGTACCCCCAGTGGCTCGGCCTTGGCGAAGGCCTCGCGCAGCCGCTCGCAGCAGGCGGTGAATTGATCGGCATCGGTATTGGGTAACAGCAAGACGAATTCCTCACCGCCGTAGCGGGCAATGATGTCGCCATCACGCAGGCAGGCGCGGGCGACTGCGGCGAAGGTCTGCAACACCCGGTCACCGGCAGCATGGCCATGAGCATCGTTGATCCGCTTGAAATGGTCCAGGTCGATCAACGCCAGACCATGCCGGCGACCATGCCCAAGGTGCTCCAGCTCGCGAGTGGCCAGACGCAGGAAATGACGCCGGTTGAACAGCCCGGTAAGTTCGTCGGTCGCCACCAGATCTTCCAGCTGCCGCATCATGCCGCGCAGTGTGTCCTGGTGCGCCTGCAAGGCGAAACGACGCTGGCGCATGCGCTTGCGCATGGCCTGTACATAACTGGAGAACAGACACAGCCACACCAGCAGGATGAACAACACCCATACCTGCAGCCAGGCCATACCCGGGTCGACCAGTTGCATGCGGTAGGCCTCGATCAGCACCATGGCGGCGAACCCGAAAAAGGCGAACAACGCGCAGCGTACGAATACCCGCGGCGGCAACTGGAACACGCCGAACAGCAGAATCAGTACGTAGAAAACCATCAGCACGCCACGGGCAGTGTCGAAGAAAGCCAGTACTGGCGGCTGCCAGGCCAGCGCCACCAGGACCTGGGCTTCGGTCAGGCTGGGATCGTCGAAACGCAGGTTGCGCCCGGAAAGAAACAGCCAGAGAAATATCAGCTGGCTGGCGAAGACCCCGATGGTCAACCAGGCTGCGGTGGAGAGAGAACCGCTGAACAGGCCATTGAACACTGCAAACCAGCAGACGAGCGCCATCATCACGTAAGTGGTCACGGCCATGGCGAAGCGTTTGAGCAAAAGGCTCTGCAGACTGCGCTGCGTTCCTCGTGGAGTGCTTGAGCTCATGGGCTCCATCCCATAATGGCATATAGCCTTACTCTACCCCTGTGATCACAAAAAGCCTAGGCCGCCGATAACCGCCCACAGCCTTTACCATCGACCTTCGGCGGCTGTGCCGGTCGCGGCCGGCGCGTTATACTGCCGCGCCTTTTGGGGCACCTGGAAACGACACAGCGATGTGAGCCTGCGACGCATAGCACAGGCCAACCAGGCCGCAGTGTCTTTTTCAGATGCCCTTTCGCCGTTGCGCCGGGTCATGATTCGGCGCTTCCTTATAGATGTTCCCTGATAGAGGAGCGCCCCAATGACCGTGATCAAACAGGACGACCTGATCCAGAGCGTCGCCGACGCCCTGCAGTTCATCTCCTATTACCACCCCGTCGACTTCATCCAGGCCATGCACGAGGCCTACCTGAAGGAAGAGTCGCCGGCCGCCAAGGACTCCATGGCGCAGATCCTGATCAACTCGCGCATGTGCGCCACCGGCCACCGCCCGATCTGCCAGGACACCGGCATCGTCACCGTGTTCGTCAAGGTCGGCATGGATGTGCGCTGGGACGGCGCCACCATGAGCGTCGACGACATGATCAACGAAGGCGTTCGTCGCGCCTACAACCTGCCGGAAAACGTCCTGCGCGCCTCGATCCTGGCCGACCCGGCAGGTGCCCGCAAGAACACCAAGGACAACACCCCGGCCGTCATCCACTACTCCCTGGTTCCGGGTGACAAAGTGGAAGTGGACGTCGCGGCCAAGGGCGGCGGCTCCGAGAACAAGTCGAAGATGGCCATGCTCAACCCGTCCGATTCGATCGTCGACTGGGTGCTGAAGACCGTGCCGACCATGGGTGCTGGCTGGTGCCCGCCGGGCATGCTCGGCATCGGCATCGGCGGTACCGCCGAGAAGGCCGCGGTGATGGCCAAGGAAGTGCTGATGGAGCACATCGACATCCATGAGCTGCAGGCCCGTGGCCCGCAGAACCGCATCGAAGAGCTGCGCCTGGAGCTGTTCGAGAAGGTCAACCAGCTGGGCATCGGCGCCCAGGGTCTGGGCGGTCTGACCACTGTGCTCGACGTCAAGATCATGGACTACCCGACCCACGCCGCATCCTTGCCGGTGTGCATGATCCCCAACTGCGCTGCCACCCGTCACGCTCACTTCGTGCTGGACGGCTCCGGCCCGGCCGAACTGGAAGCGCCGGATCTGGACGCCTACCCGGAAATCGTCTGGGAAGCCGGCCCGAGCGCGCGCCGCGTCAACCTCGACACCCTGACCCCGGAAGAGGTGCAGAGCTGGAAGCCGGGCGAGACCGTCCTGCTCAACGGCAAGATGCTTACCGGCCGCGACGCCGCGCACAAGCGCATGGTCGACATGCTGAACAAGGGCGAGCAACTGCCGGTGGACCTGAAAGGTCGCTTCATCTATTACGTCGGCCCGGTCGATCCGGTCGGTGACGAAGTGGTTGGCCCAGCCGGCCCGACCACTGCCACGCGGATGGACAAGTTCACCCGTCAGATCCTTGAGCAGACGGGTCTGCTGGGCATGATCGGCAAGTCCGAGCGCGGCCCGATAGCCATCGACGCGATCAAGGACAACAAGGCCGTGTACCTGATGGCCGTCGGCGGCGCCGCTTATCTCGTGGCCCAGGCGATCAAGAAGTCCAAGGTGCTGGCCTTCGAAGAACTCGGTATGGAAGCCATCTACGAGTTCGAAGTGAAGGATATGCCGGTCACCGTCGCCGTCGATACCAACGGTGAGTCGGTGCACATCACCGGACCTGCGATCTGGAACAAGAAGATCGCCGAAAGCCTGGCGGTGGAAGTGAAGTAAGCAGCCACGCTGCAAGAAGAAGCCCGGCCAAGTGCCGGGCTTCTGCGTTTTCAGGCGCGGCGCTTATCGCTCATGAGTGGGAGCCGAGCCCCGCCCCGGCAGAGAAGCTTCGCCCCGGGGGCGGGGCTGCTACAGACCTGCGTCAATCCTCACCCGAACGCTGCAACAGCAGTTGCCGGCCGCGCGCCAGGTAGCTGTCCATTTCAGCCTCCGGCACCATGCTGCCGCCGGTCGCCCAGACCAGATGGGTGGCGCGAGCCATGCGCGCCGAGGTCAGCCCCATGCGCTGGCGATAACCCTGCCGTTCATCCAGCACGTGCAACGGTCCCGGCATACCGGCCAGGGCAGACGGCTCCAGACGCTGACCTTCGCTCTGCTCCAACTGCGCCAGGTAGCAAAACAGCTGATCGTCGCTGACGGTGTAGTAGCCGTCGATCAGCCGCTGCATGGCGCGTCCGACGAAACCGGACGGCCTGCCAACGGCAAGACCGTCCGCCGCCGTGCGATTGTCGATGCCAAAGTCCTGCACGGACAGCTCTTCATGCCGGCCGGTGTGCACGCCAAGCAGCATGCACGGCGAGTGGGTCGGTTCGGCGAACAGGCAATGCACCGCATCGCCGAACGCCAGTTTCAGCCCGAAGGCCACACCGCCCGGCCCGCCGCCAACGCCGCACGGCAGATAGACGAACAGCGGGTGCTCGTCATCGACCAGGATGCTGGCAGCCCGCAGTTGCTGCTTGAGGCGCTCACCAGCCACCGCGTAACCAAGAAACAGGTGTCTGGAGTTCTCGTCATCGACGAAGTGGCAACGCGGGTCGCCTTCGGCCTGACGCCGCCCCTGCTCCACGGCGACGCTGTAGTCGCTGGCGTATTCGACCACGCTCACCCCGTGGGCACGCAGCCTGTCCTTCTTCCACTGCCGAGCATCGGCGGACATATGCACCGTGGCCTGAAACCCCAGACGCGCGCTGATGATGCCAATCGACAGGCCGAGATTACCGGTGGAACCCACCGCCACCTGATAGCCGCCGAAGAAGGCACGCAGCTCATCGCTGTCGAGACAGGCGTAATCGTCATCGAGGCTGAGCAGCCCGGCGGCCAGTGCCAGCTCCTCGGCGTGCTTGAGTACCTCGTAGATACCGCCACGGGCCTTGATCGAACCGGAAATCGGCAGATGACTGTCACGCTTGAGCCACAGCGAGCCGAGCTCACCGGCGCCCTGTTCGCTCAGCAGCGCCTGCATGTGCGGTAAATGGAGAATATCCGACTCGATGATGCCGCCACTGCCGGCCGTCTCGGGAAAAGCCTTGGCCAAATAGGGCGCGAAACGCTTGAGCCGAGCGCTGGCGTCGAGCACATCGGCAGCACTCAGACCGACATCGGCCAGCGCCTGCTCGGCAGGCGCGACGCCCGGGTTGAACCAGCTGGTTTCATGCAGCGCGATCAACTCGTCAAGCAGTGGATATTCCGCGCACCATTGCTCGATCGACTGGCCAAGCACCATCGGAGATTCCTCATTGCAGACAGAAACAGCCGGCATTAGACGACGCCCAAGCGGTTCTGGCAAAGGCCGTTGAACAACCTGCGGAACGATAGGGGCCGGGCCCTGGCCTAAACGGGAAACCGCCAAGGAGGTGCCATGACCTTTTCCATCGTTGCCCGTTGCCCGCACAGCGGTCAGTTCGGTGTCGCCGCCGCCACGGCCATGCCTGCGGTCGGCAAACTGCTCAGCCATGCAGCCGCCAGGGTGGGCGCCGTGGCGACCCAGGCGCAGGTCAACCCCTACCTCGGCCTGGATGGCCTGGATCTGCTGAGCCAGGGGCTTACCGCTCAGCAGGCGCTGCAGCAGCTGCACGGCACCGATCCCTGCATGCAGCTGCGCCAGTGCGCACTGATCGACGCCCAGGGCGACACCGCTTGTTGGACGGGCGACGCATGCATTCCCTGGGCCGGCTCGCTGAGCGGCGAACAGTTTTCCGTGCAGGGCAACCGCCTGGTCGGCCCGCAAGTGCTGGACGCCGTGGCAGCTGCCTTCTCCCGCGAGCAGCAGCGCCCATTGATCGAGCGGCTGATCGAAGCGTTGGCGGCTGGCGATGAGTGCGGCGGCGACCGTCACGGCGAGTCATCCGCGGTGATCTACGTGGTCGACCAAGAGCAATACCCGCTGTGGGATATCCGCGTCGATCACCACCGTGACCCGGTCGCCGAATTGCGCCGCCTGCACGAGGTTTTTGCCCGCGAGGTGCTGCCGGAGGTGCTCGCCATGCCCACGCGCGACAACCCCGCCGGCAAGGCTGCTGAAGATTCGGTCTAGCGAGCGGCGCTGCCGAAGCGTTGCAGCTGCATTTCATGTAGACGACTCAGGGTGCGCCGGAAGGCGAAGTCGAGGTAGCCCTGGGTGTACAACTCATCCAGCGCTACCTCGGCGTCGATATAAAGCGGTACGCGGCGCTCGTAGCATTCGTCGACCAGGGCGATGAAACGCCGTACCGCATCGTCGTTACGCGCCAGAGCCGGTAGCTTTCGATCGCCGGCATCGACCCGCTCGGCACCATCCTCGGTGCCTCGGGCGATGCGCCCCTCCCGCGGAGGTCCCCCCAGGCAAGGCACGTCGCTGAGAAAGATCGCCGTGTGGCGCTGGCACAGTTCGATGAAATCGGCGGCGGCCAGCGGCTGCTCGCACAGTTCACTGAACCGGCACCACAACAGCGACGCAGTGTGAGCCAGCGCGGCAATACGGCGGTGGGCCAGCTCGAGCGGCTCATGGCTTGGCGGCTGCCCTTCGCTCAGACGTGCGAAGGTCTCGGTCAATGCCTGAGGCTGTCGCACCCAATAGCGCTGGCAGAGCGTACCGGGATGCAGACGATGATCCTCGTCGCCATCCACCGCCACCACCTGCATGTGCTGCTCGAGCGCGGCGATGGCAGGCAGGAAGCGCTCGCGGTTGTAGCCGTCCTCGTAGAGGCGTTCGGGCGGCTGGTTGGAGGTGGCCACCAGCACCACGTCCTGCTCCACCACCAGGCTGAGCAGGCGACCAAGCAGCATGGCGTCACCGATATCGCTGACGAACAGCTCGTCGAAGCACAGCACCCGTACCTCGCGGCCCAGTTCCTCGGCGAGCAGGCGCAACGGGTCGGCATTGCCGGTCAGCTGAAACTGGCGACGGTGCACCCACTGCATGAAATGGTGGAAATGCTGCCGCCGCGCCGGCACCCGCAAGGCGTTGTAGAAGCTGTCCATCAGCCACGTCTTGCCGCGCCCGACCGGGCCCCAGAGATAGACGCCCGAAGGTATTTCGCCACGGTGCACAGCCTCGTGACAGTGCTGCAGTGCCAGAACCGCACGTTGCTGCGCAGCGTCGGCGACGAAGCCGGACGCCAGTGCCCGCTCGTAAGCTGCCTGCGGGGAATCCGGCAGCCCTTGGGCAATCACGCTCAACGCAGCACCAGCCGACCATCATCCAGTTGGCGCGGCCAGTCACGGCGGGTGAATACCTGGCCTTGCTCACGCACACGACGCACCTCGGCCAAGTCCAGTTCGCAGATCAGCCAGTGACTGCGCGAAGGGCACAGCTCCTCGCTCTCGGCGACGATGCCACTGGCCGGCATGCCGTAGTCCGACGGTACGTAAAGCGAGGCACGGCCGTAGCCCTCATCCAGCGACGGCGACCAGGGCGCCAGGCCGACGGTCGGTGAGTGCAGCACGGCGATCTGGTTCTCCAGCGCGCGGGCCTGGGCGCCGATGCGCACGCGGTAGAAGCCGGCGACGGTATCGGTGCAGCTCGGCGCCAGGATCAGGTCAACGCCGGCCTCGGCCAGGGTATGCGCCAGCAGGGGGAACTCGTTGTCATAGCAGATCAGGATGCCCAGCTTGCCCAGCGGCGTGTCGAACACCTTGAGGCCGTTACCGGCGGCGATGTTCCATTGCTCCAGCTCGAAGCGGGTCATGATCAGCTTGTCCTGGTAACCCAGGTTGCCCTGCGGGCCGAACAGCCAGGCGCGGTTGCGATACACGCCATCCTCGTCCAGCACCGCCACCGAGCCCGGTTGCAGGTAGACGTTGAGCCGGCGCGCCAGGCTCTCGCACAGTTCCAGCCAGCGCGGTAGCAATGGCTGGATGCCGGCGATGGAGCCATGCAGATCACCGCGCTCGGCTTCGGGCAAAAGGCCGGTGAGCACCAGCCCGGCGTACTCGGGCAACAGCAGCAGCACTGCGCCCTGCCCGGCGGCCTCTTCGCACAGTTCGGTCAGATGCGCGGCGTAAGCCTCCCAGCTTTGCAGCAGGTCGATATGGTACTGACAGGTGGCAACCTTGATCATCAGACAAGCTCCTTGAGCCAGAACGACATGGGCTTGGCCGATTCCTCGGTTTCGTCCAGGTCGCACCAGGTGTATTCGGTGTGCAATTCGGGGTGATGGCGATAGCCACGACGCATCCAGAATTCGTCCAGCGGCTGGTAGTCATGGGGCCGCCGTGGGTGATCGAGCGGCCGCTGTACGGCGCAGAAGGTACACCAGTCGAAGCGTCCCAGGCGCCGCGCATGGGCTTCACGTTCGGCAAAAAACCTTACGCCCAGGCCATGCCCACGCCAGGCCGGCAACACCACCGACTCGGCGCAGTAGAAGATGCGCGCCGGATTCCAGCCGGCCTCGATGAACGGCCGCTGGAATTCTTCGGTCTCGTCGGCCAGCGGCAGCGCCGTGGAGGCGCCGATCACCTGGCCCTGATCACGCACCAGCACGCAGAGGCTGTCCTTGCTGCGCATGTAGGTGTCGAGGTACTCGGCCTCGTAATCGAGGCTACCGTCGTAGAGATAGGGAAATTCGCGGAAGACCGTGATACGCAGGTGCGCGAGGTCCTCGATGTGGGGCGCGATCTGCGGCCCCTGGAGCAATTCGATGTCCATCTGGAGTCGTTCGCCAGCAGCAGGATGACGCCGGCGGCTATGCCAGCGGAAAGCGGCGAACTTATCATGCGGGCCGGCAAACCACTAACCACACTACGAAAGGAACTTAGCCATGACCGCCACCGAACTGGTGCAGGCCTACTACGCCGCCTTCAACGCCGGCGACATGCCCGCCTTCCTCGACCTGCTGGCCGACGACGTGGTGCACGACATCAACCAGGGCGAGCGTCAGGTTGGCAAGGCCACCTTCGCGGCCTTCATGGACAAGATGAACCGCTGCTACCGCGAGCGCCTGGCCGATATCGTGGTCATGCAGAACGCTGAAGGCAGCCGCGCCGCCGCCGAGTTCGTGGTCCACGGCGAATACCTGGCAGACGACGAGGGCCTGCCGCCAGCCAACGGCCAGACCTACGTGCTGCCGGCCGGTGCCTTTTTCGACATCAAGGACGGCAAGGTCGCGCGCATCAGCAACTACTACAACCTCAACGACTGGATCGCCCAGGTCTGCTGAGGTGTAACGCCTTGCCGGGCCAACCCCGGCAAGGCGTCAGCCTTCAGAAACTCACCGTCGCCGCCAGACGGGCCGTGCGCGGCGCGCCCTGGAACAGATAGCCATCGCCCAGGTACTCGCTGGCATCGCGCCAGTAGCGCTTGTCGAACAGGTTGTCCACGCTCAGGCGCAGCACCGTCTCGTAGCCCTCGACACGCAGGGTGTAACGCCCGCCCAGATCGAACACGGCGTAGTCATCCACCTTCACCTGCCCGGCCTGGCTGGCGTACTTGCTGCCGCTGTACTGCACGCCGCCGAGCAGCGCCAGGCCGTCGAAGCCCGGCACGCGGTAGTCGAACGACAGGCTGCTGCGCAGCGTCGGCACGTTGATCGCCTGATGCCCTTCGTACTCGGCCGTGCCGCTGCCGGTCACCCGCGCGCGGATCAGCGCGGTGCTGGCCGCCAGTTGCAGGCGCTCGGTCAGCCAGCCGCTGGCCGCCAGCTCCAGGCCGGTGTTGTGCTGCTCGCCCTGGGCCACATAGGTGTAGCTGCCATCGCCGTTAGGCCGGCTGTACTGGTAATCGCGCTCGATGCGGAACAGCGCCACGCTGGCACTGACCCGGCGCCAGTCGCGTTTTAGGCCGAGCTCATACTGGCGCGAGTCGGCCGGGGCCAGAATCGCCTCGGCGTTCGTGGCAAACCACGGCGCCTCGCCGCCCTGCGCCAGGCCTTCGCTGTAGCGGCCGTAGAGCGTGGTGTCTTCACGCGGCTTGTAGATCAGCGCCAGATCGGGGAGGAACTCGCTGCGCTGGGTATGCCGTGCCTGCACGCCGCTGCCGTCATAGGCCTCTTCGTCGAGACGGACCAGACGCCCGCCGAGTACGGTCTGCCAGTGCTCGTTGAAGCGGATGCGGTCGTTGATGAACAGCGCGTACTGACGACTGTCGAGGCGCCGGGTCTTGTCGCTCAGCGCCGCGCTGGCCTCAGCCAGCACGGGCGCCGGCTGGTAGATATTGCCGGTGCCGACCCATTCGTTGACCGCCGTGCGCCGCTCGACGATGCGCCGCGAGGCGCCGCTGCCGAGCGTCAGATGATGGTCGAGGAAACCGGTGGCGAAGGTGCCGCTGAGGGTCGCCTCCAGCTCGTCGTTCCAGCGCGTGTCGTCCGGGCTGCGGTAGTCGTAGACGTCGTAGTCGCCCTCGGCGCTGAAGTAGTTCGCTACCGCATCGCTGGCGCAACTGGCGGCGCCGTAGCAGCCCCAGGCGAAGGCGCTGTAATCGTCGATCACCACATGGCTGCGCGATGCACTCAGGGCGCCGACCCAGGCCTCGCTGAAGCGGTACTCGAAACGCCCGCTGGTATTCAGCGAATCGATGCCCACCGGCTTGGCCCAGCCCGGGTGCGCCAGCTTGTCGCTGGGGTCGATGCCGTGGGGCACGCGGCGCCCGCCAAGCAGCTGATAACCGGGCGCCGACAGCTGCTCGCGCTGCTGGTATTCCACATCCAGCTGCAGCAGTGCATCGGGGCTGATGTTCCAGTCGAAGGCCAGCGAGGCGAAATCGCGCTTGCCATCGGAGTGGTCGACATAGGAGCGGATGTCCTCATGCGCCAGGTTGGCGCGCAGGCCGAACTGCTGCTCGCTGCCGAACCAGCCGCCGACATCGGTGGCCAGGTAGCGCTCGCCCTGCTCGTTGGTCGAGACGGTCACCGAGCGCACGTCCGCGGCCCGCTTGGTCACGTAGTTGACCAGACCGCCCGGTTCGGACACCCCGGCCTGCAGCCCGGCCAGGCCCTTGAGCAGCTCGACCCGCTGCTTGTTCTCCAGCGCCACGTTCTGCTCGCCGGCAATGGTGCGGCCGTTGATCTTGTAGCTGCTCGCCGCATTCAACGAGAAGCCGCGCACCACGAAGTTCTCGTAGTACCCCACCGGCGCATAGCTGTCGCCCACCGAAGCGTCGTTCTTCAGCACCTCGCTGAGCAACCGGGGCTGCTGGTCGGCCAGCAACTGCTCGCTGATCACCGTCACCGAAGCCGGCGTGTCGCGCAGCGGCGCATCGTCATAAGCCGTCACCGACGCTCGCTTGACCCGGTAGTTGTCGGCCCGCTCACCGGTCACGGTGGCGGCATCCAGCTCGGTCGGTTCTTCCGCCCAGAGCAAGGTGGGAGTCAAGGCCAGCGCCAGCAGGCTGTAGGTAAAGCGGGGTCGGTACGACATCAACGAACTCCAACGGCAGCCTGCCTTCAGGCGCAGACCAGCCCTGGCGCAACGAGCCGGCACCGGGGCAGCAGATCAAAGGGACGTGCGGATAGGGACTGCCCGTGCGCAGGGCTCACCCTGCCAACACCAACGGGGCAGCGACCGCCACACTGCAGAAAGCAGTGGACGCGAAGTGTCCTACAGGAAGGCACACAGCACCAGACGGACGGTGGGGTCTGACAAACACGCGTCAGCCCCTGCACCGCCTCACAGGCGCTGATCAGAACTGGCGAATGATCGCCTGCAATACTGTCTTGAAGGTGTCGACCTGCTCCTGACTGAAGCCGGCAAACACCCGCCGCTGCTGTTCATCGGCAATCTGCCAGAGGCGCTCGGCCTGCTCCATGCCGGCACTACTCAACGTATGGCCGCCCGCCGTCGGGACCAGCAGCCCCTCGGCCGCCAGGCTATCGAGACCTTCGGCAATTTCCCGCTGCGGCAGATCAATCAGTTGCTGCAACTGGCTGCCGTCGAGGCCGCCGTCCATCTCCAGTGCCATCAGCAGGCGCGCCTCCCGGGTACGCCGCCCGGCCGCCAGCTGGCGCGGCTGGTAGTCGGCCTGATAACGGCGCACCGCCTGCGTCATCAGGTAATAGAGATTGTCCTGCAGGCGCCCGCCGAAGGCCGTGGCCGCAGGTTCATCCGTGCGTTTGCCGGTGCCCGGATGCGGTAACAGCGAGCAGTAGGCGCCCTGATGATAAAGCAGCGGAGCACGGCCGAAATCGTCGAAGGCCAACACCTGGCCGATCAGAATCCAGTGATCGCCGCCGTCGATCTGCTGCACCAGGCGGCACTGCAGGCGCGCGGCGCAGCCCGGCAGCAACGGCATACCAGCCTGCCCGGTTTCGACCTCGATAGCGGCAAAGCGGTCATCGCCGGGGTGGGCAAAGCGGTTGGACAGCTCGATCTGTTCGGCCGCGAGAATATTCACCGCAAAGTGCCCGGCATCATTGAACACCGCATAGCTGCTGGAACGCTTGTCGATGCTCCAGAGAATCAGTGCCGGCTGCAGCGACACCGAGTTGAAACTGTTGGCCGTGACGCCAACCCGGCGGCCGTCCACGGCTGCAGTCATCACCGTCACGCCGGTGGCGAAATTGCCCAGCACGCGGCGCAGCGCGCGTGGTTCGAATACGTCGTTCATGCTTGTCTCCTGTTGCGACGCAGATACCTGTAAGCCCGTCAGACCATGCTCGGGTCGGGCTCCAGGCCCATCAGTTCACGCCCGAGGATCTGCGCGCAGACGTCGTAGTCGGTGTAGGCATGGGCACCGGTCATGTGCGAATCGCGGAACAATCGCTGCATCTCGTTGCTGTCGAACCAGCTGCTGCCACCCGCCGCCTCGAACAGGCGGTCGACGGCCTGAATGCACATCTTCACCGCGTAAGCCTGATTGGTGCGCCAGAAGGTCAGCGTGCGCGCATCCGGGTACTGCTGGCGCTCGCCGTGTTCGGCATGTTCCTGCCAGGTCTTTCGAGGAAGGCCCGCGCCGCTGCGACCTGATGAGTCGACTCGGCCAGGCGCATCAGCGCCGGCGTCGCCGTGCCGACACTGGCACCGGTGTAGGCACGTACACGGCTTCTGGTCTTTTCTGCGTAGACCACCAGCATGCGCTCGGCGATGCCCAGGCTGATGGCGGCAAAGCCGCTGGCGAAATAGGGGCGATAGGGCGCATAGAAAATCTTGCTGTCGGGGTACAGACCATAGCCGGCCGAGCGCCCTTCCATCATGTCCTTGGCCGCTTCGATCCGGTGCTCAGGAATGAATACGTCCTTGAGGATCAGGGTCTTGGTACCGCTGGCCTTCATACCGGCAACATACCAGTCATCGCGGATTTCATAGTCACGGCGCGGCACTACGCCAAAGCAATACAGCGGCGGCTCGCCCTCTCCAGCCGGGCGGCGAAAACCAACGATGGCCCACTCGGCGTGATCGCAACCGCTGCTCCAGCCCAGCTCGCCGTTCAGGATGATGCCGCCCTCGACATTCTGTGCCTTGCCGAATGGCGCGATGCTGCTGCTGGCCGTGGCATCCCGATTCTCACCCCAGACATCCTCCTGCAACTGACGCGAGAACATCGCCATCTGGTGACTGTGGGTACACAACAGGCTGAAGGCCCAGGCGGTGCCGCCGCAGGCACCGGCCAGCGCCGCCACACAGTCGGCGAACTGCGGCAGGGAAATCTCCATACCGCCATAGGCACGTGGCTGTAAAGCACGGTGCATGCCGATGCCCTTGAGCATGGCGATATTTTCGTCCGGCACGCGGCGTTCCTGCTCGGCACGGGCGGCATTGGCGGCAATTGCGGGGAGGATTTCCTGCAGCGCGGTCAGCAGCGCATTGGCTGTTTTCATGAGGTTATCCTTTTTATTAGATGTTCACGAAATAACTGCAGCGCAATCCGGACAGCCGTACGCGCTGGCAATGGATTTCAATTATGGACAGGGTATTTACCGGTAAAAATGGACGTTACACGGGATAGATTGCACTTTTCATGAACATCAATGCTCAAACCCATCGGCAAGGCGGGGAGATGACACCAAAAACAATTCATTAACAAGCTAACAAAAAAGACTAGAATGCAGGCCTCGCCGCCCCCGGAGCAACGCCTGCCATGCGTGACTGGCCCGATTCTCTGCGCGCCATGCGCCATCGCAACTTCCGTCTGTATTTCTGCGGCCACGCCATCTCCACGCTGGGCACCTGGATCCAGCAGGTGGCGCTGGCCTGGCTGGTCTACCGGCTGACCGACTCCACCGCCCTGCTCGGCCTGACCACCTTTGCCGCGCTGATTCCGCAACTGCTGGTCGGCCCCTTTGCCGGCGCCTGGATCGACCGCCACGACAAGCGCCGGCTGTTGATTCTGGTGGAAGGCGCGCTCGCTCTGCAGGCCCTCAGCCTGGCGCTGCTGACCGCCAGCGGGCTGATCAACGCCAGCCTGATCGTGGCCATGGCTGCCGTGCTCGGCGTGCTCAATGCGGTGGACACACCGCTGCGCCAGGCGCTGCTCAGCCAGTTCGTCAACGACCGCAGCGATCTGCCCAATGCTCTGGCGCTCAACGCCTCGCTGTTCACCCTGTCGCGCTTTATCGGCCCGCCGCTGGCCGGGGTGCTGCTGGGGCTGTTCGACGAGGCGCTGTGCTTCGCCCTCAATGGCATCTCCTACCTGGCACTGATGATCGGCCTGCTGTGTGTGCGCATGGGGCCCTCGCCACGGGCCAGCGGATCGTTCCGCAACGTGTTCAGTGAAGGCCTGCAGTACGCCCTGGGCAATGCCCGGGTGCTGCAACTGATGCTCAGCGTACTGGTGGTCAACCTCACCGCCTCCAGCTATGCCGTGCTGCTGCCGGTGTTTGCCCGCGACATTTTCAGCGGTGATGCCAGCACCCTGGGTTGGCTGTGGTGCGCCGCGGGGGTCGGTTCGCTGGCGTCGAGCCTGCTGCTGGCCGGCCGGCAGAACACCCGCGCGCTGCCGCGGCTGATCCTGCTGGCTTTGCTCATGAGCGCCGCCGGCATGCTGCTGATGGCCACCAGCACGCACCTGTGGCATGCCCTTTGCGCCATGGCCCTGCTCGGCTTTGCCATCACCATCAGCAACGTCGGCACCAATATCCTGCTGCAGAGCGAAGCGCCGGAGGCTCTGCGCGGCCGGGTGGTGGCGCTGTACACCTCGATCCGCTTCGGCTTCGACGCCATCGGCGGCCTGCTCGCCGGCATCGCTGCTGCGCATTACGGCGTGCGCGGCGTCATGGCGGTCAGTGCGGTACTGCTGCTGGTCTACTTCCTCAGCGCGTTGCGCAGCCGCGAGACTGACGCGGCTCCGGTCAACGCCGACTGAGCAGCCAGGCCAGGCCGACGCCGCAGCCGGTAATGCCGATCACCAGCCCCATCGGCCAGGGCGTACCGTCATACAGCTGGCCAACTGCCAGGCTGCCAAGGGTGCCCAGGCCGAACTGCGCCGCTACCGCCAGCCCAGCCGCTGCACCTGCCTGTTTCGGGAACAGCGCCATCAGGCTGGCCAGACAGTTGGCCAGCAGCAGCCCGGTGACACTGACATAACACAGCAGGCAGACCACCACTGCCGGCAACCCGCCCCAGCCATTGCCCGTGCACAGCAGCAAGGCCACCCCGGACAGTGCCGCCAGCACGGAACCGAAGCCGAGCATCCAGTCCACCCCGAGGCGATGGACCAGCCGCGCATTGAGCCAGCTCATGACCATGATGCCGCCGATGTTGAGGCCGAACAGCCAGCCGTAATGCTGCGGCGACACACCGAAATACTCGATGTAAACGAAGGGCGAAGCGGTGATATAGGCAAACATGCCGGCAAAGGCCAGGCCCATGCACAGGATGTAACCCAGCGCCCGTGGTTGCCGGGCAATCTGCCCGTACGCGAGGAAGGCATGCGCCACCGAATGCCCACGCGACTCATGCGCCAGGGTCTCGGGGATGCGCCAGTAGACCAGCAGCAGGCACACGCCGGCGAACAGCATGAGGCTGGCAAACAGCAGTCGCCAGCCGCTGAAGAGAATCAGGTAGCCACCGAGCAGCGGCGCCGCCAGGGTGGCGATCATGGTCACCTGCTGCATCAGTGACAGCACCCGCGCGGCGTCCTTTAGCGGGAACAGGTCACGCACGATGACCCGCGCCAACACTGAAGCCGCCGCCCCGCCCAGCGCCTGCAACAGACGGAAGCCCACCAGTTGCGGCACATCGGCGGCCAGCACGCAGCCCAGGCTGGCCAGCAGATACAGGCCGATCCCCAGCAACAGCAGACGGCGCCGACCGAAGCGATCAGACAGCGGCCCGTAAACCAGCATGCCCAGGCTGAAGCCGGCGAGGAACAGGCTGATGGTCAGCTGCGCCTGCGCCTCGCTGGCGCCCAGATCACGGGCAATCAGTGGCAGGCCCGGCAGGTACATGTCGATCGACAGCGGGCCGAAGGCGACCAGGGCGGCGAGGAGAACGATCAGACGCTTGGGTTGACTGGCAGCAGACATGCAGGGCTCACATCAATCAGGAAGGCCGCCCGCAGGCGGCCTGTTTGCAGAGAACGGCCTAGAGCGTCAGCAGCCACAGGCTCAAACCGGGGAACAACGCCAGCAAGGCAATGCGCACGACGTCGGAACAGAGGAACGGCACGATGCTGCGTGCGGTCTCGGCATAGGGCACCTCGCTCGCACTGCGCTGGACGATGAACAGGTTCATCCCCAGAGGCGGCGTGATCAGGCCGATCTCCACCACCATCAGCGCGAGAATGCCGAACCAGATCGACTTGTCCGACTCGCTCAGACCGAAGAAATCCAGGCCCATGATCATCGGGTAGAAGATCGGGATGGTCAGCAGGATCATCGCCAGCGAATCCATCACACAGCCGAGCAGCAGATACAGCAGCAGGATCAGCAGCAACACCAGCATCGGCGCCAGACCACTGTCGATCACCAACTGAGCCAGCTCGGCCGGCATCTGCGTCAGCGCCAGACCGGCATTGAGCAGATCGGCACCAAGCAGCACGAGGAAGATCATCGCCGTGGTCTGCGCCGTGCCCAGCAGGCTGGCACGCAGCCCCATCCAGCGCATGCCACCCTGCAGCGCAGCCAACAGGCCGCAGGCCGCCGCGCCGATGGAGGCCGCCTCGGTGGGGTTGGCCCAGCCGCCGTAGATGCCGACGATCACCACCAGGAATACCCCGATCACCGGCGATACGCCGAGCAGCGCACGCCCGCGCTCCTGCAACGAAGCCGGCTGCGAACGGGTCGCCTGCTCAGACTCGCGGCCAATCACCAGGCGCAGCACCAGCATGTAGCCGATCACCGCCAGAATCCCCGGGATCACCGCAGCGACGAACAGCTTGGCGATCGACTCCTGGGTCAGCACCGCATAGATGATCAACGGCACCGACGGCGGAATCAGAATGCCCAGGGTACCGCCAGCCGCGACACTGGCCGTGGCCAGCCCTCCGCTGTAGTGATGGCGGCGCAGCTCCGGCAAGGCGACGTGGCTCATGGTCGCCGCAGTGGCCAGCGACGAGCCGCAGATCGCGCCAAAGCCGGCACAGGCGCCGATGGCCGACAGGCCCATGCCGCCGCGCCAGTGCCCGATAAACGCCGCGGCGCAGCGGAAGATGGCCCGCGACAGCCCACCATGGGTGGCGAACTGGCCCATCAGCACGAACAGCGGAATCACCGCCAGGTCGTAGTTGGACAGCCGCGAATACGTCAGGTTGTTGAGGGTGAACAACAGGCTCGACAGATCACCCTCGTTGACCGCCCAGAAGCAGGCCACGCCCCCCACCAGCATGGTGATGCCGATATGCACGCGCAGCACCAGCAGCAGCGTGGTGATCCCCAGAGCCAGCAGGCCCATGACCAGACCGCTCATGACAACCTCCCGACACCGCGCCAGACTTCCCCGGCACGTGCCAGCGCACACAGGCCGAGCAACACCAGGCTGGGTACGATCAGCAGCAACGGCAGCCACAGCGGCAAGGCCAGCAAGGTGGTGGTGTCACCATACTCACGGTTGTCGAGCATCTGCAGCCAGGTGCGCCAGGCCAGCAGCCCGGCCACCAGCGCGCAGAGCAGATGCGCCAGTACATCCAGCCCGGTGCGCACAGGCTGCGGCAGCCAGGCGCTCAGCGCATCGACGCGGATATGCTCGCCGCGCAGCTCGCACAACGGCAGGAAGGCGGCAATCGCCACCGCCGCGCCCACCTCGATCAGTTCCATGTCGCCACGCACTGGCGTGGCAAACAGCTTGCGGCCGATGATTGACACCACCGACATACCAATCAGGCCCAGCAACAGCAGCCCGCCGGCCAGGGCAAAGCCCTGGCTCAGCTGCTGCAGGATACGGCGCACCCAGCCCGCCGGGCGTTCCTCGGCGAACGCCACCTCCATCGACTCCTGCATGAGACTTACTGCGCAGCCACAGCGGACAACTGGCGCACGTGCTGCACCAGCGCCTGACCGTCGAGGCCCTTGTCAGCCGCCTCGCTGATCCACTGTTGCACGGCCGTCTGCGAGGCCTGCTGCATGGCCTGGTAGGCCTCTGGTGCGATCGCCACGCGGCCGCTCTCCGGCGTATTGGCCAGGGCCTGATCGGCGGCGGCGTCCCAGGCCGTGGCGAAGTGCTCGGACAACGCAGCGCCGCTGTTGCGCTCGATGATCGCCTGCAGATCAGCCGGCAGGCTGTTGAACTTGCGCGGGTTCATCAGCATCGCCAGTACGGTGTAGCCGAAGGCCGGCTGCCCCTGCGGCGGCACGCTGTGATACTCGGTGACTTCATCGAGCTTGGTTGCCGGCACCACTTCCCAGGCGGCCAGTGCGCCATCGACCACCCCCTTGGAAATAGCCTCGGTCATCTGCGCCGGCGGCATGCTCACCGGGGTCGCGCCCAGGCTCTCGATGGTCTTCGCCGCAGTGCGGCTCGAAGCACGCAGCTTGAGGCCAGTGAGATCAGCCAGGCTGTGGATCGCCTTGCCACGGCTGTGCAGATTCATGCCGCCGTCGCCATGCACCACCAGCACCTTGTAGCCCTTGAAGTCGTCCTGGGCGTACTGCTGGTAGTAATCCCAGATGATGCGGTTGCCGGCCTGCCCGCCATAGGGCAGGACGAAAGGCAGCTCCAGCGCCTCGACTCGGGGGAACTTGCCCGGCGAATAACCCGGCGCCGTCCAGACGATATCGGCAACGCCATTGCGCGCCATGTCGGCCAGCTTGGCCGGGGTGCCGCCGAGCTGCATGGAGGGGAAGATCTGACACTGGATGCGTCCGACCGACTCCTCGCCAAGCTGGGCACACCAGGGCTCGATGATGTGGCTCTGGGCATTCGAGGTGGAAGGCAGGAAGTGGGCAATCTTGAGGGTCACACGGTCGGCAGCGAGAGCGCCGCCGGCACCGCCGAGCAGGCTGCACAGCAAGGCCATCTTGAGCATTTTCATGGGTCCAGCTCCGTTCTTGTTGTTGTCGCAAGGGCTGTAGCGGGCCGGAAGGCGCCGCCCGCGATGAATTTAATAAGTTAACTTTTTACCAAGAACTGTCAACTCGACGCAGGTCTTAGCCTTTCCAAAAACATATAAAACACTTAAAAATCAGCAATATAAGCATGGAAAAGTTTTAAAACGAGCAGCCAAGCATGCGTTGCGCACACTTGTTAACAGGTTAACAAATGATCTAAATTGAGCCGGCCCGCATGGGCACCGACCTATTCCTGGAGACAAAAACAATGATCAGGATCCCGCGTAACTCCCCGGCCCTCGCCTGCCTGGCCGGTTCGCTATGCAGCCTCAGTCCGGCCGCCCTGGCCGAATTCATCGACGACAGCACGCTGCGCCTGGATGCCCGCAACATGTACATGAACCGCGACTTTCGTCAGAGCGGCGCCGCTCAGGCCAAGGCCGAGGAATGGGCGCAAGGTTTCACCGCCCGCTTCGAATCGGGGTTCACCGAAGGCACCCTGGGGGTCGGCGTGGATGCCATGGCCCAGTGGGGCATTCGCCTCGACTCCAGCCGCGCGCGCCGCGGCACCGGCCTGCTGCCCTCTGGGGCGGACAGCCAGGAGCCGGAAAACCAGTTTGGCGAACTGGGCGTGACCGCCAAGGTGCGTCTGTCCAACAGCGTGCTGCGCCTGGGCACCCTGCAACCACAGTTGCCGGTAGCGGCCTACAACGACACCCGCCTGCTCTCTTCGAGCTACACCGGCAGCCTGCTCACCTCGCAGGAGATCGACGGCCTGACCCTCAACATCGGCCGTCTGGAGAAGATCAACCTGCGCGACTCGTCCAGCAACGACGAGATGAACTACGCCGGCGTGGAAAGTGCACACCTGGACCTGGCCGGCGGCAGCTACGCGCTGACGCCAAACCTGAGCCTGAGTTACTACTACGCGCAGATGGACGATCTCTACCGGCAGCACTTCGCCGGGTTGGTGCACAACACGCAACTGGCCGAAGGCATCAGCCTGAAGACCGATCTGCGCTACTTCACGACCCGCGAGCAGGGCGCGCAGAATCTGCGCAGCGCCGCCCGAGTGGACGACGGGCGCATCGACAACCAGTTCTTCAACGGCATGCTGACCCTCGGCCTGGGCGCGCACAAAGTGGCCGCCGGTTACCAGAATCTCTCCGGCAAGGGTGACTTCGCCTACCCGGGCATGGACCCCTACTCGGTCAACCTGGTGACCATCAACGTGTTCACCAAGGCCCAGACCGATGCCTGGCAACTGCGCTACGACTATGACTTCGCCAGCCTCGGCATTCCCGGCCTGAGCTTCATGAGCCGCTACGTCAGCGGGCGCAATATCGAGACGGCCAGCGTCAGCGGCGGCAAGGAGTGGGAGCGTGACAGCGATCTGGTCTACGTCTTCCAGGACGGCGCACTGAAGGGCTTCAACGTGCGCCTGCGCAACGCCACCTTCCGCTCCAGCGGTGGCCTGAGCACCGACATCGACGAAACCCGGGTGATCCTCGGTTACAGCCTGCCGCTGTTCTGATCGACGCGGCGCCGGGCGCGATAGTCGCCCGGCGTCAGCCCGGCATGGCGGGTGAAGAAGCGGCTGAAATAGGCCGGATCGCGAAAACCCAGCTGATAGCCGATCTGATTGGCCGTCGCCCCACTGAACAACAGCAGACGCCTTGCCTCCTGCATCAGCCGCTCGAACACCAGGCGCTTGGAGGGCATGTCCGCCACGCGCCGGCAGACCTCGTTGAGGCGCGCCTCGGTCACCCCCAGCTGCGCCGCATAGTCGCCCAGCGGCAGATGCTCGCGGTAGCAGGCCTCGATCAGCTCGTTGAAACGACGAAAGATCAGCAGATCCTCGCGCCGCGCCGGCTGTGCCGGCAAGGAGCCGGCAAACAGGCGCAGCAGGCTGATAAAGAGCAGCCGGGTCAACGCCTCGAGGCTGGCCGCCCGCCCCGGCAACCGAGCCGAAAACTCGCGGCCCAAGGCAGCAAACAGACCATCAAGGCGCTCGGCCTCAGCACGCAAACCCTCGTCCAGCTCGGCCAACGCCACACACACCGGCGCCACCTCTGCGCCACGGGCCAGGCCGTGCTGCTCATCGAGCAGCGGCCAGACCAGCTGCTGGCGCACGGTCAGCACATGACCATCACTACCAGGCTCGGTCACAAAAGCGTGAGTCACGGTCGGCGGCGTGAGAAAGAACAGCGGCCCCTGCTGCTGATAGCCCTGCTCGTCGAGGTAGACGCGCACACTGCCGCTGCTGATGTAGTGCACTTGAAAAAAACGGTCGTGGCGGTGCGCCGGCATGTTGCGGCCGAAGAAGTCGGCAAGCTTGCCGAGCGCCTCGTAATGCACTTCGGCATCGGCATAGCGCTGATCATAGACCTGGCCGATATCGATGTTGGGAATCGCCTGTGTGGCCATCTGCGCCTGCCTGCTCGATCAGGGCTTGATCTGTTTCAGCTCGTTGAGCAGCGTCAGCAACTGCTGCAGCTTGTCGGCGCCGAAGCTTTCGAGGATGCGCTGGTAATTGCGCTCCATGTCCTCGCTCATCGCCACGAAGCACTGCTGACCGCGCTCGGTCAGGCCGACATAGACACGGCGCTGATCCTGCGGCGACTTCCAGCGGCGCACCACACCATCGCGCTCCATGCGCGACAGCACGCCGGTCATGCTCGGCTTGAGGATGCAGGCCTGGCTGGCCAGCTGGTGGGTTTCCATCTCACCGGACTGGCGCAGGATGCGGATGATCCGCCACTGCTGCTCGGTCAGGCCGTGCTGGTTGAGCGACGGTCGGAAGAAGCCCATGGCCGCTTCACGCGCCTGCAGCAGAGTGAGAGTCAGGGAGGGACGAGGGGCGCTCATGAATGGGTGGCTCTCCGGCCGGCTGGGAAATAGATAGGAATTTAACCAATTTCCGCTAGTGCCAGGCAAACCCTGCGCACTGGCCAAGCCAGGCAAACATCCTGGCCGCGCTGGACAATCGCCAGGCGCAGAAAGCCCGTTAAATAACCCTCCGCGCAAGGCCGGGCCACGTCCGCCTTGACCATAATTAACATATTAATTATAAAATTAGCATGTTAACGAATCACTGGTGATTCCGCCGTCGATGCGGATCAGCCGCCTTTATCCGCTGGCCACTGCCAGCCCGATCCAGGAGTGAAGCATGCGCCGCCCCGCTAGCGAAATCGCCACAGGCACCCTGTTCGGCATCGCCCTGAACTACCAGGGCCTGCTCGACAGCCGACTGGCTGAATTCAACGAGCCGCCCTACCAGAAGCCACCGGTCAAGCCGGTGCTGTTCATCAAGACCCCCAATACCCGCAACGCCGACGGCCAGCCCGTGGCCATGCCCGCTGGCGAACGCCTGCAACCCGGCCCGGCGCTGGGCGTGGTGATCGGCAAGACGGCCAGCCGCGTCAGCGAGCAGGACGCCCTCAGCCACGTCGCCGGCTACCTGATCGTCAACGAATTCAGCCTGCCGGAAGTCAGCTACTACCGCCCAGCGGTCAAGGCCAAGTGCCGCGACGGTTTCTGCGCCCTGAGCAGCGAAGTAGTAGCACTGGATGACCCGCACAACCTGACCCTGACCCTGCTGGTCAACGGCGAAGTGCGCCAGGAAAACACCACCGCCAACTTCGTGCGTAGCGTGCCGCAGCTGATCGCCGAGCTCAGCGAGTTCATGACCCTGCACGAAGGCGACGTGCTGATCACCGGCACCCCGGAAGGTCGCGTCGACGTGCAGCCCGGCGATCAGGTCGTGGTGGAAATCAGCGGCCTGGGCCGTCTGACCAACAACATCGTGGCGGAATAAGGAGAGCACCATGAAACACGCCCGTATCCGCTACCAGAACGAAATCCACGCGGTCACCGTCGAGGCCGACAACGCCGTGCGCCTGGCCGATGGCCGCCTGCTTGCAGAGGCCGAGGTCGAGTGGCTGCCGCCGGCCGAAGGCAGCATGTTCGCCCTGGGCCTGAACTACGCCGACCACGCCGCCGAGCTGGCCTTCAAGGCACCGACCGACCCCTTGGCCTTCATCAAGTCGCCGGGCACCTACACCGGCCACAACCAAGTCACCTGGCGCCCGGACAACGTCAAGTACATGCACTACGAGTGCGAGCTGGTGGCGGTGATCGGCAAACCGGCGAAGAACGTCAAGCGCGAAGACGCCCTCGACTACCTGGCCGGCTACACCGTATGCAACGACTACGCGATCCGTGACTACCTGGAAAACTACTACCGCCCCAACCTGCGGGTGAAGAACCGCGACTGCACCACCCCGGTCGGCCCGTGGATGGTCGATGCCGCCGACGTGGCCGATCCGTCGCAGCTCAAGCTGCGCACCTGGATCAACGGCGAGCTGAAGCAGGAAGGCACCACTGCCGACATGATCTTCGACATTCCCTACCTGATCGAATACTTCTCCAGCTTCATGACCCTGCAGCCGGGCGACATGATCGCCACCGGCACGCCGGAAGGTCTGGCCGACGTGGTGCCGGGCGATGAAGTGGTGGTGGAAGTGGAAGGCGTTGGCCGTCTGGTCAACCGCATCGTCAGCGAAAGCGATTTCTTTGCCGCCCGCGGCTAATCAAAACAAGAGAGGCGTACAGCATGATCAAGCACTGGATCAACGGTCAGGAAGTCGCGAGCGAAGAGACTTTCACCAACTACAACCCGGCAACCAGCGAAGCCATCGGCGAAGTCGCCAGTGGCGGTGCCCGCGAAATCGACATGGCCGTGGCCGCCGCCAAGGAAGCCTTCCCCAAGTGGGCCAACACCCCGGCCAAGGAACGCGCCAAGCTGATGCGCAAGCTCGGTGAGCTGATCGACCAGAACGTGCCCAAGCTGGCCGAACTGGAGACCCTCGATACCGGCCTGCCGATCCACCAGACCAAGAACGTGCTGATCCCGCGCGCCTCGCACAACTTCGACTTCTTCGCCGAAGTCTGCACGCGCATGGACGGCCACAGCTACCCGGTCGACGACCAGATGCTCAACTACACCCTGTACCAGCCGGTCGGTGTGTGTGGCCTGGTATCGCCGTGGAACGTGCCGTTCATGACCGCCACCTGGAAGACCGCACCGTGCCTGGCCCTGGGCAACACCGCGGTACTGAAGATGAGCGAACTGTCGCCGCTGACCGCCAACGAACTGGGCCGCCTGGCCCTGGAAGCCGGCATTCCGCCGGGCGTGCTCAACGTCGTGCAGGGCTACGGCGCCACCGCCGGTGACGCGCTGGTGCGCCACCCGGACGTACGCGCCATCTCCTTCACCGGCGGCACCGCCACCGGCCGCAAGATCATGCAGACCGCCGGCCTGAAGAAGTACTCCATGGAGCTGGGCGGCAAGAGTCCGGTGCTGATCTTCGACGACGCCGATCTCGACCGCGCCCTCGACGCCGCGCTGTTCACCATCTTCTCGCTGAACGGCGAACGCTGCACCGCCGGTAGCCGCATCTTCATCCAGGAAAGCGTCTACGACCAGTTCGTCGCCGAGTTCGCCGCCCGCGCCAAGCGCCTGATCGTCGGTGACCCCACCGATCCGAAGACCCAGGTCGGCTCGATGATCACCCAGGCGCACTACGACAAGGTCACCGGCTACATCAAGATCGGCATCGAAGAAGGCGCCAACCTGCTGGCCGGTGGCCTGGAGCGCCCGGCCAATCTGCCGGCACATCTGGCCAAGGGGCAGTTCATCCAGCCGACCGTGTTCGCCGACGTCGACAACCGCATGCGCATCGCCCAGGAAGAAATCTTCGGCCCGGTGGTGTGCCTGATCAAGTTCAAGGACGAAGCCGAAGCGCTGCGTCTGGCCAACGAAACCGAGTACGGCCTGGCCTCCTACATCTGGACCCAGGACATCGGCAAGGCCCACCGCCTGGCCCGTGGTATCGAAGCCGGCATGGTGTTCATCAACAGCCAGAACGTGCGTGACCTGCGTCAGCCGTTCGGCGGCGTGAAGGGTTCCGGCACCGGCCGTGAAGGTGGCGAGTACAGCTTCGAGGTGTTCGCCGAAATCAAGAACGTTTGCATTTCCATGGGCAGCCACCATATCCCGCGCTGGGGCGTATGACGCGCTGTTCGCCCGAGCCAGGCAGCCACGGTTTCGACCGTGGCCAGCCTCGCCTCTTTCCTGCGTGCAGACCAATCACAACAAACCGCTAGGAGAACCGTCATGGGCAAACTTGCTCTGGCTGCCAAGATTACCCACGTTCCGTCGATGTACCTGTCGGAACTGCCAGGCCCGCGTCAGGGCTTCCGCAAACCCGCCATCGACGGCCATATCGAAATCGGCCGCCGCTGCCGCGAGCTGGGCGTGGACACCATCGTGGTGTTCGACACCCACTGGCTGGTCAATGCCAACTACCACATCAACTGCGCGCCGCACTTCAAGGGCCTGTACACCAGCAACGAGCTGCCGCACTTCATCAGCAACATGGAGTACGAGTTTTCCGGCAACCCGGAACTCGGGCGCATCCTGGCCGACGCCTGCAACACCATGGGCGTGGAAACCATGGCCCACGATGCCACCACCCTGGCCCCGGAATACGGCACCCTGGTGCCAATGCGCTACATGAACAAGGATCAGCACTTCAAGGTGATCTCGGCCTCCTCGCTGTGCACCTCGCACTACCTCAACGACAGCGCCCGCCTCGGCTGGGCCATGCGCAAGGCCGTGGAAGATCACTACGACGGCACCGTGGCGTTCCTCGCCAGCGGCTCGCTGTCGCACCGCTTCGCGCAGAACGGCCAGGCGCCGGAATTCGCCACCAGGATCTGGAGCCCGTTCCTGGAAACCCTCGACCAGCGCGTCGTCGAGATGTGGCAGAACGGCGAGTGGCAGGACTTCTGCGCCATGCTCCCGGAGTACGCCGCCAAGGGCCACGGTGAAGGCTTCATGCACGACACCGCCAAGCTGCTCGGCGCACTGGGCTGGTCGAACTACGACGCCAACGTCGAAGTCATCACGCCATACTTCGCCGCCTCCGGCACCGGCCAGATCAACGCGATCTTCCCGGTCACCCCCCAGGACGGCTCGGCGATCCCCGCCCCCAGCGCCTCCAACCCCGCCGGCGTGCTGTCCACCAGCCGCCTGTAACCGCATGCACGGCGCAGCCTGCTGCGCCGTTCACAGGAGTTCCCATGCCTCATCTGGTGCTGCTCTACACCCCCGAACTGGAACATCAGGCCGACCTCCCGGGCCTGTGCCGCGCGTTGGCCGACAGCATGCTCGAACAGCGCGACGAGCAGGGCAAACAGGTTTTCCCCACTGGCGGCACCCGCGTGCTGGCCTACCCGGCCGCACACTGTGCGGTAGCCGACGGCAAGGGTGACTACGGCTTCCTCTACGCCAACCTGCGCATGGGCCTCGGGCGCAGCCCGGAGGTGCACCAGCGCGTCGGCGACAGCCTGCTCGCCGTGCTGCGCGAGTACCTGGCGGACGCCCAGCAGCAACGCCCGGTCGGCCTCACCCTGCAGATCGACGAAAGCCACGGCCAGGTTTACGACGGCAAGCACAGCACCCTGCACCCGTTGTTCAACAAGACCGTCTGATTTCCCGCGCACTCACCTTCAAGAGATTCTTGCCATGCTCGATTCGACCCTGATCCAGCAGGCGGCTGCCCGCCTCGATGCCGCGGAGCGTTCCCGCGAGCAGATCCGCCAGTTCTCCCTGGACTACCCCGAGATCACCATCGAAGACGCCTACGCCATTCAGCGCGCCTGGGTGGCGCAGAAGATCAAGGACGGCCGCAAGCTGGTCGGCCACAAGATAGGTCTGACCTCGCGCGCCATGCAGGTCTCCTCGAACATCACCGAACCGGACTACGGCGCCCTGCTCGACGACATGCTGTTCGACGAAGGCAGCGACATTCCCTTCGAGCGCTTTATCGTGCCGCGCGTGGAAGTGGAGCTGGCGTTCATCCTCGGCAAGCCGCTGAAAGGCCCCAACGTGACCATCTTCGACGTGCTCGACGCCACCGAGTGGGTGATCCCGGCACTGGAGATCATCGACGCCCGCATCCAGCAGATCGACCCGCACAGCAAGGCCACCCGTAAGGTCTTCGACACCATCTCCGACAACGCCGCCAATGCCGGCGTGGTGATGGGCGGCCGCGCCGTGCGGCCGACCGAGATCGACCTGCGCAAGGTGCCGGCGGTGCTCTACCGCAACGGTGTGATCGAAGAGTCCGGCGTTTCCGCCGCGGTGCTCAACCACCCGGCCAAGGGCGTGGCGTGGCTGGCCAACAAGCTGGCGCCGTATGACGTCACCCTGCAGCCCGGGCAGATCATTCTCGGCGGCTCCTTCACCCGCCCGGTGGCGGCCAGCCCCGGTGACACCTTCCACGTCGACTACGACATGCTCGGCAGCATCGCCTGCCGCTTCGTCTGACCCGCGAGGAGCCCGTCATGCAAATGCCCATCAACACCTTCAAGCAACGCCTGCTGTCCGATGAAGCGCAGATCGGCCTGTGGCTCGGCCTGGCCGACCCGTACTGCGCGGAGCTGGCGGCCAACGCCGGCTTCGACTGGCTGCTGATCGACGGTGAACATGCGCCCAACGACCTGCGCGGCCTGCTCGGCCAGCTGCAGGCGGTTGCGCCCTACGCCGCGCAACCGATCATCCGCCCGGTCATCGGCGACACCGCGCTGATCAAGCAGATTCTCGATATCGGCGCGCAGACCCTGCTGGTGCCCATGGTCGAAAGCGCCGCACAGGCCCGCGAACTGGTGCGCGCCATCCACTACCCGCCAAGCGGCGTGCGTGGTGTCGGCAGCGCCCTGGCCCGCGCCTCGCGCTGGAACAGCATCCCCGGCTACCTCGAGCAAGCGGACGAGCAGATGTGCTTGCTGGTGCAGATCGAGAACCTCGAGGGGCTGGCTCTGCTCGATGAAATCGTCGCGGTCGACGGCGTCGACGGCGTGTTCATCGGCCCGGCCGACCTCAGCGCCGCCATGGGCCATCGCGGCAACCCCGGCCACCCCGAGGTGCAGGCGGCCATCGAGGACGCCATCGTGCGTATCGGCAAGGCCGGCAAGGCGGCCGGCATCCTCAGCGCCGACCAGAAACTGGCACGCCGCTATATCGAACTGGGCGCCAGGTTCGTTGCCGTCGGCGTCGACACCACCGTACTGATGCGCGGCCTGCAGACCCTGGCAGCCACCTTCAAGGACGCGCCGCTGCCGACCGGCAGTGGCGGCGGCGTTTACTGAGCCAAACAAGAGACCGATATGAAACTCTCCGATCTGAATCTGCTGCGCGAGCAGGCCTATATCGACGGCCAGTGGGTCGAGGCTGACAACGAGGCCCGCTTCGCCGTGAGCAACCCGGCCAACGGCGAACTGATCGCCGAAGTCGCCTCCCTCGGCCAGGCCGAAACCGCCCGCGCCATCGCCGCCGCCAAGGCTGCCCTGCCGGCCTGGCGCGAGAAGACCGCCAAGGAACGCAGCGCCATCCTGCGCAACTGGTACAACCTGATCATGGCCAACCAGGAAGACCTGGCCCGCCTGCTCAGTTGGGAACAGGGCAAACCGCTGGCCGAAAGCCGTGGCGAAATTGCCTACGGCGCCAGCTTCATCGAGTGGTTCGCCGAAGAAGCCAAGCGCGTCTACGGCGATGTGATCCCGCATGACAAGCAAGGCCGCCGGCTGGTGGTGATCAAGCAGGCCATCGGCGTGGTCGCGGCGATCACGCCGTGGAACTTCCCCAACGCCATGATCACCCGCAAGGTCGGCCCGGCGCTGGCGGCCGGCTGTACCGTGGTGCTCAAGCCGGCATCGGAAACCCCGCTGTCGGCCCTGGCGCTGGCCGTGCTTGGCGAACGCGCCGGCATTCCGGCCGGCGTGCTGAACATCGTCCCCGGCACCGACGCACGCGCCATTGGCGCCGAGCTGACCGGCAACCCGGACGTGCAGAAGCTGTCCTTCACCGGCTCCACCGGCATCGGCAAACTGCTGATGGCGCAATGCGCCACAACGATCAAGAAGGTCTCGCTGGAGCTGGGCGGCAACGCGCCGTTCATCGTCTTCGACGACGCCGATCTGGATGCCGCCGTGCAGGGTGCGCTGGGCTCCAAGTTCCGCAACAGCGGGCAGACCTGCGTGTGCACCAATCGTCTGCTGGTACAGAACAGCGTGTACGAGGAATTCAGCAAACGCCTGGTCGCCGCGGTGAATGCCCTGAAAGTCGCCCCGGCTGGCGAAGACGGCGCCCAACAAGGCCCGCTGATCAATGCCAAGGCCGTGGCCAAGGTGCAGGAACACATCGACGACGCCGTCAGCAAGGGCGCCCGCGTGCTCGCCGGCGGCAAGCCGCACGCGCTCGGCGGCAGCTTCTTCGAGCCGACCGTGCTCGGCGATGTCACCCCCGAGATGCTGGTAGCGCGCGATGAAACCTTCGGCCCGCTGGCGCCGATCTTCCGCTTCGACACTGAAGCCGAAGCCATCGCCATGGCCAACGACACCGAGTTCGGCCTCGCCTCCTACGTTTACACCCGCGATCTGGGCCGCGCCTGGCGCGTCAGCGAGGCGCTGGAGTACGGCATGGTCGGCGTCAACGAAGGGCTGATCTCGACCGAGGTCGCCCCCTTCGGCGGCATCAAGCAATCCGGCCTCGGCCGCGAAGGCTCGCACTACGGCATCGACGACTACATCGAGCAGAAATACATGTGCCTGGGCATCCAGTAATGCCCGTCACACCCTGATGCTTGTCACGCTTTGGCCCCGCTTCGGGGCCTTTTTTATGCGTCCGCCGCGCTCAGGGTGCGCAGCTCCTGGAGCAGGCCGACCAGTTGCACCAGCTTCTCCTCGCCCAACTGCTGCTGGATGCGCCGGTAGCTGCGCTCCATCTCCTCACAGGTTTCGGCAAAGCATTGCTCGCCCTGCTCACTGAGGCGCACCAGCACCCGCCGCTGGTCACTGGCCAGGCGCGTGCGCTGCAGCATGCCGGCGCGCTCCAGGCGCTCCAGCACGCCGCACATGCTCGGTTTGAGAATGCACGCCAGGTGCGCCAGACGATGACTTTCCAGCTCACCCTGCTGGTGCAGGATGCGGATCACCCGCCACTGTTGCTCGGTCAGGCCGCGCTGATTGAGCAGCGGCCGGAAGAAACGCATGGACGCTTCACGTGCCTGCAACAGGGTGAGCGTGAGGGACTGACGGGGCTTGAGCATGACAACGCGCCAAAAAATTAATAGCTTAACGATATTAGCAATAATGGTCGGCTACCCGGCGTTTTCCACGGGACTTTTCCAACGCCAGCCGCAGCCCCTACAGCCACCCGCGACCCACCTCAAGGAATCGCCATGCATCCGCTCGTTCAGCAGCAACCCAGCCTCAGTCTGACCCTCGCCATGCACGCCCTGCAGGCTGCCCTGCAGCACGCCGAGCACCTCGGGGTGCGCATCAGCATCGCCCTGGTGGATGCCGGCGGGCAGTTGATCCACATGGCGCATATGGACGGAGCTGCCCTGCTCAGCCGTGATATTGCCCTGAACAAGGCGCGTACCGCGCTGAGCTTCAACCTCTCCACCAGTGCCTGGCAGGAGCGCCTGCAGCGCTGCTCGGAGGTGGTGCGCAACGGCCTGCCGCTGCAACCAGGCATGGCCCTGTTCGGTGGCGGCGAGCCGCTGCGCCTGGGCGAGCAGGCGCTGGGTGCGATCGGTATTTCCGGCGCCAGCGAGGCGCAGGATGGCGAATGCGCCCGCGCCGCCCAGCAGGCGGTGCAGGCGCGGCTGCAGGTGGCCTGAACGCCGTACTCAGTGACGCACGGCGGCGCTGCGCGCTTCGCTGGGGGTGTAGGCAAAGCGCGCCTTGAACACCCGGGCAAAGTGCGCCTGGCTGGAAAAGCCGTAACGGTAAGCCACTTCGGCAATCGCCAGGCGCGTGCCCTGCGGCGAACTGAGCAACTGACGGGCACGCTCCAGACGGCGCTCCAGCAGATAGCGCGCCGGCGTGCTGCCTTCCTGTGCGAACAAGCGCGCCAGGTGGCGGATTGAGATCCCGGTCGCCGCCGCCACTTGCTCGCAGCTGAGTTCGGCATCCTCCAGGTGCTCGTTAATGAACTGTTTGGCAGCCAGCAGATAGGAAGCGCTCAACGCGCTACTGCGATGCTCGCCGAACTGGTCGCTGATAATACTCCCCAGCAGGTCGCCGGCCTCCTCGCGAAAGCGCCCAGCCTGCTGCCCATCGGGCTGATCGAGAAAACTGTCCACCCGCTGCCCTAGCGAGCGACAGAGTAGACGCTGCGCTGGGCTTTCCGCGCCAATGCGCAATGGCCCACGCAGATCACGCAGATAGCGCTCGGCGAAATCCTGCTCCGGCATGTCGAAGACGAACAGGCGCATCGGCCCAGTGAAACCGAACAGATAGGGTTTGTCATTGCGATAGATGAGCATCTCGCCCGGCTGCAGCATCTGGCAGTTGTCGCCCTGATAGAAGAACGACTGGCAGCCCTGCACCAGAGCGACAAACACCGACTCGCTGGGACACTCGCGGATCATCGGCTGGCTGCGCTCGACCACATGCTCGTTGCCGACGATGCGTGCCACCCGCAGACGCTCCAGAACGAGGTTGTCCTGAGTGGCGAGAAAACCGCTTTGGGCATAAGACGAGCATCTCAGACCGACCAACGCGGTGGCGTTGTAATCCTCCCAGAATGCCAACCGCTGCTCTGGAGGAATCCCCTGGGTACTAGCACGCCGGGTTTCAAGCAGATTGTTCGTAGACATTTTTATTATTTCTCAGTGGTGCTCTTTTCCTTCGGCCTGGCCTGGCGGAGCTACAGCAGCGCACAGATACATTGTGATCAGACTGAAAATCAGCAGGTTTCTGGCAGTGGCCTGGAACACAGACAATATCATTAACATATGAATTTTTGTCGACATCAATCGACCGATGGCATTCTCTTTTAGTCGATATAGGTCTCATGTCCGCAGCGGGCAAACATCCTGTCTGCCGCACACAAACCTGCTATCGCCCCGGGCACTAGAGTCTCGCTACCCAATAAAAACAGCAAAACAAGAGGCCACCATGCCCGACTCTGCCCGCTGCATTAATCCACACCCTACCGTCCCCCCTCTCATCTGTCCGCCTACAGCAGCCTATTAGATCTCGGCTGACAGTAGACACCTGCGTCGCACCTGACATTTGACACTTTCATCTCTGACCGGCCATCTGGCCTGGAGACTGACATGGCGCCTAAAAACAATTCCGCCAGTTATGAAAACGTTCTGCTTGCTGTCCTGTTCCTCGCCTTCGGCTTCGTCTTCTTCGACCGCCTGGCGCTGTCCTTCCTCTTTCCCTTCCTGCAAGACGAATTGCAGCTGAATAACAGCCATCTGGGCATGCTCTCTTCCGCACTGGCTCTGGCCTGGGCGCTGTCGGGCGTGGTGGTCGGCGCCTGGTCCGACCGTAATGGCAAACGTAAACCCGTGCTGATCGTCGCAGTCTTGCTGTTCTCGGTATGCTCAGCGGTCTCCGGCCTGGTTGGCGGTTTCATCAGCCTGCTGATTTTCCGCGCCATCATGGGTCTGGCCGAGGGGCCTATTCTGCCGATCTCGCAGTCACTGATGGTGGAAGCCTCTTCGCCACATCGCCGCGGTCTGAACATGGGTCTGTTGCACGGTTCGGCCGCCGGCCTGCTCGGTGCTGTTATCGGCCCCCCGGTATTAATTGCCCTGGCCGAAGCGTTCGGCTGGCGGCAGGCGTTCATCGCCTCGCTGATTCCTGGGGTGATCATTGCCTGGCTACTGTGGCGCTACGTCAAACCTGATGCACAGCGTGTCCCGGCGCCAGTGGCCAGTATCGGGCAGGCCAGCAAGGGCAGTCGCCTGGCTCTGCTGAAGAACCGCAACATTCTTCTGTGCACCCTGATCAGTTGTACCTTCGTCACCTGGTTCATCGTGCTGATTTCCTTCACCCCGACGTTCCTGGTCAACAGCCGCGGCTTCAGCGCCAGCACCATGGGCAGCCTGATGAGCTGCCTGGGCGTGGCCTGGGTGGTCTGGGGCTTCGGTGTTGCTGCGATTTCCGACCGCATCGGCCGCCGCCCGACCCTGGTGCTGTTCTCCCTGATCGCCGCCTGCTGCCCGCTGGTGCTGCTCTATGCGCCGGATGCCTACAGTCTCGGCGCTCTGCTGCTGCTGACCTATACCGGACTGGGCTGTTTCACTTTGTTCATGGCCACCATCCCCGCCGAAACCGTGCCGAGCAACAGCATCGCCACTGCCATCGGCCTGGTCATGGGCATCGGTGAACTGGTCGGTGGTTTCGTCTCGCCGACCCTGGCCGGTTTTGCAGCCGACAGTTTCGGCCTGCCAGTAGTGATGTGGATCTCCTGTGCAGGCGCCCTGCTCTCGGCGCTGTTCTCGCTGTTCCTGCGTGAAACAGCACCGGCGGTACTAGCCCGTCGCCGCGGCAGCCCAAGCGCCAACAGCGACCTGGAGGCCAGCCGGGCCTGAGCCCCTAGAGCCAACGTATGGCGGGCCAGCCCCACCAGCAATAAAAACAAAAAATACGAGTAAGCAAAAGATGAAGACCTGCAACCGTATCACCACGCTGCTCTGCGGCAGCCTGCTCAGTCTCACTGCCCAAGCCGAAACTTCTGATCGCAGCGGCCCGCTGGCAGCCCTCGGCGAACAACTGGCCGAGATGGGCATCACCGCCCGCGCGCATTTCTGGAGCCTGTCGCTGAAGAACCTCGACACTGGCACCCGACAACACAGTTTCGGCAACAGCGGCGACCTGTTCCTCGGCGCCGATTTCGATCTGAACAAGATGGCCGGAATCAATGGCGCATCGCTGCACCTGGAACAAACAATCTTCGTTCTCGATCAAGGCACCGGCGTACCCACCGCCCCAAACTGGCAGGGTGCAGCTGGCAGCTACTTCGCCGGCGCACCAATCCATAACGACATAACCAGCAATCAACTGAGCCTGCTCACCTGGCAACAGCAGTGGCTCGACGGTCGCCTGGAAACCCATCTGGGCCGCACCAACGCACGTCGCTACTTCCTGATCTACAACTGCGAGGCCATCGTCACCTGCAACGACCCGGTGGTCGACGCCTCCACCGGCGTGCTGCCACCGCCCTACGCCACCTGGGGCGGCTACCTCAAGTACCGCACCAGCGCCGATACCTACCTGCACCTGGGCGCCTTCGAGTCCAATCCGGCGGATTACCTCAACGAGCGCAAGGGCGTCGATTTCAGCACCACCGACGCCGCCGGCACCACCCTGCTGTTCGGCGTCGGGCGCAAGCAGGACGAGTCGCTTACCCCGTACCGCTCGCACTACGAGCTGAACGCCTACTACAACACCTCCAACCAGGTCGACCCACTGACCGGCGACAGCGAGCACGGCACGGCCGGAGCGTTCTTCAAGTTCCAGCAACTGATCTGGCGTGCCGACGGCGGCCAGCGCTCCTCGCCACAGGCACTGGGGCTGTTCGGTTCGCTGTCGGCCGCCGCCGATGACAAGCAGCCATTCAGCCAGTTTGGCGAACTCGGCCTGGCCTATTTCGCGCCGTTCGACCGGCCGCAGGACAAGATCAGCCTGAAGGCCCGCTACCTGCGCCAGAGCGCACATCAACTGGAGTTCCAGCGGCAGAGCCGGATTGCCGCTGGCGGCGATCCGCGCAACGGCAGCCGCAATGTCTACAGCCTGGAAACCAACGCCACTATCGCCTTGGGCCGCAACATCAGCGTCGAGCCCTCGGTGCAGTACATCTTCAACCCGGACAACTACTACAACCCCGACGCACGCGAGCTGAACAGCGATGGCTTCGTCGTTGGTCTGCAACTGATCGTTGACATGGGCTCGATGCTCGGCCTGTAGCACTGCCATGCCGCTACACCGCCCGGCTGCTGCCTGGCGGCTGGCGGCCCAAACAACCCGTCACCCAGAGGTAAACAGCATGACGTCCACAGCCCACCAAACCTTCGACTACATCGTGGTCGGCGCCGGCTCTGCCGGCTGCGTCCTGGCGAACCGGCTGTCCGCCGATCCGTCGGTATCGGTGTGCCTGGTGGAGGCCGGCGCCAGCGACCGTACCCCGCTGCCCGCTGGCTACATTCGGACTCCAGCCGGGATCATCCGTCTGATCGCCAACCCGAAGTGGAACTGGATGCACAATTTCAGCGCCCAGCCGGGCACCGCCAACAAGCCGATCTTCTGCCCGCGCGGCAAGGTCTGGGGCGGTTCCAGCGCGATCAACGGGATGATCTACATCCGTGGCGACCGCAACGATTACGATCAGTGGGCCGCCGACGGCAACCGTGGCTGGAGCTATGACGAACTGCTGCCCTACTTCCGCCGCTCGGAACATTTCGAGCCCGGCCCGTCGCCCTACCACGGTCAGGGCGGCGAGCTGAACATCGCCGAGCTGCGCAGCCCGAGCGCGGTCAACCAGGTGTTCTACGACGCCGGCCGCGAGCTGGGCTGGTCGTACAACCCCGACTTCAATGGCGAGCAGCAGGAAGGCATCGGCCCCTTCCATGTCACCCAGATCAACGGTGAACGCTGCAGCGCCTCGCGCGCCTTCCTCCATCCGATCCTGCAGCGCAGCAACCTGACCATCCTCAGCAACGCCCTGACCCAGCGCGTGCTGCTCGACGGCAAGCGCGCCACCGGTATCGAAATCAGCCAAAACGGCGCGGTACGCCAGCTGCAGGCGCGCCGCGAGGTGGTGCTCAGCGCCGGCACCATCAACTCGCCGCAACTGCTACTGCTCTCCGGCATCGGCCCGGCCGCCGAACTGCAACGCCATGGCATCGTTCAGCGTCACGAACTGCCGGGCGTCGGCGAAAACCTGCAGGATCACCAGGACATCGTGCTGATGTATCGCAGCACGGCCGAGCTGGGCTTCGGCCTCAGCCGCAAGGGCCTGCTGCCGCTGCTGCGCTCTCCGTTCCAGTACCTGTTCGGCCGCCGCGGGCCGATGACCTCCAATACCGTGGAGGCCGGTGGTTTCCTTCGTCTGGACCCGCAGGCCAGCTCGCCGGAGCTGGGCGTGATCGTCGCCCCGGCCCTGAAGAATCAGCCCGACCGGGTGATTCCGTTCGGCAACGGCATCAGCCTGCACGTGGCGGTGATGCACCCGCAGAGCCGCGGGCGGATTCGCCTGAACTCGCCGGACCCGCATGACAAGCCGCAGATCGAAGGCAACTTCCTCAGCCACCCGGCCGATCTCGACACCCTGGTCGAAGGCTTCCACATGATCCGCCGCCTGGCCGCCACCGAGAGCTTTGCCCGCCACCTGCAGGGCGAGCTGGTGCCGGGCCCGAACGTCAACAGCCGCAGCGAGATCGAAGCCTGGATCCGCGCCAACCTGGGCACCGTCTACCACCCGGTCGGCACCTGCAAGATGGGCCACGACGACATGGCCGTGGTCGACGATCAGCTGCGCGTGCACGGTATCGAAGGCCTGCGCGTGGCGGATGCCTCGATCATGCCGCGCCTGATCACCGGCAACACCAACGCCCCGGCAATGATGATCGGCGAGAAAGCCGCCGACCTGCTGATCGGCAAGGCCGCACTGGCGGCACCGGCCAGCCGCAGCAAGACCCAGGCAACGGCTGCGGCCTGAGCGGGCAAGACGCCGGGCCAGCCCCGGCGCCACAGTCTGCTCGGTCATGTTTTATGGCCGTGACAGTCAAGACGCCGCGAGCCCCCGCCCCTATGCTGGGCAGGTGCTCGCCATGGCGAAAAAATTCTCTGCCCCGTTTCAGGAGCTGCTCGTGACTGCATTGATTGAGATTCTCCCCAGCGTTTCCGCCTTCACCGACCGTACCCACGCGTCCTTTATCGATGGCCAGCAACGCCAGCCCGCCACGTCCAGCCCGCGTGACATTCTCAACCCGGCCACTGGCGAAGTACTCAGCCGCACCCTGCAGGCCGACAGCGAGCAGGTCGAAGCCATCGTCGCCAGCTCCCGCCGCGCCTTCAGCAGCGGCGTCTGGAGCGGCCTGACCCCGGCCGAGCGCGAGCGCACCCTGCTGCGCTTCGCCGATGTGGTGGAAGCCCACAGCGAAGAACTGGCGCAGCTGGAAACCCTCAACCAGGGCAAGTCGATTCACCTGGCCCGCGCCGTCGAAGTGGGCGCCTCGCTCAACTACATGCGTTACATGGCCGGCTGGGCGACCAAGATCGAAGGGCAGACCCTCGACGTGTCGATCCAGGTGCCGCCGGGCGCGCGCTTCAATGCCTACACCCGCCGCGAGGCCGCCGGGGTGATCGCCGGCATCGTGCCGTGGAACTTCCCGATGATGATCACCCTGTGGAAGGTGATGCCGGCCCTGGCCTGCGGCAACAGCATCATCATCAAGCCCGCCGACGAAACCCCGCTGACCGCCCTGCGCCTGGCCGAACTGGCGATCGAGGCCGGCATCCCGGCGGGCATCTTCAACGTGCTGGTGGGCAAGGGCTCGGAAGCCGGTGCCGCGCTGGTCGCTCACCCGCAGGTGAACAAGGTGTCGTTCACCGGCTCCACCGCCGTGGGCAAGCAGGTCGGCGTCGCCGCGCTGCAGAACATGACCCGCTTCACCCTCGAACTGGGCGGCAAGAACCCGATGCTGGTGCTGGCCGACGCCGATATCGAAAAAGCCGTGGCCGGTGCCATCGGCGGCGGCCTGCTCAACCAGGGCCAGGTCTGCGCCGCGGCCTCGCGCTTGTATGTGCACGCCAGCCGCCACAAGGACTTCCTCGAAGCACTGACCGCACAGGTATCCGCCCTCAAGGTCGGCGCCGGCATGGACCCCGAGGCGCAGATCAACGCCCTGGTCTCGCGCAAGCAGCAGGACAGCGTCATGCGCTACCTGGACATCGCCCGCCAGGAAGGCGCGCAGTTCACCACTGGCGGCGGCAAGCCGGATCTGCCCGGCTACTTCGTGCAGCCCACTGTGCTGAGCAACCTGCAGCAGAACATGACCAACATGCAGGAAGAGATCTTCGGCCCGGTGCTGTCGGTAATGCCCTTCGATGATCTGGAGCAGGCGCTGACGATGGTCAACGACAGCCGCTACGGCCTCACTGCGAGTATCTGGAGCAACGATCTGGGCCGCGTGATGGACCTGATCCCGCGCATCGAAGCCGGCACCGTATGGGTCAACAACCACGTGCCGGTGGACCCCAACATGCCGTTCGGTGGCTACAAGCAGTCGGGCATCGGCCGCGAGTTCGGCCGCGCCGCCATCGAAGGCTTCACCGAAAGCAAATCGGTGTGCATCGCCTACTGATGGCCTGATCCAGCTCGCGTTTCTCTCAGCGCCGGCCTGCCTTATGCAGGCCGGCGTTTTTTTGTCTGCAGCCCTTACCGCCGCCTTGCCGAAAGTTTTTGTCCCGTCCTTGCGCCAACCTTGCATTACTTAATACAGCGTTAAGCCTGCCCCCCAACAATCGGCCCCAGGTTCATTAGCGAGGTTCCACCATGGAACTACCCTGGGCGCATCAAGATCGAGCCGTGGCCATGATTGGCCGCGACGAGCGTTACGAGCTGCATCTGGCCGCCAGCGACAGCCCGCGCCGTGCGGAGCTGGAGCAGTTCATCAGCCAGCGTTTTGCCACGCAGTACGGCGCGCGCATCCGTCACTTCATGCCGTGCCTGTTCGGCCTGGAAACCACCGCCGGGCAGGTGCTCGGTGCGGTCGGCCTGCGCTGCGGCAATCCCGAGGCGATGTTTCTCGAGCGCTACCTCGACGCGCCGGTGGAGCAGGCCATCGCTGACCGCCAGAGCGGCGCAGCGCCTGCGCGCAACGAGATCGTCGAAGTCGGCAACCTCGCGGCCGTCAGCCCCGGCGCGGCGCGTCTGCTGATCGTCGCGCTGACCGATCTGCTGGTGGCGCTGGGTTTTCGCTGGGTCACCTTCACCGGCACGCCGACCCTGCTCAACAGTTTCCAGCGCCTGGGCCTGAGCCCCATCGCCCTGGGGCTTGCCGATCCGCAGCGCATGGGCGAGGAGCTGGCCGACTGGGGCAGCTACTACGCCTGCACGCCGATGGTGATGGCCGGAGATATCTACGGCGGCCATCAGCGCCTGCTGCAACTGGGCGCCTATCCGCGCCTGGGCCATCAGGCCCTTTATGCTTCCGAGGAGATGCCCCATGTGGCCTGCAGCTGAAACCCTGTTCAGTCGTCTGGCGGCTTTCGGCGAACGCGCCGCGCTGGCCGAAGGCGGCCGCGAACTGACTTACGACGGCCTGCTCGACGCCGTCACCGCACGCAGCCAGCAATTACGCGAACTGGGCGCCGAGCGTGTGGCGCTGGCGCTGGATAACGGCATCGACTGGGTGCTATGGGATCTCGCCGTGCTGCAGGCCGGGCTGGTCTGCGTACCGGTGCCGGGCTTCTTCTCCGCCGTGCAGCAGCGCCATGTGCTCGACAGCGCCGGCATCGACTGCCTGATCGGCCAGGGCGCCGAAGGCTTTGTCAGCGTCGCCCCGGGCCTGCACCGGCGCAGCGTGGCCAACCCGGCCACCTTGCACACCGGCACCTGCAAGATCACCTACACCTCCGGCACCACCGGCCAGCCCAAGGGCGTGTGCCTGGATCTGGCCAGCCAGCTGGCCGTGGCCGAGAGCCTGCTGCAGGCCAGCGCCAGCCGCCAGGTAGAACGCCACCTGTGCTGCCTGCCGCTGGCCACCCTGCTGGAGAATATCGCCGGGGTCTATGCGCCGCTTTTGGCCGGCGCCCGCGTCGAACTGATGGAGATGGCGCAGATCGGCCTGAGCGGCGCCAGCGGCTTCGATGTGCAGCGTTTTATCCGGGCGCTGCACAGTGCCCAGCCGCACAGCCTGATCCTGCTGCCGCAGTTGCTGCTGGCGCTGGTCAGCGCCGCCGAGATGGGCATGCCGCTGCCGGGCTCGCTGCGCTTTGTCGCGGTCGGCGGCGGCCGCGTGGCCGAGCAGTTGCTGCGCCGCGCCGAGGCCATGGGCCTGCCGGTTTTCGAGGGTTACGGGCTGTCCGAGTGCGCCTCGGTGGTGTGCCTGAACACGCCGGAGCAGCGCCGTATCGGCACCACCGGCAAACCGCTGGGGCATCTGCAGGTGCGCCTGGCTGACGACGGCGAAGTGCTGGTCAAGGGCCAGCGCCTGCTCGGCTACCTCGGCGAACCGGCGCCCGCCGGCGAGTGGCTGGGCACCGGTGATCTGGGCCACTTCGAAAACGGTTTCCTGGTTCTGCACGGGCGCAAGAAGCATCAGTTCATCACCGCCTACGGGCGCAACGTCAACCCGGAATGGGTCGAGGCCGAACTGGTCCAGCAACTGCCAATCGCCCAGGCCTGGCTGCATGGCGAGACACTGCCGGGCAACGTCGCCGTGCTGGTGCCACGCACTGCCAGCATCAGCAACGCCCAGCTGGAAGCGGCGGTGGCCGAGGTCAACCGCCACCTCCCCGATTACGCCCGCGTGCACCACTGGCTGCGCGCTGAGCACCCCTTCAGCGCCGCCAACGAGCTGGCCACCGCCAACGGTCGTCTGCGCCGCAACGCCCTGTTCAATCATTACCAGTCCGCCATCGCTGCGTGCATGGCCGAAGGAGTCAACGCATGAGCTTTTACCAGACCCTGCTGAGCCAGACCGAAGCCGAACGTCAGTACCTGCTGTCGGCGCCGATCATCGGCCAGGCCCTCAGCGGCCAGGTCAGCCTGCACAGCTATATCGCCTTCCTCACCGAGGCCTACCACCACGTCAAGCACACCGTGCCGCTGCTGATGGCCTGTGGCGCGCGCCTGCCGGAGCGGCTGGAGTGGCTGCGCGAAGCCATCGCCGAGTACATCGAGGAGGAATACGGCCATCAGGAGTGGGTACTGAATGACATCGCCGCCTGCGGTGCGGACAAGGAAGCCGTGCGCCACGGCACTCCGCGCCTGCCCACCGAACTGATGGTGGCCTACGTCTACGACCGCATCGCCCGGCACAACCCGGTGAGCTTCTTCGGCATGGTCAACGTGCTCGAAGGCACCAGCATCGCCCTGGCTACCCAGGCCGCCGGGATGATCCAGGACAAGCTGCAACTGCCGAACAAGGCCTTCAGCTACCTCAACTCCCACGGCAGCCTGGATCTGGAGCACATCGAGTTGTTCAAGAAACTGATGAACCGCCTCGACAACGATGACGACAAGGCCGCGGTGGTGCACACCGCCAAGGTGGTCTATCGGCTGTATGGCGACATTTTCCGCAGCCTGCCGCTGAGCGCCGAGGAGTAAGCCCATGCAACCCACCGACTGCCGTGCCCTGCTCACCGGTGCCAGTGGTGGCATCGGCCTGGCCCTGGCCGAGCGTCTGGCCAGCGAAGGCGCCCACCTGCTGCTCGCCGGGCGCCGCCTGGAGCCGCTGCAAGGGCTGGCCCAGCGCTATCCGCAGCAGATCCAGCTGGTGCAGGCCGACATCAGCAGCCACGCCGGACGCGATACGCTGGTGGCCGCGGCGCAGAACTTCGGCGGCCTCAACTGCCTGATCAACGCCGCCGGGGTCAACCGCTTCGCCCTGCTCGAACAGCAGAACGAACAGGAACTGGCCGAGCTGATCGGCCTCAACGTCACCGCGACGCTGCAGCTGACCCAGCGCCTGCTGCCGATCCTGCGCGCGCAACGCCGCGCCCTGCTGATCAACCTCGGCTCCACCTTCGGCACCATCGGCTACCCCGGTTTCGCCGCCTACTGCGCGAGCAAGTTCGCCATTCGCGGCTTCTCCGAGGCGCTGCGCCGCGAGCTGGCCGACACCAACGTCGGCGTCCTGTACTTCGCTCCGCGCGCCACCCGCACGGCGATGAACGTGCCGAGCGTGGTGGCCATGAACGACGAACTGGGGGTGGCCATGGACGATCCGCAGCAGGTCGCCGACGAGCTGCTGCAGGCCATACGCCGCGAGCAGGAAGAACGTTACCTGGGCTGGCCGGAGCGCCTGTTCGTGCGCCTCAACGGCCTGCTGCCGCGCGTGGTCGACCAGGCCCTGCGCAAGCAACTGCCGATCATCCAACGCTTTGCCCGTCACAAGCACTGAGGACTTCTGCCATGCAACCGCTTCGTACCCTGCTCATCGCCGCGCTCGGCTTCGCCAGCCTGCCCGCCTTCGCCCTCAGCGACAACGGCCAGGCGCAGCTGCACCAGTTGCAGACGCGCTGGGCCGAAATCAACTACCAGACCCCGGAAAAACAACGCGAAGAGGCCTTCGGCAAACTGGTCACTCAGGCCGATGCAGCCCTGACCAGCGAACCCGATGCGCCCGAACTGCTGATCTGGCGCGGCATCATCCTCAGCACCCAGGCTGGCGCCAAGGGCGGGCTTGGCGCCCTCGGCCTGGTAAAGGAAGCCAAATCCAGCCTGGAACAAGCGCTGGCCATCGACCCGCAAGCATTGGCCGGTTCGGCCTACACCAGCCTCGGCAGCCTCTATTACCAAGTTCCTGGCTGGCCGCTTGGCTTCGGTGATGATGATGAAGCCGAGAAGCTGCTCAAGCAGGCGCTGGCCATCAATCCGGACGGCATCGACCCGAACTACTTCTACGGCGACTACCTGCAGCGCAAGAAACGTTACGAAGAGGCCCGTGCGGCGCTGGAAAAATCCCTGGCCGCCGCAGACCGCCCCGGCCGCGAACTGGCCGACAAGGGCCGTCGTGCCGAAGCTCGGGCGCTTTTGCTGCAAGTCGAGAGTAAACTCAAGTAACCCACTTGCAGGAGCTGCCATGCGCATTCTTCTCGTCGAAGACGACCCGGCCCTGGGCGAAGGCATTCGTACCGCGCTGAAACCTGAGGGCTACACCGTGGACTGGCTGCAGGACGGCGCCAGCGCCCTGCATGCCCTGAGCCACGAAAGCTTCGAGCTGGTCGTCCTCGACCTTGGCCTGCCGCGCATGGACGGCCTGCAGGTGCTCAAGCACCTGCGCGCCGCGGCCAACCCGGTGCCCGTGCTGGTGCTCACGGCACGCGACGCCACCAGCGACCGCATCGCCGGACTCGATGCCGGTGCCGACGACTATCTGGTCAAACCCTTCGACGTTGCCGAACTCAAGGCGCGTCTGCGTGCCCTGCTGCGGCGCAGCTTCCAGCGCCCACAGCCAGCGCTGGAATATCGCGGTGTGCGCCTCGACCCCGCCAGCCAGATGGTCGAGTACCAGGGCCAGAGCGTGAATCTGCCGCGCAAGGAGTTCCTCCTGCTGCACGAACTGCTGATTCAGCCCGGTCGCGTACTGACTCGCGACAAGCTGCAGCAAGCGCTGTACGGCTGGGATGAGGAAGTGGAAAGCAACGCTCTGGAAGTGCATGTGCACCACCTGCGCAAGAAGTTCTTCCCGGAGCTGATCCGCACGGTACGCGGCGTCGGCTATCTGGTGGACAAATGAGGTTGTTGAAAACCCTCGGCTCCATCCGCACCCGCCTGCTGGTTCTGTTGCTACTGATGCTGGCTGCCAGCTTCGGCCTGATCAGCCACAAGATCTACAACGACTCCGTACATGAGGTGCGTGAGCTGTTCGATGCCCAGCTGTCGCAGACCGCGCGCTTGCTGATGGGCCTGGTGCGCCATGACCTCGATGAAAGCGGCCGCCGCGAAATGCAGGCGGTGCTCGACGAGGCCCTGCTGCTGCAAAGCGCGCGCAACCCGGACAACCTGTTCGGCCACGAATACGAGGGCAAACTGGCCTTCCAGATGCTCGACGACGACGGCGAGCTTCTGTTTCAGTCCGCCAGTGCACCGCCCGGCCTGCTCAACGACATGATCGAGCAACTCGGCCTGGCCCTGCCCAATGACCAGCAACCGATGCGCGAGCGCCTGGCGCAGCTGGCGCGTTACCTGATCGGCTATCACACCCTGAACACCGGCGAGCATCGCTGGCGCGTGTTCGTCCTGCATGACAGCCGCGACAACCACTGGGTACTGGCCGGCGAGCGCGAGGATGTGCGCGGCGAGCTGATCGACAAGATTGCCCAGCGCAGCCTGCAACCGCTGCTGATCGGCCTGCCGCTGGTCGGGCTGCTGCTGTGGCTGGCAGTCGGCTGGGGCCTGAGCCCGCTGCAGCGTATGGCCGACGCCATTCGCCGACGTGCACCGGACAACCTCTCGCCACTGGTCTTTCCACCGCTGCCCAATGAGCTTGAGCCGATGGCTGCTGCGCTCAACCGCCTGCTGCTACAGGTCAACCAGCTGCTCGATCAGGAAAAACGCTTTATCGCCGACGCTGCTCACGAACTGCGCACGCCGCTGGCGGTGCTGCGTATCCACGCGCAGAACGCCCTGGAAGCGGCAGATAGCAATGATCGTGACGAAGCCTTACGCCAGCTGGGTGGCGGCGTCGATCGCGCCACTCGGGTGGTCGCCCAACTCCTGACGCTGGCACGCCTGGACCCCAACAGCGTGCGCCTGAGCATGGGTGAGCTCAACCTGCTTACATTTCTGCGCGACGAACTCGCCGAGCTCATTCCGTTGGCCTTGAACCGTCAGCAGGAGCTGGTACTGGAGGCAGACGAAGGCGGCGATTACGAACTTATCGCCGACGCGCCCAGCCTGGGCATTCTGTTGCAGAATCTGGTGAGCAACGCGGTGCAGTACACACCGATCGGCGGCAGCATCCAGGTCCAACTGCTGGCCTCGGCGCAGGCAGTGGTGCTGCAGGTACAGGACAGTGGTCCCGGCGTGCCGGCGGAACTGCGCGAGCGCCTGTTCGAACGCTTCTTCCGTGTCGGCGAGGGTCAGGGCGCCGGGCTTGGTTTGTCCATCGTCCAGCGCGTGGTGGAGCTGCACCAGGGCAGCATCAACCTGGAAGATTCGAAACTCGGCGGTCTGCAGGTCAGTGTCTATCTGCCAAGGCGCGGTACCTGAACACCATGCCAGGCATGAATAGCCATTGCCAATCAGCAGGATAGATACAATCCAGTTCATCAATGACGGTGCCACGCCGATCATGGCCACCTGTTCGTCACATCACACAGGAGCCAAATCCATGAGCCTGATCAAGCGTTTCTTCCAGCAGCCCCGTCCTATCCAGCAACCAGCCGAACCCCAAGTGGAGCAACATCCGAATTTCTGGATGTATCAGTGATTCAGGCGCCGGTATTCACGACCCGCAGCGGCACCTGACGCCCGGCCTTCTGAGCCAGGTAGCGGGTGCAGCTGACGCGCAGGAAAGAAGCGAAGTTGACCACTTCACCGCGCAGGTCCATGACCTCTTCATAGAGTTTGCTGATGAGCTGATTGGTGGTCATGCCATCCACTTCGGCGATCTCGCGCAAGATATCCCAGAACTGGTTCTCCAGACGCAACGTGGTCACCACACCACGAATGCGCAGCGAGCGTGAGCGCGACTCGTAAAGGATGGGGTCGGCTTTTACATAGAGTTCGCACATCAGCGCTGCTCCTGAAAGATGGGTGTTGCACCGTGGTGCGCAGCCCGGATGCAAGCCGGTGGCGCAGCCCTATGTGCGCCCCGGATCACATCCAACTGTCGATTACAGGCGAATTTCCGTACCGAGCACCTTGAGAAACGCCGCCAGCCAGGCTGGATGCGCGGGCCAGGCCGGCGCGGTGACCAGCTTGCCCTGCACATGGGCCTGATCAACCGGAATGTCCACATAGGTGCCACCGGCCAGTGCCACTTCAGGTGCACAAGCAGGATAGGCGCTGCATTCCCGTCCCTCCAGCATGCCGGCCGCCGCCAGCAACTGCGCACCATGACAAACGGCGGCGATGGGTTTGTCGGCTACGGCGAACGCCTTGACCAGGGCGATGACATCGGCGTTCAGGCGCAGGTATTCGGGCGCGCGGCCACCTGGCACCAGCAGCGCGTCGTAATCATCGGCCTTTACCTTGTCGAAGTCATGATTGAGAGCGAAGTTGTGCCCAGGCTTCTCGCTGTAAGTCTGATCGCCCTCGAAATCATGAATGGCGGTGCGCACCGTCTGCCCGGCGACTTTGCCCGGACACACCGCATGCACTGTGTGGCCAACCATCTGCAGCGCCTGGAACGGCACCATGGTTTCGTAGTCCTCGGCATAGTCGCCGACCAGCATGAGAATTTTCTTGGCAGCCATGATCGTCTCCTGAAGGTAGGTGGAACGAAACCATTATTCGCCCCTAAAGCTTCCGACAGGTAACAACCGGTTACTACTCCCAACGCGATCAAATACCTACCTTGTCCAGCGCTTCACCAATCGATCGCCAGAAACCACGCTGTGGCCGCTCCGCGTCCTGATTGCTGGCCGCGATGCGGGTCAGCGCTTGCATCTGGCGGGTTGCTGCCAGTTCGCGCTGTGCCAATGCCGCCGACACCAGTTGCAGGGGGCCATCACCGCTACTTTGCGGCTCCCCGTCCTGCGGCGGCGGGCCTTCCTCGTCGTAACGCAGGTAGTAGGTGCCGCCAACCGCGGCATCCAGGGTAAAGCTGGAAATCAAGGTGAAATCCAGTGGGCCGTCGGCCAATAGCGTCCAGAAGCTACCCGCCAGCGGCCGGCGCATCTCCAGCTTGTAGTTGGCCGCCTCGAACTCGAAGGCCAGGTAGCCATTGCTCGGCAGGCTGCCGATCAACTGGTTGTCGAGAAACAGCCCCGGAGCCTCAAGCTCCTGATCGGCCCAGTCGTTGCGCGGACGATAGAGGTAAACCAGCGCATTGTTTTCATCGCTGAGCGTATGGGGTTCGAATGCTTTTCCCTCGACAGCACCGAAGAAAGCCCCCGGCGTGGAGCAAGCTGCCAGCAGGACGATGAGCAGCAACGACAGCACACAGCGCATCGGTGATTCCTTCTAATGGTCATGCGCTCAGATTAGCCCTCGTCGCACACATGCCGCCCCCGACGAAAGTGCGGCCATCAGCGTTTGCTGCCTGACGAGCGTCGCCACAGTAACGAAAAAGGCCGACATCACTGTCGGCCCTGTGTACGTGTGGATATCACTTCAGAGTGCGTACTTCTGCAGGTTCGCCATCATCTCCTTGAGCGCCTCAACGTTGTCCGCCGGATGAGCAGCCCCTTCGAAATCGCAGATGCGCTGCCACTGCGCGGCAACGTCGTCAGGGCTGAAGCCGGACCTGGGGTCGAAACCAACGCCCAGGCTACGTTCCCAGCGCACCTTACCGACCCAGCCGCCGCCCACTTCGTAGAGACCGCCGGTGTCCTGACAGGCAGTGCTGCCGAGGTAGACCACCAATGGGCTGACCAACTCGGGCCCCAGCTGCTCAAACACCTGCGGCGGGATCAGCCCTTCGGTCATGCGCGTGGCACCGGTCGGTGCGATGGCGTTGATCAGGATGTTGTTCTTGCGCCCTTCGATGGCCAGGGTGCGGGTCAGCCCATAGAGGCCGAGTTTGGCCATGCCGTAGTTGCTCTGACCGAAGTTGCCGTAGATGCCCGAGGTGGACGAAGTGAAGATCACGCGGCCGAAGTTCTGCTCGCGCAAGTGCGGCCAGGCGGCACGGGTGGTCTTGTAGGCGCCTTCGACGTGGACCTTGTAGACCAGGTCCCAGTCGGCGTCATCCATCTTATGGAAGCTCTTGTCACGCAGGATGCCGGCATTGTTGACCAGCACGTCGATACGGCCGAAGGCATCCAGCGCAGTCTGCACGATCTTGTCGCCGTCAGTGACCGAGTCATGGTTGGCCACCGCGCTACCACCGAAGGCGCGAATTTCTTCAACCACCTTGTCGGCAGCCGAGGCATTGGCCCCTTCACCATGGGTACTACCGCCCAGATCATTGACCACCACCTTGGCGCCGTGGCGAGCGAACAGCAGCGCATGGGCACGGCCAAGACCGCCACCTGCGCCGGTGACTATGACTACTTGATCTTCGAAACGAACGGCGTCGCTCATCGGCTGGTTTCCTCGGGCAGGTTGTGAATATCCCGAGTGTCAGGCAGCCCCACACGCTTCACAAGGCGCACAGGGCCGCTGAATGACTGTCGATAATACGACCTTATGCGCCGTTAATTACCCGAGCCGGAGCCCGACCCGGAACCAGAGCCAGATCCCGAACCATTGCCATCGCTACCGTTTCCGTTACCAGAGCCGGTGCCTGCGCCGGAACCACCGCCACTACCGGGGTTGCCGTCTTTGGAAGGCCCTGCCGTTGGCACAGCTGGCGTTTGCGGATCGTCGTCATCGTCCTGCGGGCCCGGTACCGGCTCCCCTGGTGTGGTCGGCGTGGTGGGCCCAGGCATCGGGCTACCGGAGTCAGTGTCAGAGTTGGCCAGTGCCGGCAACGTCAGGGTGCTGAGCAACCCTCCAAGCAGCAACGCAGATAGTGTCTTGTTCATGATTGACCTCGACTTTTTCTGTGGGTGACACAGTTAATGAGTGCCCCCCATGCCCGAGGTTCGATAAAAATTAACGTCGCAGAAGCTGAGCACCAGCCTGCCCTGGCGCTCAGGCCTGACGGATCAGGCTCAGATGGTCGTATAGATGCAACACATGCGCTTGAGCGTATTCGCCGTGGTCCAGCACACCATAAGCGAAGTGCGGTCGCAGCTCCCCGCGATGACTGGCGAAACGCTCAAACGCCGCTTGCAAGCGCTGCAGGGCGAGCGCCGTGGTCGCCGGCTCAGTGAGCATGGCCGCACCGGGAATGGCTTCGTGCAGCGGATGGCGCATCGCGCCGCGCGCGCTGAACACTGCGAAAGCGGCAGGCCCGATGCTGTGCCGAAACCAGGCGGGCTTGAGCTCGGGATAACCGTCCATGGAATACTCGATGCTCTGCGCACAGTGGTTGAACACTTCGCCCGGACTCCAGCCCCGAATGCTGAGCAAGGTCTTGCCATGCAGCGCATCCAGAACCTGACGAGCGCCATCCAGGCTGACCACGGCCGGCCGCGGAGCAACAGGTAATGCCCAGTACCCCGCGCCGAGCACAGCAACCGAGGTTACCGCGGCGCCTTGCAGGAAGGTGCGTCTACGCATGTGGGCTCCCTACGGCGCGAAACTGTAAATAATGCTCGAGCACCGCGGCCGGCGCTTCGAGTTGCGGATAGTGGCCAATGCCGTCGAGCAGAACGCTGTCGGCATGGGCGATCAGTTCCCGGTAGCGCGCAACCATGTGCGCCCCGGAGATGGGGTCGAAGGCGCCGTCGATGACTCTCATTGGCACACTCGTCGCCTGCATTGCCGCGACCCAGCGTTGACGCTGCTCACGCCGTTCAGGCATGTAGCGAATCAGACGATGCATCACAGCCGGGCCATTGTTGTACTCGATCAACTGCCACAGTGCATCCAGCTCGGCGGCGCTCGCCTGGGTGTGCGGACCGAAGATCCGGGCGAAGCTTCGCTCCAGTTTTCTGCGAGAGAACAGTCGACCAATCAGCGGCCCTAGGGGCCCGAGCAGCAGCTTCTGCACGCGTACCGGATGATGCGTCTCAGGGAACATCCCACCATTGAGGAACACGCAGCTGGCCAGCTGCAGACGCCCCTCCTGATGGCGGGCGATCAGCTCCTGCGCCACGCTGTCACCATAGTCATGCGCCAGCACATGCACAGGCCGATGCTCGCCAACCTGCACCAGCAATGCCTGCTGCAGGTCAGCCTGCTCCAGCAGGCTGTAAGCATGGCCACGCGGCTTGGCCGAGTAGCCAAAGCCGAGCATGTCGCAGGCTATCAACCGGTAACGCTGGGCCAGCGGCGCCCACAGGCGATGCCAGTCCCAACTGGCGGTCGGGAAACCGTGGATCAGCAACAGCGGCTCGGCATCCAACTCCCCCGCCAGCCAATAGCGTATCGACTGCCCGCCGAAATTTAGCGTCCGGCCTTGCGCCTGCCAGTGCTCCAGATCGATACCAGGCAACTCGCTCACTGGTCGTAGCCCGGCATCTGCTGATCCAGTTTGCGCAACAGTGCCGGCCAGGGCAGCGCACCACCCATACCCTGCTGCGTCTTCATCACTCCGGCGATCATTGCCCGGGCCCCGTCGAGAATCTGCTGCGGGATATGAATCAGCTCGGTGCCAGCACCCTGCGCCATGACCTGAATCTCGCAGGCGCGCTGCAGGGTGAACATGCCCAGGAAGGCATCGGCGATGCTGCCGAAGGCGGTGAGCAAGCCATGGTTGGGCAGGATCATGAAGTTTTTGTCGCCCAGATCAGCCTGCAGCCGCGCCTTCTCGTCATGGTTCAGCGCCACACCTTCATAACCGTGATAGGCCAGACTGGCGAGGACGAACAGCGACTGCTGCGACAGCGGCAACAGGCCCTGCTTCTGCGCCGACACAGCGATACCCGCCGGCGTATGGATGTGCAGCACGCAGCCAACATCGTGGCGCACCTCATGCACCGCACTGTGGATGGTGTAGCCGGCCGGATTGATGTCGAACGGGCTGTCCATCAGTTTGCTACCGGCCAGATCGACCTTGACCAGGCTCGAGGCAGTGATTTCGTGAAACATCAGCCCATAGGGGTTGATGAGGAAATCCTCGGTGCCCGGCACCTTGGCCGAGATATGGGTGAAGATCAGGTCATCCCAGCCATACAGCGCGATCAGGCGATAGCAGGCAGCGAGGTCGACGCGCGTACGCCATTCGGCTTCGGATACCTGATTTTTCACGGCGGGGAGTTTCAGCGGAGCATTCACGGCGGTCACCTCGATGTTCTTGTTGGTCGGTGGTGTCCGCAGTCTAGCCAGCCGTTTGCCTGGCGGGAGTTGCCCTGGCAGCCAGGTTGATGGCTTTGTGGGTCACGACGCTGGCCGGCCGTGACGCGATAAGGAGATATTCGCCGCTGTTATCGGCCCGCCCGACTCGCTCGGGCATGCGCCGCAGTGGCCCCGGGAGGAGCCGCTATGGGCCAAGCGAATGGGCGCTGCCGATGGCGCAGATCAGGCCTTGAGCGCCGCCGCGAAAGCTTGCAGCCAGGGTTCGGCGTCACTCTCGGGGGTGACCGTCTCGCTGGAGTCCAGACGAAGCATCTCCACCACCTCACGCAAGCCCAGCTCGGCGTACAGCTCACGCATCAGCTCACCGCCACCGCAAAAGGTGTCGTAACTGGAGTCGCCCAGCGCCAGTACCGCAGCAGGCCTGCCGCTCATGGCTGGCAGGCGATCACGCAGCTCGCTGTACAGCGGCAGCAGGTTGTCCGGCAGCTCACCCATGCCGGTGGTAGAGGTAACGGCAAGCAATGCGTCAGGGGCAAAAGCCAGTAACTCATCGAGGCTCATGTTCGCCTTGTACCAGGCCTCCAGGCCGGCAGCCTTGAGCTGACGCTCGGCATGGCGGGCGACCTCCTCTGCCGTGCCGTAGACCGAACCCGAGACAATAGCGACTTTCATGACAACTCCGGAAACAGGAAAAACGTCGCGCATTATGCCGCAAGTAGACAGCATGACCCGATGTTTTAGAATGCTGTGCACAATCCTTGCGGAATCGAGCCGATGATCAATGCCAAGCTGCTGCAACTGGTAGTCGATGCCTCCAACGATGGAATCGTGGTGGCCGAGCAGGAGGGCGATGACAACATCCTCATCTACGCCAACGCCGCATTCGAGCGCCTGACCGGTTACCCGGTCGACGACATCCTCTATCAGGATTGCCGCTTCCTGCAGGGTAACGACCGTGCTCAGATCGGCTTGCAGGCCATTCGCGAAGCGGTGAAGTCGCAGAAGCCCTGCCGCCAGATCATCCGTAACTATCGCAAGGACGGCAGCGCCTTCTGGAACGAGCTGTCGATCACGCCCGTGCTCAATGAAGGCGATCAGCTGACCTACTACATCGGCATCCAGAAGGACGTTACCGAGCAGGTGGAAGCCCAACAACGGGTGCGTGAACTGGAAAGCGAGGTGGCTGAGCTCAAGGCGGAGCTGGCGCGCCTGAAAAGCTGACGAACGGATAAAACTATCCTTCGCCGGCACAGTCGGATGAGTTTGCCCTCCTTGCAGTGTCGTGCCATGCAAAGCTCTCCGCTACTGACCCAGGACGAGTTGGATTTTATCCAAGAACTCCTGTTCAAACCCCTGCGCAAACCCAGCCGCGGAGCTGCTTCGCGACTGGCCATAGGCGAGCAACTGAGTGAACTGCTCAGCCATGTGAGCGGCGCACAGCAACTGAGTCTCGACACCCATAGCGAGCATGAGCATCTGAGCTTTCCGCTCTACCTCATTCAGGACGGCAGCAACGAATCGCGACTGGAACTGGGAGCGCCGCTGATCTTCGAGCAGGGCTCAAGCGAACGTCCCTGGCGCCTGGAACTGCCTACCCCGCTTGTGCTGCTGGACTGCGATGAACAGCCCAGCGGGCTGGTAGCAGTGGAACTTTCCAATAACGGCATGCTGGTGCGCTGCGGCAAGGCCAGCGCACCTGCCAAGGACCAGCTACTGCAGCTGATCTTGTCGGCCGAACGCCGTGTTCAGTTGCGCGCACGCCTGGCCCGGCGTGTCGACCGCAAGCACTACGCCTACAGCCTGCAGCCACTGCACGCAGAGGACGAGCAGATGCTCCGGCAGTATCTCTTCGAACAGCACAGTGAACGCCAGCGGCAAGCCGAAGCCATCGGCTGACACAGCGGAAATACCATCGATCAGGTATCGAGGTGACCGGCGAGAAATTGCTGGAGGCGACGCTGCATCAGTCGCCCTTCGCTACCCAGACAGGCAATGGGCGACCCAGCCAGACTCTCCTCGGCCAGATCGGCACTATCACCCGCCAGCGCTACCGGGCATTCCAAGCCCAACGCCAGCCGCGTGAGCTGTCGCGGAAACTCCTCGCCTGGTGGCTGATTGCTGAAAATCACCAGTGCCTGCGGTTGCATTCGCTCACAGACCAGCGCCAGATCGGTAATCGGCGTGCCCGGCCCCATCACCGTTACATCGATATCGTGACTGCCGAGCAGCAGCGCCGCGACCAGCAACTCCAATTCCCGACAATGATTAGGCAGCGCAGACAGCAGTACTCGCTGCCGCGATTCGTCACGCCCCAGTTGCAAACGCTGCCAGCAGCGACCGCGCAGAAAGGCATCGAGCATCAGCCACTCGCTGCGCTGCCCCACATCGTCCTGACGCAGCAACAGCTCCTGCCACAGGGGCATCAGAATGCCCTGAAACACCACGGGTAATGGGTAACAGGAGAAGATCTGGCCGTACAGGCGCTCAACGCGAGACTCATCGAAGTGTTGCAGGGCGCTGCGCAACTGCGCCTGCCACTGGCTCCAGTCGTCGCTACTGACCTCGTCATAAGCGGGAGTCGGCGCGCTGCGACTGGTGGCGCTCTTGGCCAGTATCGAGCCGACCTTGCTGACCGCTACGCCTCGCTCGATCCAGGCGAGGATGCTGCGCACGGCATCGATATCGGCCTGAGAGTAAAGACGGTGCCCGCTGTCGGTACGAGTCGGCTGGATCAGACCATAACGCCGCTCCCAGGCGCGCAGAGTGACCGGGTTGACGCCGGTCAGGCGCGATACTTCGCGAATGGGGAACAGCTCTTCCTGCTTCAGCGCATTGGACGCAAGTGATGTGACACCGGCGAGTTCTGACATGGCTTCGGGCATCGCAGCAATTTGTAGGCAGGCATTGTAACTCAGCAATACCAGACTGACATTGTGCAAAGCATGTACAACACCAAGTCGCGCACAACCCGGTCGGTGAGGTGAGTGCATCAAAGCGCGACCTGATTAGTAACGAGCTCCAAGCGGGCTAATCGGGCAGCACCGGAGCAGCTCTGTAGCCCGGATGAAATCCGGGGCGGTTTGGTATGCCGCCCGATCTTTCCGGATTTCATCCGGGCTTGGCTGAGCATCGTTGCAGATCAAGGAGTGCGAAAACGAGTGCCAGCCCTGCGTTCATATTCGAAGGAGACTGCCCCGCCATGGTGCAACCGAAGCACCCGCTAAGTCGCGCGAGTCAGGCGTAGCCCCATGATTCCGGGGGCAGGCAAATTCGTGCAAAAACGGAATAATCCTTGCTGTATTTTTCATCGAGCACAGCACCCCGTGCTCGATAGCGCCTGAGGCCCTACCCGGCTGTGGCAACATTCGAGGAGATACACAATGTCCCCTGTTACCCTCATGGTGGCGCGCCGCGTCGCCAATGGTCGTTATCACGACTTCATCGCCTGGCTGCGTGAAGGCGAACATCTGGCTACGGACTTCCCCGGCTATCTTGGTTCCGGCGTGCTCGCACCACCCGCTGGTGATGACGAATTCCAGATCGTGTTCCGCTTCAGCGACGAGCAGACCATGGCCTCCTGGGAACACTCGGCCTCGCGTCAGGCCTGGCTGGCTCGCGGTGCCGGCCTGTTCGCCCAACCCCACGAGAAACGTGCCGTCGGCCTCGACGCCTGGTTCGGCAACAGCCATCGCCAGCCCCCGCGCTGGAAACAGAGCGTGGCCATCTGGCTGGCCTTCTTTCCGGTCTCTCTGGCCTTCAACCTGCTATTCGGCCCCTGGCTGGCAGATCTGTCACTGGTGACTCGCATCCTGCTGTCGACACTGGCCCTGACGCCGCTGATGACCTATCTGTTCATTCCGCTCTCGACTCGCCTGCTCGAACCCTGGCTACAAGGTACGCACTCGGCAAGCCCGAGCAGACGCGCCGTCAGCGCCGGCAAATCCTGATCCCAGCCATTTCAATCACTGGCCAGCCTTGCGCTGGCCGGTTTCTCTGTGCGCGCACACACCACCAATACCTATACAAAACGACCAAATCGTACAAATAAAGTACAAAATAAATCTCATCACTCCCTAATGGAAAAGTCTTAAAAGTCAGCAAAATAGGCAATCCGATGGGATCACTTTCTAAAACCACATACTCAGCATGGTTGTACAACCACTATCTCTGGTATAGCTTTGACTCTGGCTTGGTGAGTACCGCCTGCCATTGGTCAGGTACCCAAGGGCGGTACAGCCAAGCCTTCGTCCCTTTCGTGTGAGCCACACATGAGCGCTGCCTCTCTTCCCATTCTGATCACCGGTGCTGGTCAACGCGTCGGCCTTTACTGCGCCGAGCGCTTACTCGAAGAAGGTCAGCCAGTGGTCATCAGCTATCGTCAGGAACGCGACAGCATCGCGCGGCTACGCGAGCAAGGAGCGCTGGCGATCCAGGCCGATTTCAGTGACGAAGTCGGCATTCTCGCCTTCATCGCAACGCTCAAGACACAGTGCCCGGGGCTTCGCGCCATCGTGCACAACGCGTCGCAATGGCTGACCGAGTCGCCTGGTACAGAAGCCGAAGCCTTCCGCCAACTGTTCAACGTACACATGCTGGCGCCCTACCTGATCAACCTGCATTGCAGCGAGTTGCTGCTGCGCTCCGAGCAGGCCGATATCGTTCACGTCAGTGATGATGTGGTGCGCAAGGGCAGCGCCAATCGCCCGGCTTACTGCGCCAGCAAGGCCGGGCTGGAGAGCCTGACCCTGTCGTTCGCCGCGCGTCTGGCGCCACGCATTAAGGTCAACGGTATCGCCCCGGCACTGCTGATGTTCAACCAAGACGATGACGATGCCTATCGCACCAAGGCCCTGGCGAAATCGGCACTGGGCATCGAACCCGGGCCACAGGCCTTCTACCAGAGCCTGCGCCACCTGCTCGACAACCCCTACCTGACCGGAACCACCCTTACCCTCAACGGTGGCCGCCACCTCAAGTGAGGCGCCCACTCAGGACACTGCCATGAGCGAACCCCTTTCCCAGCACTACCGCGAGATTCTCAAGGGTCTCGGCGAGAACCCCGAACGCGAAGGCCTGCTCGACACGCCCAAGCGCGCCGCCAAGGCCATGCAGTACCTTTGCCATGGTTATCAGCAATCCCTGGAAGAAATCGTCAATGGCGCGCTGTTCGAGTCGGACAACGACGAGATGGTGATCGTCAAGGACATCGAGCTGTACTCGCTGTGCGAACACCACCTGCTGCCCTTCATCGGCAAGGCGCATGTGGCCTACATCCCTACCGGCAAGGTGCTGGGCCTGTCCAAGGTGGCGCGCATCGTCGACATGTATGCGCGGCGCCTGCAGATTCAGGAAAACCTAACCAAGCAGATCGCCGATGCCATACAGCGGGTAACCAACGCCGCAGGCGTAGCCGTGGTGATCGAGGCCAAACACATGTGCATGATGATGCGCGGCGTGGAGAAGCAGAACTCGGTGATGAGCAGCTCGGTAATGCTTGGCGCATTCCGCGAGTCCTGCAACACTCGTCACGAATTCCTGCAATTGATCGGACGGAGCAACTAATGCCGCGACTGGAACCCGGAATGGCGCGCATCCGCGTCAAGGACCTGCGCCTGCGCACCTACATCGGCATCAAGGAAGAAGAGATCAACAACAAGCAGGACGTGTTGATCAACCTGACCATTCTCTACCCGGCTGTCGATGCCGTGGAAGTCAACGACATCGACCATGCACTGAACTACCGCACCATCACCAAGGCCATCATCGCCCACGTCGAAGGCAACCGTTTCGCCCTGCTCGAACGCCTGACCCAGGAGATCCTCGATCTGGTCATGACCCACCAGGCCGTACGCTACGCCGAAGTGGAAGTGGACAAACCCCACGCCCTGCGCTTCGCCGAATCGGTGTCCATCACCCTCGCCAGCCATCGCTGACAGCGGCTTGCCGCTCTCCGGCGTGGCTCTTATCATCGCCGCCATCTACCACCGGAGAGCCCACCATGACCGAGCAAGAACGTCTGGAACTGGAAGCCGCAACCTTTCGCGCCCTGGTGCAACACCTGCGCACTCGCCCTGACGTGCAGAACATCGACCTGATGAACCTGGCCGGCTTCTGCCGCAATTGCCTGTCCAAATGGTACAAGGCCGCTGCCGATGATATGGGCGTCGAGGTCGACACCGATCAGGCCCGCGAGACGGTCTACGGCATGCCGTACGCCGACTGGAAAGCCAAGTACCAGAAAGAAGCATCGGCCGAGCAGAAGGCCGCATTCGAAAAAGGAAAACACTGATGACCGCACTCAGCGCTCTGCGCAGCCGCCTGCAGCAGGACGATTTTGCCTTCAGCGAAACCCTGGCCTTCGTCGCCGAGCACTACGACTATCAGCCCAGCGCCTTTCGCAATGGCGAGGTGGAAAACGCCGCCGGGCAGAACGAAGGCTCCTGCAAGACGCTTGGCTTGGCCCTGCTGGAAGGTTTTAGCGATGAAGAAGCGCTACGCGCCTTCGGCGAACACTACCGCAGCGTGCTTGCCACGCCACAAGGCACTGACCACGGCAACATTCGTGCGCTTATGGAACACGGCCTGGAAGGCGTGAAGTTCGAGCGGCAACCGCTCAGCCAGAAAGCCTGAACCTGTAGCGCAAAAACCTGCGCAATTGTCGGCAAAAGCTGACAGACATCACATTGCTATCGCTTTATGCTGCGTGCCATAACAAATCAAGGAACACGAGGGAATGTGTTCTGCGCGCAGCCGCCCCTCCCTCCTGTTTCGCGTTCGGCATGGAGTCGTTCGATGCAGCAGACCCTGGTATGGAAACCCTGGCATAACACTGGTGTGGAAACCCTACGCCTGAGTCAGGATGACAATGGCATCCACGCGACCAGCCATCTCATGCAGGTCATCAAGGGCAACAGCCTCGTTGCCAATTACCTGATCGATTGCGATACGCGCTGGCGCTTCCGCCGCCTCTGGCTGAAGGTCGACAACCACGGTCAGCGCAGCGTCTGCCTGCAACGTGATCTGCGCGGTCGCTGGCTACTCAACGGCGAGCATCGCCCGGACCTGGAACAGTGTCAGCACGTGATGTTGTCGGCCTCGCCCTTCACCCATACCCCGGCACTGCAACGCAGCGCCCTGGAGACCGGGCAGAGCGACGATATGCATGTCGCCTACGTCGACATGCTCAGCCTCAAGGTGGAATCGCGCCAGCAACGCTATCAGTGCCTGCGGCGCCGGCCCGGCGAGAGTCTGTACCGCAGCCAGGCCGAGGGGCGCGAGCACGAGGACCTGAGCGTCGATGATCAGGCACTGCTGCTCAAGGCCAACGAGCAATACCTGCGCCTGAGCCAGCGCGAGCTGAAGGTCAGCACGTTGGTGTAGCGGTTTCCAACTGCGCGCCAGGAATACCGCGGTGCTGGCCTGGTGCGCATGGCGCACCCTACGCAAAGCCGCCGTTATCCTCGTTGACCACCACGACACCAACAAGTCTCGTAGGGTGGACAACGCGACACTTGTCCACCGGTACCCCGTACTTACTTCTCGGCTCCCGTTACCCCCTTCACCCACTCAAAGCGGCAACTGCCCGAACGCCCAACGCAGCAGGAAGAACACCAGCAAACCACCACCGATGGTCGCCAGCAGGTGACGGCTGACAGCGGCAATGCCGATAGCCGCCAATCCAGCCAGCAGGTACGCGTTGTTCCAGCTCAGCGCCCAGTGCTGCCCATCGGGTAACAACATGCCGGGCACCACGATGGCCGTCAGCACCGCCGTCGGCACGTAATGCAGCCCTTGGCGAATCAGGGGCGGGAAACGTAAATCGGGAAAGGCGAACAGGCTGTAGCGGGTAGCGAAGGTAATCGCCAGCATGCCCAGGATCAGCAACCAGATATCCATCAGACCAGCTCCTCCTGCAGCATCGGCCTGCGCCGCTCCAGCCATACGCCGACCACGATGCCGCTGGCCGCAGCGGCCATCAACCCGAGTTTGTAGGGCAGTGCATGGCACGCCAAGGCGACGCCAGCCGCGACCAGCGCCGCCGCAACCTGCGGCTGATTACGCAGCATCGGCACAACGATACCGATGAAGGTCGCCAGCATGGCGAAGTCCAGGCCCCAGGCACCGATATTGGGAATTGCCTGGCCAAACAGCACACCCACCAGGGTGCACAGCTGCCAGTTGCAGTACATGGCCAACGCAGCACCGAGAAAATACCAGTGGCGATAGGCGCCCTCATCACCTCGCGCATAGCGCTGCACCACCACCGCGTAGGCCTCGTCGGTCAGCCAGAAGGCCAACGGCATGCGCCAGCGCTTGGGCAGGTGGCGTACATGGGGCTGCATGCTGGCGCTGTAGAGGGCGTGACGCAAATTGACCACGAAGGTCGTCATCAGCACCACGGCAATACCGGCACCGCCGGTCAGCAAGCTGATGGCGATGAACTGCGCCGAGCCTGCGAAGACCAGCAGGGACATACCCTGCGCCTGCCAGGGATCGAGCCCGGCGGCGCCTGCCAGGCTACCGAAGATGATGCCGAAAGGAATGGCGCCGAGCAGCATCGGCAGCATATCGCGGGCGCCCTGGGTGAACTCTTGTTGACGGGACATGGAACCTCCTTGGGCAGACGAGCTTAGCCAAGGGCTCCAGGGCAGGTCTTGAACATTCTTGCTCAGAAGACTGTATGACCTCAGGCGCCGCACAGATCATGCGACGCCCGAGAAAGGCCTACAGTCCGTTGAAAAACTATCGGCTAGGCGCGGAAACGTCCCACCAGCCCGTGCAGCTGCTCGGACAGCTGCGCAAGCTCCTGCGAATCACGATGCGCCGACTGCGCGAGGTTTTCCACCAGCAGCGCATCGTTCTGAATCTGCGCGATATGGCGATTGATCTCCTCGGCAACCTGATGCTGCTCCTCGGCCGCCGTAGCGATCTGCGTGTTCTGGTCACGGATGTGGTCCACCGCCCCGCGAATTTGCTCGAAGCTGTTGCTGGCCAGACTGATGCGCTCAACGCTGGCCTGCGACATCTCCAAGCTGCTCTGCATCTGCCGGGTGACTTCCTGCGTGCGGCGGGCCAGGCCGCCCAGCAGGCTGTCGATCTCGCCGGTGGAATCGGCAGTACGCTGCGCCAGCGCACGCACTTCGTCGGCCACAACCGCAAAACCGCGCCCCTGATCGCCGGCCCGCGCGGCCTCAATGGCTGCGTTGAGCGCCAGCAGGTTGGTTTGCTCGGCGATCGAGCGGATGGTGCCTAGGATCGCGTTGATGTTCTGGCTGTCCTGCTCCAGGGCCTGCAGCGCCAGGGCGGATTGCTTGAGGTTGTCACTCAGGCGCGAGACGCTGTCGGTGGCATCTTCGATCTGCGCCTGGCCGGTATGCACTTGGCGCTGGCCATCGTCGGCAGACGTCGCCGCCTCGCTGCATGAACGCGCGACCTCATTGGCGGTGGCGACCATCTCGTTGAACGCCGTGGACACCATCTCTACCGCGCCGCGCTGACGCTCGGCCACATCGTTCATGTCATGCGCGACACGGGTCGAGTCCTCGGAAGTCTGGCGCAGGGCTGCAGAGGCTTCGATGATGCGTTGCACGAGCTGGCGGATCGTGCCGAGGAACTGGTTGAACCAGCGTGCGAGCAACGCCGTTTCATCCTTGCCTTGCACATTCAGGCTGCGGGTGAGGTCCCCTTCGCCCTGAGCTATGCCCTCCAGGCCACTGGCGACGCTGCGGATCGGGTCGACGATAAGCTTGGCGAAGACGCTGCCGACAATGGCGAAGACAATCGCGAGCAGCAGAGCGATCACGCCGATCTGCCAGGCCAGCGCGCTGGCCTCGGCCATGACTTCGTCATGCTCGATCAGGCCGATGAAGTGCCAGCCCAGTGTCGGCGACGACCAGATGTTGGCCATGTAACGGGTACCGTTGAGTTCGACTTCCAGCAAGCCGTCGGCGCCGTCCATCCTGGCGTAGTCACCGCCCAGATCGGCGAGAGACTTGAAATTGTGCTCAGCGTTCTGCGGATCGACCAGAACATTCCCGCTGCCCTCCACCAGCATCAGATAGCCGGTCTGACCGATCTTGATCTGCTTGACCAGATCGGTGAGTTGCTTCAGCGAAACGTCCAGGCCAACTACACCGACTACCGCCCCCTGCGGATCATTGACGGTACGCACGGTCCCAACCAGCACTGCGTCGTCCGGCGCCCAATAATAGGCGGCGGTACGCTGCGTTTGCCCCGGCGCCGCGATGGCGGTCTTGTACCAGGGGCGCACGCGCGGGTCGTAGCTCTTCAACCCCGGATCGCTCGGCCAGATGGCATAGCCGCCGTCCACTCGCCCGTAGGACAGATAGGCCGTGGTCGGGTGGGATTTGGCGAAGCGATCGAAAATGCTTTCCAGCTCCTGATTGGTTGCCGGCAGCGGGATGCTTGCGGCGTCCGCCGAGGAATAGTTCTTCAAGGTCGGGGCCGCGGTCATTTGCGGCAGGCTCGCCAGGTAATCCACGTTCTCGGTGATGCCCTTGAAGAACAGGCTCATCGCATTGTCGACCTGGCGTATCTCGCGCGAACTGCCGTCGAGGAAATCGGCCTCGGCCTGGACTCGCTCCTTGTATATCACCACCGCGGCCACCAGCAGAATCGGGAGGCACGCGATCGCGGCAAACGCACAAGTCAGCTTCTGTTTGATATTCATTCGATGAGTCCTCGGGGGTAGTGGATTCACCAGACGCACAGGCGATGACGAATCCTCAGAGACATTATCGGCTCGGCAAGAAAGGACTTGATATGGCAAAAGCGACTTGCGCCTGCCTGTATAAGGCCGGCGGTTCGCTGCATCGGCGTCGCGCTCAAGTGCCGTCCTCTTCTCCGGTAACACACCTGCCGATACTCTGTTGCCCCGAACGCCACGGAGCGCCCAGGCAGGAAGCATATGACCCCACGACTGTTTATCGTCACCCGCGCCCACACCAGCGAGTTTCCCAACCCGATCTCCTTTGCCGAGGACGCAACACTGGCGGTCGGCGAGACCTACACGGCCCGCGAACTCGACGTGCAGATCGGCGAACGGCTGATCGCTTCGCGCCGTCTCAACGGCTGGCTCTGGTGCACGCGCGAAGGCGCCGCCGAGTCAGGCTGGGTGCCTCAGGCCAATCTCGCCGAGCACGTGCCCAACTGCGTGATACAGGAGGAAGTCAGCGGCTGCGGCATCGCAGCAGCCGCCAACATTCTTGGCAAGACCTACGCCGAGATGAAGGCGACCGCCAACGCCATGGGGATTCATGCCGAAGATCAAGTGCTGTGGTCCGATACCCAGTACGTGCGGCGCCTGCTGGCAAGCGGTGGGGCGAAGGTGGAAACTAGCGAAACACCCTTCGCCTCGTGGGAAGACTTGCCGGATCTGGCATTGCTGGCCATCAAGCATCACCAGGAAAATGGCCGCGACTTCTGGCACTGGGTGGTATTCGAACGTTTGGCCGGTCAGATACACGTGCTGGACTCGGCCAGTTATCTGCCCGCCAACGTGCGGACCGATTTGACCGCCATGCAGCCAAAGTGGTTTATCCAAGTGGCCAGAGCCAACGACTGAAGAACGTCATCATCCCGAACACTCCGCGACCGCTGGTCGCGCGCAGCTAACGCTAATTGATCTTATTTAAATTCCGTTAGCCTGCTAATCTTGGCGCCCTTTTCCCACTCGCCCGGATAGTTCTACAGATGTCGCCGCTCCAGCGCTGCCTGCTACCACTCATGGCCCTGACCCTGATCGCGTGTGAGCAGCAACCGAACTTTACCGAGGCAGAACCGGGCGAGGCGCTGTCGGCTGGCGCTGCCACCGTGCGCAAGTTCGATCACAACGCCTTTTCCCAGCCCGCCGCCAACCTGGCACCGAGCCGACGCCTGGACTTTTCGGTCGGCAACAGCTTCTTCCGTAACCCCTGGGTCACGGCTCCCGCCACCACCACCGCGCGTGACGGTCTGGGCCCGCTGTTCAACACCAACGCCTGCCAGAACTGCCACATAAAAGATGGTCGCGGTCATCCCCCGGCTGCGGATGCGCTCAGCGCCGCCTCGATGCTGGTGCGCCTATCGCTCCCAGCTGGCGCGCAACACGCCGAACAGTTGCAACGCCAGGGCGTGGTCGCCGAGCCGACCTACGGCACGCAGTTGCAGGACATGGCCAACCCCGGCGTCGCCCCCGAGGGCAAAGTACGGGTGCGCTACAGCAGCGTGCCGGTGAGCTTCGCCGATGGCACCCGGATTGAACTGCGCAAACCGCAGCTGGAAATCAGCCAGTTGGGATATGGCCCCATGCATCCGGACACCCGCTTCTCGGCCCGGATCGCCCCGCCGATGATCGGCCTGGGCCTGCTCGAAGCCATCTCCGAGGCCGACATACTGGCCGGCGCCGACCCCGACGATGCCGATGGCGATGGTATTTCCGGCCGCCCCAATCAGGTCTGGGACCGCCAGCAACAGCGCAGCGTGCTTGGCCGTTTTGGCTGGAAAGCCGGCCAACCCAGCCTCAACCAGCAGAACGCGGATGCCTTCGCCAATGACATGGGCCTGACCAGCTCGCTGATCCCTCATGACAACTGCACAACAGTGCAAGCTGACTGCCTGGCGGCACCGCACGGCGGCGAGCCGGAAGTCAGCGACAACATTCTCGCCAGCGTACTGTTCTACAGTCGTAACCTTGGCGTGCCGGCGCGGCGTGACGTCGATGCACCCGAAGTACTCAAGGGTAAAAGCCTGTTCCACCAGGCCGGTTGCCAGCAGTGCCATACCCCGAGTTTCACCACCGCGGCAGATACCGCGGAGCCGGAGCTGGCCAACCAGTTGATCCGTCCCTATACGGATATGCTGCTGCACGACATGGGCGAGGGGCTGGCCGATGGCCGCGAAGAGTTTCTCGCCAGTGGCCGCGAATGGCGTACACCGCCGCTGTGGGGCATTGGCCTGACAGAAGCGGTCAACGGTCATACACAATTGCTGCACGACGGACGCGCACGCAATCTGCTGGAAGCCATTCTCTGGCACGGTGGCGAAGCCGAAGCGGCCAAGCAGCATGTGTTGCAGTTCGATGCCGATGAGCGAGCAGCCTTGCTCGCCTTTCTCAATTCTCTCTAAAGGAGCCTGCGATGTTGCACAAAACCCTGATCGCCTCCCTGCTCGGCCTGACCCTGGTCGGCTGTGGCCAGCAGGACCCTAAAGCCAAGGTCAGCGCCGCACTGACCGACGGCGTGCTGCTCCCTGCCTACAGCAGCTGGCAGGAAACCGATCGCCAACTCGCTGCCAGTGCCGCTGCATTCTGTGACGGCAGTGCCGACCTTACCGCCGCCCGTCAGGCCTTTCTCGGGGCGCAGAGTGCCTGGGCAGGCTTGCAGCCCCTGCTCGTCGGCCCGCTGGCCGAGGGCAACCGCGCCTGGCAGATCCAGTTCTGGCCGGACAAGAAGAACCTGGTCAAGCGCCAGGTCGAAGCCCTGCTCAAGGACAAGCCACAGCTGGCTCCAGAGGACCTGAACAATGCCAGCGTGGTGGTTCAGGGCCTGACAGCCTATGAATACATCCTTTTCGACCCCGACCTGGACCTCACCCAGGCAGAGCAGAAAGCACGCTACTGCCCGCTGATGCAGGCGATCGGCTCGCACCAGCAGGACCTGGCGGCCGAAATCGTCGGCGAATGGCAAGCCAAGCCGGGCATGGCCGAGCAACTGAAAACCTTTCCCAACGACCGTTACGCCGACGCCAACGAGGCCATTGCCGAATTGCTGCGGGTACAGGTCAGCGCCCTGGATGGGCTGAAGAAGAAACTGGGCGCGCCGATGGGCCGGCAGACCAAGGGCATCCCACAGCCTTACCAGGCCGAAGCCTGGCGCAGCAGCGCCAGCCTGGCCAACCTGGGTGCAGCCCTGGCCAGCGCCGAACTGCTCTGGCACGGCAGCAACCGCGACGGCATCCAGTCACTGCTTGGCGATGACCAGAGTGAACTGGCGCAGCGTATCGATGCCGCCTATCAGGAAACCCGCCAGCGCCTTGCCGCCCTGGAGCGTCCATTGGGTGAACTGCTGGCCGACGACGCCGGCCGCGCCAGCCTGAACGAACTGTATGACAGCCTCAACCGCCTGCATCGTCTGCAGGAAGGCGAGCTGGCCAAGGCGCTGGGTGTGCAGATCGGTTTCAATGCCCACGACGGAGACTGAACATGCAGCGCAGAACCTTCCTCGGCCTCGGTGCAGTCGCAGCCAGCCTGGCCGCTGCAGGCGCATTCGGTAGCTGGACCCTGTTCGGCCCGTCCGGGCAGCCCCTGGTGCTTTCGGCTCGCGACGATGCCGATGGCAAGCACTACGCGGTGGGCTACCACCTCGATGGCCAACGAGCCTTCGCCACGGCTGTGCCCGAGCGCTGCCACGATGTGGTGCCGCACCCGAGCCTGCCGATGGCCTTGTTCGTCGGCCGCAGGCCGAGCACCGAGAGCTACCTGATCGACACCCGCGACGGCCGCCTGCTGCATACCCTGCGCGCCCCCGAAGGACGTCACTACAACGGCCACGCGGTGTTTCATAAGGGTGGCGAATGGCTGTATGCCACCGAGAACGACACCACGCAGCCAGGACGCGGCGTACTCGGCGTGTATCGTCTGAACGGCGAACGGCTCGAACGTAGCGGCGAGCACAGCACCCACGGCGTAGGCCCCCATCAACTGCTATGGATGCCGGATGGCGAGACGCTGGTCGTGGCCAACGGTGGCATTCGCACCGAAGCGGAAAGCCGCGTGGAGATGAACCTCGACGCCATGGACGCCAGCCTGGTGCTGATGCGACGTGACGGCAGCCTGGTCAGCCAGGAAAAGCTGGCCGATCAGCAGAACAGCATCCGCCATCTGGCCGTGGCTCGTGACGGCACCGTGATCAGCGGTCAGCAATACATGGGCGACATGCACGACCAGGTGCCGCTGCTGGCAGTCAAGCGCCCTGGTCAGCCGTTCCAGGCATTCCCGCTGGGCGAGCCACAACGCATGATGATGAATCAGTACACCGCCAGCGTGGCGATCCATGACGACCTGCGCCTGCTGGCGATGACGGCGCCGCGTGGCAACCGCTTCTTCATCTGGGATCTGGACAGCGCCGAAGTCCGCCTGGACGTGCCACTGCCGGACTGCGCCGGCGTCGGCGCGGTGGCCGACGGCTTTGTCGTGACCTCGGGTCAGGGCCGTTGCCGGCTCTACGACTGCCGCAGCGAGCGCATCGTCACCAACGCCCTGGATCTGCCAGCCGGGCTTTGGGACAACCATTTACGTCTGGCCTGACGACCAAGCGGCTGAGAGCGAGACCAGGTCAGGCACTGCCTCGCTCGACCAGCTCGAAACCCACGTCCAGCCGCAAAGGCTGGCGACCACCGGCCGGCTCGGCAATACGCGCCAGCAGCGCCTCGGCGATGGCGCAGCCGATACGCGGGCCATCCACCCGCACGGTGGAAAGCGGCGGATGGGTATGCGCCGCGCTGGACAGGTCACCAAAGCCCATCACGGCCAGATCCTCGGGCACCTGCAAGCCGCGGGACAGCGCCTCGGCCAGCACTCCCTGCGCGACCGTATCGGAACTGCACACCACCACCTGGCCTGCAGCATCGGCCTGCAGCAGCCGCGCCAATCCCTCGCGCCCCACCGCCAGGGTCGCCGGTGCCGGCAGTAGCTGCGCACTGACGGCAGCATCAAGATGGCCCTCCAGCGCCGCAACCAGACTGCGATAACGGCGCAAGCCGCGCGGGTCATCGATGCCCACCACCGAAACACGCCGATAGCCCTTGCCCATCAGATAGCGCGCTACTGCCTGGCCGACGGCCTCATGGGAAAAGCCGACCAACATGTCCAGCGGACGCTCGCACAGGTCCCAGGCCTCGACCAGCGGGATGCCTACGCGCGCCAGACGCTCACGGCTGGCCTGAGTATGTTCGGTCCCGGTCAGCACGATACCGTCCGGGCGTCGCCCCAATATCGCCTCGAGCAGCGCCTCCTCCTGCTCCGGGCGGTAGCCGGTCAGCCCCAGCAGCGTCTGATAACCGGCGCTCGCGAGGCGATCGGTCAGCGCCTGCACGGTATCGGCGAAGATCGAGTTGGCGATGGTCGGCAAGAAAATCGCTACCAGTCTGCTGCGGCTGGACGCCAGGGAACCTGCTGCCAGGTTCGGCACATAACCGGTCGCCCGCACCGCCTCAAGCACCCGTTTGCGGGTGGCATCGGTGACCACCTCAGGCCGGCCCAAGGCACGCGAAACGGTAATCGGAGAGACTCCCGCGATCTTCGCCACATCGATCAGCGTTGGCGCCGCACTGCTGCGTATACCCGCAGGTTTCCTACCCATCTAACGACTCCGGAACATCTGACAGCATGATTGACGAGTATTCTGGCCAGTGAGATATGTTGTCATACAACTTTAGTCATATAGGTTCCACTCTCAACTTGCGCGATAGGCGATCTGACCTTTCCGGCAGGTTTGAGCTGACGCCATCAGAACAGACAAGAATCACGAGATAGAGCCTTGCATGGCGAATAATCCGCTAGGAAAAAACACCCTTTAAGCCGCTGGGCGAATACCGCACGCTTGCCGGTATACGACGATATTTTCCCGGTCAATCGCGTTGACATTGCCTCGGTGGCTCCTGATAATCGACCCATGTCATACGACAACGTATGACAATCCAATAACAACAAGCAACAAGAGTCCAGGCCCCGCCATGAGCACTACTTCCAGCGAGCTGCGCCCCTTCAATCGCCTGCTACTGACCGGCGCTGCCGGCGGACTGGGCAAGGTACTGCGTGAACGTCTGCGCCCCTACGCCAACATCCTGCGTCTTTCCGATATCGGCGCGATGGCTCCTGCTGCAGGCCCCCATGAAGAGGTGGTGCACTGCGATCTCGCAGACAAAGCTGCGGTGCATCAACTGGTCGAAGGCGTCGATGCCATCCTGCACTTCGGTGGCGTCTCGGTCGAGCGCCCGTTCGAAGAAATTCTCGGCGCCAACATCTGCGGCGTATTCCACATCTACGAAGCGGCTCGCCGGCATGGCGTGAAACGTGTGGTGTTCGCCAGCTCCAACCACGTCATCGGCTTCTACAAGCAGGACCAGCAACTCGACGCCAACAGCCTGCGTCGCCCGGATGGCTACTACGGCCTGTCCAAATCCTACGGCGAAGACATGGCCAGCTTCTACTTCGATCGCTATGGCATCGAAACCGTCAGCATCCGCATCGGCTCCTCGTTCCCCGAGCCGGCCAACCGCCGCATGATGAGCACCTGGCTGAGCTACGACGACCTCACCCACCTGCTCGAACGCTGCCTGTATACCGCAAGCGTCGGCCACACCGTGGTCTATGGCATGTCGGATAACCGCGATGTGTGGTGGGACAACAGCAAGGCCGCGCACCTGGGCTTCAAGCCCAAGGACAGCTCGGAAGTATTCCGCGACAAGGTCGAAGCGCAGCCGATGCCGGCCGCGGACGACCCGGCACGCATCTATCAAGGTGGCGCTTTCGTTGCCGCAGGCCCGTTTGGCGACGACTGATACTGCCCCCCGCTGCCCAAGCCATAACAACAACTAGAGCGCCCCAGCCATGACAGCCGAACTGATTGTCGATGCGCGCAACGCCACGGGTGAAAGCCCGGTTTGGAATACCGCCGAGCAAGCCCTGTACTGGGTCGACATCCCGGCAGCACGTCTGCATCGCTGGTCCGCGGCCACTGGCCAGACGCAGAGCTGGCAGGCCGAGGAGATGCTCGCCTGCATTGCCATGCATCCGGCTGGCGGCTGGCTGGCCGGCATGCAGAGCGGCCTCTTCCATCTGCGCCCGCGGGACGACGGCCGCATTGAGTCCGAACGCCTGGCACAGGTCCAGCACGCCCGTCCAGAAATGCGTTTCAACGATGGCCGCTGCGATCGCCAGGGCCGCTTCTGGGCCGGCACCATGCTGCTGGATATGGCACAAGGCGCCCGCGTCGGCGCGCTGTATCGCTACGACGGCCAGCTGCAGCAGGTACTCGATGATTTCATCGTGCCCAATGGTCTGGCCTTCAGCCCCGATGGCCGCACCATGTACCTCTCCGACTCGCACCCGAGTGTGCAGAGTGTGTGGGCCTTCGATTACGACATCGACAGCGGCACGCCGCACAACCGTCGCCTGTTCATCGACATGCAGCAGCACCCAGGACGCCCGGACGGCGCGGCGATGGACGTCGATGGCTGCTACTGGATCTGCGGCAACGACGAAGGCCTGATCCACCGTTTCACCCCGCACGGCAAGCTCGACCGCTCGCTGGCGGTGCCGGTGAAGAAGCCAGCCATGTGCGCCTTCGGCGGCCCCAACCTGGACACCCTGTTCGTCACCTCGATCCGCCCCGGCGGCGACCTCGCCGACCAGCCACTGGCCGGCGGCGTATTCGCCCTGCAGGCAGGCGTACGCGGCATCGAGGAACCTGCTTTCAAACCCTGACCCGATTCACCCCGGGCCGTTCGCGGCACCGGACTGCACTGCTGTTCACCAACAACAACAAGACGGAGTTTTCCGCATGAACCTCAAACGCAAGTTGCTGCTCGCCACACTTCCGCTAGCGCTCGGTCTGTCTTCCTTCGTTCAGGCCGAGACGACCCTGAAAATTGCCGAAATCCACCCTGCCGGCTACCCGACGGTAGTCGCCATGGAAAACCTCGGCAAGAAGCTGGAAGCGGCCACCAACGGTGAAATCAAATCGCGCATGTTCGCCGGCGGTGTGCTGGGTTCCGAGAAGGAAGTGATCGAACAGACCCAGATCGGCGCCGTCCAGCTGACCCGCGTCAGCCTTGGCTCGGTCGGCCCGGTGGTGCCTGCCACCAACGTGTTCAACATGCCGTTCGTGTTCCGCGACATCGACCACATGCGCAAGGTGGTCGATGGCGAGATCGGCCAGGAAATCCTCGACGCCATCACCAACTCCGACTTCAACATGGTCGGCCTGGCGTGGATGGAAGCCGGTAGCCGCAGCCTCTACACCAAGAAGCCGGTGCACAAGCTGGAAGACCTCAAGGGCATGAAGATCCGCGTGATCGGCAACCCGCTGTTCATCGACACCCTCAACGCCATGGGCGCCAATGGTATCGCCATGGACACCGGTGAAATCTTCAGCGCCCTGCAGAGCGGTGTGATCGACGGTGCCGAGAACAACTCGCCGACCCTGCTCGAGCACAACCACTTCCGTGCGGCCAAGTACTACACCCAGACCCACCACCTGATCCTCCCCGAGCCGCTGCTGATGTCCAAGACCACCTGGAACAAGCTGACGCCGGATCAACAGGCTCTGGTCAAGAAGCTGGCCAAAGAGGCCCAGCTGGAAGAGCGCGACCTGTGGGTTGCCAAGGAAAAGGCCAGTGACGAGAAGCTCAAGGCGGAAGGCGTCGAGTTCATCGAAGTCGACACCAAGCCCTTCTACGACGCCACCGCCCCGGTCCGTGAGAAGTACGGCGCGCAGTTCGCCGACCTGATCAAGCGCATCGAAGCCGTTCAGTAATCCACGCGCAAGTGCGCGGCGCTGGCTCCTCGCCTGCGCCGCGCCACCGGTGAAGTCTCATGAAAAACCTGGTTCTGGGCGTCAACGACGTCATCTACCGCGCCTGTATCGCGGTCGCCGGCCTGGCGATCGTAGTCATGGCGCTGATCATCCCCTGGGGCGTATTCAGTCGTTATGCGCTCGGTCAGGGCCTCGGCTGGCCCGAGCCCATCGCCATTCTGCTGATGGTGCTGTTCACCTTCATCGGCGCTGCCGCCAGCTACCGCGCTGGCGCACATATGGCCGTACAGGTACTGAGTGATCGCCTGCCGGAAGCGGCGCTGCCCTTTCTCACCCTGTTCGTACGCCTGGCCATGGGCGCCATCAGCCTGTTCATGCTGATCTGGGGCTACAAGCTGTGCGTCGCCACCTGGAACCAGTACCTCAGTACGCTGACCTGGATGCGCGTGGGCATCAGCTACGCACCGATTCCTCTGGGCGGGTTCATCACCCTGTTGTTCGTCATCGAGCAACTGCTCTACGGCGATCAACACAAGCGCCGCGTCGTCGATTACGAGAACTGCGAAGATTCCAAGGAGTCCGTGTAATGGATGCCGCCATCCTACTGGGCAGCTTCGTTGCCCTGATCCTGCTGCGCGTCCCGGTTGCCTATGCCCTTGGCCTGGCCACCCTGATCGGCGCCTGGTGGATCGAGATTCCCCTGCACGCCGTGATGATTCAGATCGCCGGCGGCGTGAACAAGTTTTCCCTGCTGGCCATCCCGTTCTTCGTCCTGGCCGGCGCAATCATGGCTGAAGGCGGCATGGCCCGGCGCCTGGTGGCCTTCGCCGGAGTGCTGGTAGGCTTCGTCCGCGGCGGACTGTCACTGGTCAACATCACCGCCTCGACCTTCTTCGGCGCCATCTCCGGCTCGTCGCTGGCCGACACCGCTTCGGTCGGTTCGGTGCTGATTCCGGAAATGGAGAAGAAAGGCTACCCGCGCGAATTCTCCACCGCGGTCACCGTCTCCGGCTCGGTGCAGGCGCTGCTGACGCCGCCCAGCCACAACTCGGTGATCTATTCGCTGGCCGCCGGCGGCACGGTGTCGATCGCCGCGCTGTTCGTCGCCGGTATCGGACCGGGTCTGCTGCTCAGCGCCACCATGGCCACGCTGTGCCTGCTGTTCGCCAAGAAGCGCAACTACCCCAAGGGCGAAGTGATTCCGCTGCGCCAGGCGCTGCAGATCTGCGTCGAAGCACTGTGGGGCCTGATGACCATGGTGATCATCCTCGGCGGCATTCTCAGCGGTGTGTTCACCGCCACCGAGTCGGCGGCCGTGGCCGTGGTCTGGGCGTTCTTCGTGACCATGTTCATCTACCGCGACTACAAGTGGAGTGAGCTGCCGAAGATGCTGCACCGCACGGTGCGCACACTGTCGATCGTGATGATCCTCATCGCCTTCGCCGCCAGCTTCGGCTACATCATGACCCTGATGCAGATTCCATCGAAGATCACCACCGCGTTCCTGACCCTGTCGGACAACCGTTACGTGATCCTCATGTGCGTCAACTTCATGCTGCTGGTGCTGGGCACGCTGATGGACATGGCGCCGCTGATCCTGATCCTCACGCCGATCCTGCTGCCCGTGGTTACCTCCTTCGGCGTCGACCCGGTACATTTCGGCATGATCATGCTGGTGAATCTGGGCATCGGCCTGATCACACCACCGGTAGGTGCGGTACTCTTCGTCGGCGCCGCCATCGGCAAGGTCAGCATCGAGAATACGGTCAAGGCCCTGCTGCCGTTCTATATCGCACTGTTCGCCGTACTGATGGCCGTGACCTACATCCCCGCTATCTCCCTGTGGCTGCCGAGCGTGGTGCTCTGACAGCCAACCCCGGGCATTGAACGAAACGCCGCCCAATCGGGCGGCGTTTTGCTTTAGGGCCGTGATCAAACGCTATGACAAGACAGGATTTCCGTCATGCAAGGTTCCACCCAGTTTCCCCGTCACATTGCCGTACTGATTCTCGCGTCGCTGGCCTGCTCCTTCGCCGGCAACCATATCGCTGCGCGAATCGCCTTCGATCATGACGCGGGGTTGCTACTGGCGATGCTTGCGCGTGCCGGCGTTACCCTGCTGGTGCTGGCCGCACTGGTACTGTGGCGCCGCGAATCGCTGAAACTGGGACGTGCGACCTGGGGCTGGCAGATTCTGCTGGGCCTGCTGATCGCCATTCAAAGTTTCTGCATCTACTCGGCCGTGGCGCGGATCCCAGTGGCGCTGGCGTTGCTGGTGGTGAACCTGTCGCCCATCCTGCTTGCGCTGCTGACCTGGGTACTCGGTGGCCCGGCACCGACACGCCAGGCGCTGGGGATCATGGGTATTATCCTGTTCGGCCTGGTGCTGGTGCTCGACGTTCCGGGACGCCTGACCAGCAGCGACGCACCGGATGGCGAATGGATCGCCGGAATTCTGTTCAGCCTGACCGCTGCCGGCGTATTTGCCGTGGCGCTATGGATCACCGAACACCGCCTCTCCAGCATAGCCGGCTCGGTACGCAGCATGCTGACCTTGGCAGTGGTGTTCAGTGCTTCCACTCTGCTTGGCGCCAGCGGCCTGATTCCGGGCGGCTTGAACCTGCCCAACGCCAGCGCCGGCTGGATCGCCCTGGCCTGCCTGGTACTGCTCTATGGCGCGGCCTTCTCCACCCTGTTCATCTGCATGCCGCGCCTGAACATCGCGCGGAACGCACCGGTGATGAACATGGAACCCGTGGCCGGAATGGTGCTGGGTTGGCTGATTCTGGGCCAGGTGCTGGAAGCGCTACAGGTAGTCGGCGGGTTGATCGTGGTCGGCGGTATCGTCGCCCTGGCCTATCGCCGTTAACAGGCCGCTGAACTGCCAGCGGTGACGACACTGCACCTGAAACGTACTCGGCGGCCCAGGGCCGCCGAGTGTGCAGATGCGGCTTCAGCCGTGCAGCGCTTCGGCCTCGGCCGCTTCGTGCGCCTGGCGCAGGCGCTCGCGACTGTTGGTCAGGTGCAGACGCATGGCAGCCCGGGCGGCCTCGGCATCCTGGCGGGCAATCGCCTCGAAGATCTGCTCATGTTCACGCTCCAGCCGCGCCATGTAGTGCGCATGGTCATCGCGCGCCAGGCTGGCGGAATTGACCCGGGTACGCGGAATGATGCTGGTACCCAGATGGCTGAGAATGTCGGTGAAGTAGCGATTACCGGTGGCCTCGGCGATGCGCAGGTGGAACTGAAAGTCCGAGGACACCGCATCACTGGCATGCGCCGCATGCTCGTTGATGGCATCCAAAGCCTCACGGATGGCTTTCAACTGCGCATCGCTGCGACGCGCCGCCGCCATACCTGCAGACTCCACCTCGAGACTGATACGCAGCTCGAGGATGGCCAGCACATCACGCAAGGTCACGATAGTCGCTGGGTCGATACGAAAACCGCTGGCACTGGGCGTGTCCAGCACGAAAGTGCCGATACCGTGACGGGTCTCAACCAGGCCCGCGGCCTGCAGACGCGACAGCGCCTCACGCACCACGGTGCGGCTGACACCCTGCTCTTCCATGATGGCCGACTCGGTCGGCAACTTCTCACCGCGCTTGATCAGACCGTCACGAATGCGCTGCGACAGCTCGGCGACCAACTCCTGCGCCAGGCTGCGGTGCTTGCGACGAGCACGAGGTTGGGCGTTCTGCATTTCCATGGTGGACGAGTTCTCGACTTAAGACTTTGCCGCAATGATAGCCCAGCAGTTGTACGATGACACTATGAATACCGACAAATACCAACCAAAGGACGGCAAATGCCCACGACCTTGCTGACACTCCGCGACCAATTGACACAATTGACCCTCGCGCCTGAACTGGGTGCCAGTCTGGTTAACTGGACTCGTCTGACGGATGGCCGGCCACTCCTTCGTCATAGTGACGAACAGGCGTTGCAAGCGGAAAATCCCAGGCGTCTGGCCTGCTATCCATTAGTGCCCTGGTCCAATCGCATCGGCAGCGGCGGCTTCCACACCCCTTCCGGCTGGCAGGCGCTGAGTGCCAATACCGAGCACGAAGCGCTCCCCATTCATGGCAGCGCCTGGCAGCAGCCCTGGCAGGTAGTTGCCATGACGTCCGACAGCGTTCACCTGCAACTGGACAGCCAGCGGCCTTTTGCCTACCGCGCTCATTTGCACATACAGCTGAATGACGGCCAACTGCGCTTGAAATTACAGGCAACTCACCTGGGCAGCCATCCCACCTGGTATGGCCTCGGTCTGCACCCCTACTTGCCACGCAACGCCCATACCCGCTTGCAGGTAGATGCCAGCGGAGTTTGGCTGTGCGGTGAAGATAAACTGTCCAGTCACTGGATCGAGCTGCCCTCGGCCTGGAACTTCGAATATCCCGGCACTCTGCCGGAAACACTTGTCGACAACGCATTCACCGGCTGGTCGGGCAGCGCCCGCATCATTCAAGCGGACGCCAACTATCAACTCCTCTGCGCAACAAAGAACAGTGACACCTTTCTGTTGTTCTGCCCTGAGGCACAGAACTTCTTCTGCTTCGAACCCGTCACCCATCCTGTCAATGCCCATCACCTACCGGGCCAGCCGGGCCTTCATCTGCTGGAGGCCGGGCAAACTTGCCAGCTGGACTTCGCCCTGCAATATCAGACGATTGCGGAGTGATTGCTGGACATTCAGATGATGCTGGGGATAATTGGCACGAGTTGCTGAAGGCAACTTTTCTCGGAAAAAAGTTACAGATACATGAGTAACTGACGAGAAAGGAGAAAGACGCGAAGCCTGGAACTTTGCAGTCACCTCTCTCCCACCGATTGACTTGAAGCCACCAGACCGACGCCTGGCTACCGAAATGTAGTCCGATTTTCGCTGCGTCGTGTGGCTCTATTACTAATACAGGTAAACCCAGTGACGAAAGACGAACTGCGCGCCGAACTCGAGCGCCAGGCGCAGCGTTACAAGGATGTATACGGCGGGGAAGTCATTACCTACGCCGCTCAGCCGGAACCCGATCGCAAACCCTGGCGCAAGAAGCCCAGCCTGCTGGATCAGGCATTCGATAAAGAGATCGAAAAGATCGAAAAAGAACGCCAGGAAAAACTGGACGCGGCCGACGAATAACAACGGTCACACTGCAGCCGCGTCCACTTTCGCACTGTAGTGTCAGCGCTTCTTGCCTCCCATCAACGATCCCATCAACCCGCGCACCAGTTGTCGACCCAATTGGTTCGCGGCTTGGCGCAACGCACTTTTCATCGCGCCGCCGAACAACTCGCCGGCCATTTGCCCCAGCCCCTGCTCTTCGGCTGCGGCCTTTTTCCGCGCATTGGCCGTTGGCGCTTCGGCAGCCGCCTGAGCAGCACGCGCAGTCAGCAGTTCGTAAGCCGACTCGCGATCGATGGGCTTGTCGTAACGCCCCGCCAATGGCGACTGCCGTATCAGTGCAGCCCGCTCGCTCTCATTCAGCGGCCCGATGCGCGACTGCGGTGGTGCGATGGCAACGCGCTGCACCATGGCCGGCGTGCCCTTGTCCTCGAGGGTTCCGACCAAGGCCTCGCCAATCCCCAACTCGGTCAGCACACTGAGACTGTCGAAAGCCGGATTGGGGCGGAAACCATCGGCCACGGCACGCAGCGCCTTCTGCTCCTTGGCCGTGAAAGCCCGCAAACCGTGTTGAATACGCAGCCCGAGCTGCGCCAGTACATCGTCCGGCAGATCGCTCGGTGACTGAGTGACGAAATACACCCCGACACCTTTCGAACGGATCAACCGCACCACTTGCTCCAGGCGTTCCTGCAATGCCTTCGGCGTGCCCTGAAATAGCAGATGGGCTTCGTCGAAGAACAGCGCCAGCACCGGCTTGTCGGCGTCCCCCCGCTCCGGCAGCTGTTCAAAGAGTTCGGCCAACAGCCACAGCAGGAAGGTGGCATAGACCTTTGGCGCCTCATGCACCAGGCGACAGGCATCGAGCAGATGGACGCGACCGCGACCATCTGGGTCAGGATGCAGCAGATCTTCCAGCTGTAACGCCGGCTCACCGAACAGCGCTTCGGCGCCTTGCTGCTCCAGGCCCGCGAGGCGGCGCAACAGCGCTTGCGCGGAGGCCCCGGTGAACAATGCGCTGTCCTCGCCCAGTGCCTTTGGATTGTCCTTGAGGTATCCGAGCAACGCCTTCAGATCCTTCAGGTCCAGCAGCAGCAGGCCCTCTCGATCAGCCACCTTGAATGCCGCATAAAGCGCAGCCTGCTGACTGTCGGTCAACTCCAGCAGCGCGCCGAGCAGCAGTGGCCCCATCTCGCTGAGCGTGGTACGCAAAGGGTGACCGCTCTGCCCATGCACATCCCACAACGACAGCGGATAAGCCTGCGGTTGATGATTCAGCCAGGGCATGCTGGCGATGCGTTCGGCAACCTTGCCCTGCGGCGCACCAGGCGCGCCCAGACCGCACAGATCACCTTTGACGTCGGCGGCGAATACGGCCACTCCGGCGTCGCTGAAGGTTTCGATCAGGCGCTGCAAGGTAACCGTCTTGCCGGTACCGGTTGCCCCGGCGATCAACCCATGGCGATTGGCGAGGCGCAATGGCTGGCCTACAGACTCACCATCGCTGCCTGCCCCCATGACGAACTGCGAATTCAAAGGCATCTTGCCATCCCCCGAGTTAGAGCTTTACTGCAAATATGCCGACAGAAGCATGGGGGCAAAAAGCCCATTGCATTCGCCGTGACAGACCGACGTAACGCCTCCTTGGCGTGACGGTGGAATACAAGACTGGTTCCAGTGCCTTCCGGAAGCAAGATGAGATGAGCAAAAACCTGCAGTTCAGCCACAAGATCCTGCTCGCGGCGTCGCTGGTGGTGATCGCCGCCTTCTCCCTGTTCACGCTGTACAACGACTATTTGCAGCGCAACGCCATTCGTGACGATCTGGAAAACTATCTCCGAGAGATGGGCGATATAACAGCCAGCAATATCCAGAACTGGTTATCCGGGCGCATTCTGCTGGTCGAAAGCACAGCGCAATCGATCAGCAACGACAGCGAGCCCGCTCGCGTGGCCAAGTTGCTGGAACAAAAAGCCCTGACCTCCTCGTTCGCCTTCACCTATCTCGGCTCAGAAAGTGGCGCCTTCACCATGCGCCCTGATGAGCAGATGCCCGCCGATTACGACCCGCGAACCCGCCCCTGGTACAAGGACGCCCAGGCCGCTGGTGGGACCACGCTGACAGAACCTTACGTCGATGCAGCCACGGGTGAGCTGATCATCACCATCGCGACGCCGGCACGCCCAGCGGGAGTGGTCGGCGGCGACCTGAGCCTGCAGGCGCTGGTCACCATCATCAATGAGCTGGACTTCGATGGCATGGGTTACGCCTTCCTGGTCAGCTCCGACGGCAAGATCCTCGTACATCCGAACAAGAGCCTGGTGATGAAGAACCTCAAGGAGGTCTACCCCCAGGACACCCCACAGATCAGCAGCGCCTTCAGCGAAGCCTCGCTGGACGGCAATACCCGCATTCTGACGTTTACCCCGGTCAAGGGACTGCCCTCGGTCAGTTGGCATATCGGCCTCTCCGTCGACAAGGAGAAGGCCTATTCGATGCTCACCGAGTTTCGCGCTTCGGCCATCGTCGCTACGGTCATCGCCGTGGCGTTGATCATTGCACTGCTCGGACTGCTCATACGTGTGTTGATGCAGCCGCTGATCACCATGGGCACCGCCATGGAAGACATCGCGCAAGGTGAAGGGGACCTGACCAAGCGCCTGGCCATCCAGTCCAACGATGAATTCGGCGCCCTGGCCAGTTCCTTCAATCGCTTCGTCGAGCGTATCCACGCCTCGATCCGCGAGGTTTCCTCCGCCACCGTACAGGTCAACGAAGTGGCTCAACTGGTGGTAGGCGCCTCCAACTCGTCGATGGCCAACTCTGATGAGCAGGCAAGCCGCACCAACAGTGTGGCGGCTGCGATCAACCAGCTTGGCGCAGCGGCTCAGGAGATCGCGCGCAATGCCGCCGACGCCTCCAGCCAGGCCTCCGATGCTCGCCACGAGGCGGAAGATGGCGGCAAGGTGGTGCAGCAAGCCATCCGCTCGATGAGCGAGCTGTCTGACAAGATCAGCGATGCCTGCGCCAAGATCGAAATGCTCAACAGCAAGACCGTGGACATTGGCCAGATTCTCGAGGTGATCAAGAGCATTTCCCAGCAGACCAACCTGCTTGCCCTCAACGCAGCCATCGAGGCTGCCCGAGCCGGTGAGGCGGGTCGCGGTTTTGCCGTGGTGGCCGATGAAGTGCGCAACCTGGCACATCGCACCCAGGAGTCTGCGCAGGAAATCGAGAAGATGATCGAGGAACTGCAGGTCGGCTCGCGCGAATCGGTCACCACCATGACCGAGAGCCAGCGCTACAGCGAGGACAGCGTGGATATCGCCAACCAGGCCGGCGAACGGCTGAATACCGTCACGACGCGCATCGGCGAGATCGATGGCATGAACCAGTCGGTGGCCACGGCGACCGAAGAGCAGACCTCGGTGATCGAGTCACTGAACATGGACATCATCGAAATCAACACCCTCAACCAGGAGGGTGTGGAAAACCTGCAGGCCACCTTGCGGGCCTGCGGAGATCTGGAACGACAGGCCGCACGCCTCAAACATCTGGTGGACAGCTTCCGCATCTGAGGTAACGCCTGGCTCACGAGAAAGGGCGCCGTGGCGCCCTTTCTTCATTCCTGCTCGGGGTTTTGCTCCTGCTGTTCCTGCAATTGCCGCCAGAGTTCTGCGGCGTCGGGAAAATCGGTGCCATCTTCGTCGCTGAGCGCATCCGGGTCGTAGCGCCGCACGCAGCCTTCGCCGAGCGTCGGGGGTGCCTTGGACGTGGCCTTATCCAGCGGATCGCTCATCGCCCCTCCCCTCACCGGCACCGCGCTCATGCTGGGCGAACTCCTTGACCGCTCTGAGCACATCATGACGACTGATCTGCCCGACCAGACGGCCATCCTCGATTACCGGCATGCGCCGACGCCGGCCGCGTATGAAGCGCTCCGACAACTCGATGATGTCTGCCTCGGGCGTCACCGTCTCGACCTGAGTCGTCATGTAGGAACTGACGGTGCCGCCAATGGCCTCGTAATAGGCCCCGGATAGGATGCCGCGCAGGCAGTCGCTTTCCGAAAGCAAGCCGATCAGGTGCCCCTGGGAATCGACCACCGGAGCGCCGGAAATACGGTGCTCCAACAACCTATTGATGGCGGTGAACAGATCGGTATCCGATCTGAAGGTCACCAGCCGCTTAGTCATGTAGTCGCGCACCTTGATGGACTTGAGCATGGCCGTTCTCCTCTGACGTGCACCGAGGCGGCCCGGACAACAGGATCAGTCGAAAACCACCGTCTTGTTGTCATGCACCAGCACTCGGTCTTCCAAGTGATAGCGTAGTCCACGCGACAGCACCATCTTCTCCACGTCCTTGCCCAAACGCACCATTTCTTCGATGTCGTCACGGTGGGTAACGCGAACTACATCCTGTTCGATGATCGGGCCGGCATCCAGTTCTTCGGTAACGTAATGAGATGTTGCACCGATCAGCTTCACCCCGCGCAACGAAGCCTGATGATAGGGCTTGGCCCCCACGAACGAAGGCAGAAAGCTGTGGTGGATATTGATCACCCGCTGCGCATATTCAGCGCACAGTGCTGGCGGCAGAATTTGCATGTAGCGCGCCAGGACGATGACATCGGCGGCATGCTCCTTGACCAAACGCTCCACCTCGGCAAAAGCCGGGGCCTTGTCCTTGGGGTCGACCGGCACATGGAAGTAAGGAATGCCATGCCACTCGACCATGCTGCGCAGGTCGTCATGGTTGGCGATCACACAGGGAATCTCGCAATCGAGTTCATTGCTGTGCCAACGGTGCAGCAGATCGGCCAGGCAGTGCGACTCACGGCTCGCCATCAACACCACCCGCTTCTTCTGCGCGGAGTCGGTGACGCGCCAGTCCATGGAAAACTCGCGGGCGATAGGGGCGAAGGCCTGTTTGAAACCATCCAGATCGAACGGCAGCGAGTCCGCACGAATTTCGTGACGCATGAAAAACCAGCCGGTCTGCGTATCGGAGTGATGGCTCGCTTCGGTGATCCAACCGTTATAGGTAGCGAGGAAGTTACTGACTTTGGCAACGATGCCGACACGGTCAGGGCAGGAAATGATCAATCTGAACGTACGCATGACTAAAACCCCAATGGCGGCGCAAAAGGCGGCCATTCTAACGGTAAGCCTGAAAAACTGCAGTAGCGACGCTGGGAAAAGCGCCGAAGCGTTTCGTTAAAAACAGGCAATAGATCATGCGCCCAGCCCAGCGCAGAACTTCACGCCTGTTAGAAATAGACAAGTTAACTAAACGCCACTGACACAATGGGTTGCATTGCAACTCGGTTATTTCATGAACTGCTGTTTACTTGCTATAAGCGCGTGACTATTATTGCTTCACTGTTGACCGTCACAGATTAATTCACGCCAAGGTATTGCCCATGTCGCTGATCAATGAATATCGCAGCATCGAAGAGAACATCAAAGAGCTCCAAGAGCGTCTGAAAAGCATGTCGCAAGACGACAAGCTGCAGAAAGAACTGGAGTTCGAAGGCAAACTGCGCACGCTGATGGGCGAATATCAGAAGTCGCTGCGCGACATCATCGCCCTGCTTGATCCGGACGCCAAGGCGAGCAAGAGCGCACGCGCCAGCAAACCCGTTGCGGTCAAACGCGCACGCAAGGTCAAGCAATACAAGAACCCGCACAGCGGCGAAGTGATTGAAACCAAAGGCGGCAACCACAAGACCCTCAAAGAGTGGAAGGCCAAGTGGGGCGCCGACGTCGTGGAAGGTTGGGCAACCCTGCTGGGTTGATGCTTGCCTGATACCCAAAAACGCCAGCCTTGCTGGCGTTTTTTGTATTCAGCGTATTGATGCATAAAGGCTGAGGCACACAAATTCTCCCGGTTTTATGGCCTGCCCTGCGCGGCACCTGCTCTCAGGGCCGCTCGTTAAAGAATGATTCCTGAACGTTTCTGATCACTATCATTTTTTGGCTAACTGACCAGCCAAACAGCTTTTGGCATGGTGCGCCATTGGCGACGCACTCAGTGCAGAGCAAACAACTCCAGCCTCAGAAAATTTCCTCCAGCGGCATTACTAAACGTCCATTGCATCGCCCATGCAGCCTATCGGCATGCAGAAACTTGCCCAGCACGATATGCCGCCATCTCATTGTGCTCACTCAAGCACTTGCCTGATCCAACGCCAAGCGTGCCTGCAACTCACTGGCATATGTCTGCCACTGCTGCAGTAATTGCAGCTGCGACGCAGTGCAGTCGCTACGTAACTGCTCCAGTGCCAGATGAAACTGCGCCAGGGTGTTCGGCGCACCGAATTGTGGATCACTCAAGCGCTGTCGGCAGAACTCTGTCCAACGCTGACTCTCGGCGGGCGACAAACTGTCGGGGAAATTACGAGCGCGATAGCGAAACAGCAGCTCCGGCAAACGCAGGTCGTCGAATGGCCAGTCATCGTTGGCCAATGCCTGAGGTTGCGCACGGCGAACCTGCTCGCACAGACGACGATCGCGATCACCGATGAACCCGTCATAGAGTTGCTGTTCCGGGTCACTGCTACCAGCGAAGGACTCTTCACGATAGATATCGGCAAGTTTGTCCTGCCACAGCGACTGCTCCTTCTTCAACGTCTCGGCATGGCGCTCACAGACCGCCCAGTCCAGCTGTAGGCGCTGTCGATCAGCCTCGCGCAGCACCGACAATGGCGCCACGACCGGACAACGATTGATATGCAGCAACTTCAACGGCACCGGAACCTCATCCGCGGCCAGGTCTTCGCGGCGCGTATAGAGGCGGCTGCGCAGCGTATCGGCGTGCAGATCCAGCAATGGCGACGGATCCGCCTGCAGGTCACAGACGATCAGCGCGTTGCGATTGCGCGGGTGCCATGCCAGCGGCAACACCGGTGCCAGGTAATGACGAGCGGCGGAAAAACGTCCGGAAATGTGCAAAATCGGCTGCAGCAGACGAATCTGATCCATCACCCGCTGCTTGCTGCGCAACTGATAGAGAAAGTCGTAGAGCCTTGGCTGTCGGTCACGCAGCAAGCGCGCCAGGCCGATTGTCGCGCGGACATCGGAAAGGGCATCGTGAGCCTGCCCGTGATCGATACCGTTGGCCTGAGTCAGTTTCTCCAACTTGAGCGACACCCGCCCTTCCTCTTCGGGCCACTCGATACCGTCTGGCCGCAGAGCATAGGCAGTTCGCACCAGGTCGATCAGATCCCAGCGACTGTTGCCGCCCTGCCATTCGCGCGCATAGGGGTCGAAGAAATTACGGTAGAGGCTGTAACGAGTCACTTCATCATCGAAACGCAGGCTGTTGTAACCGGCGCCACAGGTCCCTGGAGCCGAAAGAGCCGCATGAACCCTAGTGACGAACTCCCCCTCATCCAGTCCCTGCTGCTGCAGACGCTGCGGATCGATACCGGTGACCAGGCAGGCTGCCGGATGCGGCAGGATATCGTCGCTGGGGCGGCAGTAGATGTTCAGCGCTTCACCGATCTCGTTTAGCGCTTCGTCGGTACGAATACCCGCAACCTGCAACGGACGGTCACAGCGCGGGTTGATGCCGGTGGTCTCATAGTCGTACCAGAAAATGCTGGAAGTCATTAGCTGCTCGCCCCGTTACAAATGGCGGAAGTCTAACATTCAAGCCAGAACGCGCCGGGTAGGACAAAACATGAACCAGTCCTCAGCGAGCACGCCCACAGGCACCCTCCCCTTGTCGTCTAACGACCTAACTACTAGCATTACGCCCCCTTTCCACTCTTGTACAAGGACGACGCCATGAGTGACGCAGCGACTCCCAATCCCTACGCAGCCCCCATCAGCGACCTGCAACCCGCCACCAGCAACCAGACGCCAAGTATCGAAGAAGCGCTGGCACGCGGTTACGACTTCAGCATCGGCGACCTGCTGAGCGAGTCCTGGGACAAGGTCAAAGGCACCAAGGGCATCATCGTCGGTGGTTTCATCGTGTTCTATGTGGCGATGCTGGTTGCCAGTTTCGTCCTCGGCGGCATCGTCGGCATCTTCGGTGTCATGAGCGAAAATCTGGTGATGATGCTCGTCGGCCAGGTTCTGGTTTCGCTGCTTGCCTCTGCCTTGGCTTACCCCTTCATGGCGGGCATCAATATGGTTGGCATTCGCCGCGCAGCCGATCAACCGCTCAGCTTCAACGAGATTTTCAGCCACTTCGGCCGTACCGTACCGCTGATCATCACCGCGGTAGTGATGATGCTGATGATCTATCTCGGCATGTTCCTGCTGCTGATTCCTGGCATCTATCTGTGCATCGCCTATCTGCTGGCCATCCCGCTCGTGGTCGAGCGCGGGCTGTCGCCATGGCAGGCGCTGGAGGCCTCGCGCAAGGCAATCACCCAGCACTGGTTCAAGGTGTTCGGTCTCTTTCTGCTGCTCGGCCTGATCGTCATGGTCAGTGCGATCCCGCTGGGTATCGGCCTGATCTGGGCCATCCCGCTGATGGTCGTGGCCATGGGCGTGCTCTATCGCACCATTTTCGGTGTATTGCCCGCCGCTCAATAAATCGATGCCCGGGCCTGCTTCTCGCAGGTCCGGTTGCGTTCGTGGCCCGCTGCTCGCTAGCATCGGGCTTTCCCAGATGCAGTCCGCCGATGCCCTCACGCACACGCGCAAGCTTTCCGTCAGACCAGTCTCCCCTGGATACCCGCTATCAGGTCGAAACGCCGGAAGGCATCGATCTGCATCTGCGTCCGGCCGGGCTGGTGCCGCGCGCCCTGGCCTTCGCCATCGACCTGGCCATTCGCGGCATCATCCTGGGCGTGATGTTCGTCGTACTCGGCCTGCTCGGTCAGTTCGGCATGGGCCTGGGCACCATCCTGCTGTTTCTCGTGACCTGGTGGTACATGGTGCTGTTCGAGGTGCTCAATCAGGGCCGCTCTCCCGGTAAACAGATGCTGGGGCTGCGTGTGGTACATGATGACGGCACGCCTATCGGTTGGGCTGCATCGCTGACCCGCAATCTACTGCGCTTCGTCGATATTCTGCCGTTCGGCTATACCCTGGGTATCATCAGCTGCCTGAACCACCCGGCATTCAAACGTCTTGGCGATATCGCCGCCGGCACCCTGGTGGTTTACCGCGATGCACCGCTGGCCAAACCCCAGCTACCGAACGTCGAGCCGCTGGCCGCGCCCTTCGCACTGACGCTCAACGAACAGCGCGCCCTGCTCGGTTTTGCCGAGCGCGGCGAACAGTTGTCCGCTGCGCGCCGAGAGGAACTCGCGGGTCTTCTGGCCGAGCCCTTGCAAGTCTCAACCGAGCAGGCTGAACGACAGTTGAACGGCATCGCCCGTGGCCTGTTGGGGAGTGCGCCATGAAGCAGAGCCTGTTCGAAAGTCGTCATCAGGCTGACTGGGATGCGTTCGGCAACCTGCTCGATGCGCTCGAGCGGGGCAAGGCGCAAGCGCAAACCTGTCGAGACTTTGCCGCCAGTTACCGCCAGCTCTGCCAGCACCTGGCACTGGCCCAGGCCCGCGGCTACAGCAGTCACCTGATCGATCAACTGCAGCAACTGGCCATGCGCGGCCACCAGCAGTTCTATCGTCACCGCAGCCATCTCGGCGCCCAGATCGTTCGCTTCCTGTTCGGAGGTTTCCCTCGCCTGGTGCGTAGCGAGTGGCGCAGCGTATGCGCCGCCAGCCTGCTGTTCTTCGGCAGCCTGGCGCTGATGGGGCTGTTAACTTACCTCTACCCCGAGCTGATCTACAGCCTGGTCAGCCCGGATCAGGTCAGCGAAATGGAGCGTATGTACGATCCCGATGCCCGCCGTCTCGGCCGCTTCAGCGAACGCGGCTCGGGGGATGACTGGGTGATGTTCGGCTTCTACATCATGAACAACATCGGCATCGCCTTTCAGACCTTCGCCAGCGGTTTGCTGCTGGGTCTGGGCAGCCTGTTCTTTCTGTTGTTCAACGGCCTGATGATCGGTGCCGTCGCCGGCCACCTGACCCAAATCGGTTACGGCGAGCCTTTCTGGTCGTTCGTCATCGGTCACGGTGCATTCGAACTCACCGCCATTGCCCTGGCCGGTGCCGCCGGGTTCAAGCTCGGCTGGGCGCTGCTCGCGCCGGGACGCCTGACACGCGGCGAAGCCCTGCGCCTGGCCGCTGGCAAGGCGATACAGCTGGTCTGCGGGGTGATTCTGTTTCTTCTGGCGGCAGCCTTCATCGAAGCATTCTGGTCCTCAACCACCTTCGCCAGCCCCAACATCAAGTACGCGGTTGGCGCCGCTCTGTGGTTGCTGGTGTTGAGTTATCTGCTGCTGGCCGGAAGGAGGACGCATGCGCCTGACTGAAGCCAGCGTAGCCATTCGTCCGCGTAGTGCCTGGGAAGCCATCGACCTCGGCGTGCTGCTCGCCCGTCGTCATGCCGGCCTACTGATGGCCAGCTGGGCCATCGTCACCCTGCCGCTGTTCGCGCTGCTCTGCGCCGTGCTGTGGCGCTATCCGGGCTGGGCCGTTTTCCTGTTCTGGTGGCTCAAACCCGCCTACGAACGTTTGCCGCTGTATATTCTTTCGCAAGCACTGTTTGGTAATACGCCCTCGCTGAAACAGTCCCTGCGCGCGCTACCCAAACTGCTGTGGCCGCAACTGCTGGCCAGCCTGACCTGGCGTCGCCTGAGTCCGACCCGTAGCTTCGACCTGCCTGTCCTGCAGCTCGAAGGTCTGTCCGGCAAAGCCCGCAGTCAGCGCCTGGTGGTACTGGGGCAACGCGATACCGGCGCCGCCACCTGGCTGACCCTGGTCGGCATGCATCTGGAAGTGGCCTTGTGGATGGGTCTGATTGCCCTGTTCTACATGATGTTGCCGCAACAAGTGGAGCTGGACTGGAACTGGGACAGCCTGATCGCCGCCAGCAGCGGTCAATGGCTATGGCTGGAGCATCTCTCCAACCTGCTCTACGCCCTGTTGCTGATTCTCTGGGAGCCGGTCTACGTCGCCTGTGGCTTCTCCCTTTACCTCAACCGCCGCACCGCACTGGAAGCCTGGGATATCGAGCTGACTTTCCGCAGGTTGCGCCAGCGCCTGACCGGCAGTGCCTACGCCCTGTTGCTCGGCTGTGCGCTGCTGGTGACACAACTACCGGATCAGGCCTGGGCCGACACCCCGCCCGCAGCCAACGAGCCAGTCGATGCACAGGGCCCTGACGCGCCGCGCCTGCTGCACCAGCCGCTGACCAGCAAGGCTGCCCATGACAGCATCGAAGCACTGCTAGACGAACCACCATTCCAGCATCGCGAGACCGTCACGCGCTGGCGCCTGGGTGAAGAGGACAGCGCCGAAGAGGCCGACCCGGAAGATGCGAAAGCGCTGCTGGAGATGATCGAGAATCTGTTCAAACTGAGCGAATGGTGGAAAGGCCTGGATATCGTCGCGCAGCTTTTCGAAGTCCTGCTGTGGGCTGCCCTTGCGAGCCTGCTGATATTCATCCTGTGGCGCTATCGCGAATGGTTGCAGGCCTTCGGTGAGCGGCTTGGCCTGCCCGCCAGGCGCAAGCGCGAAGTTCCCCGACAACTGTTCGGCCTCGAACTGGCTCCCGAAAGCCTGCCCGATGATGTCGCCACAGAAGCCGAGAAGCTCTGGGCCGAACAGCCGCGTGCGGCCCTCGGCCTGCTTTACCGCGCCTTGCTCAGCCGCCTGCTGCATGAGCACCGCTTGCCACTTAAACAGTCACATACCGAAGGTGAGGTACTGCAGCTGGTTGCAGCACTGGAAGAGCAGGCTCTGAACGACTACAGCCGCCTGCTCACCGGCCATTGGCAGGCACTGGCCTATGGTCATCGCTCTCCAGCCGAATCGCTGCGCGACAGCCTCTGCCAGGGGTGGCGCAAACTGTTCGGCGCGGAGCATCCGGCATGAACCGGCGCGTCGGTTTCCTGCTGGGCGCAGTCCTGCTGCTGTTGCTGGGGCTCCTGGCCATTTACGTGCTGGGCAAGCTGGAACCTTACGAGGACGTGGTCGAACACGGGCCCGCCCCCGAAGTCGCCAACAGCCCCTATCTGGCGGCAGAGCACTTCCTGCGCAAACAGGGGATTTCGGTTGCTCGCGCCGACAGCCTGGAGATCCTCAGCCGACTGCCGAGCGAGGGACAGACGCTGATGCTGCTGGCCGATCGTAACGACATGACGCCACGCCAGGTCGAACGTCTGTTGCAGTGGACGGCGAATGGCGGTCACCTGCTGTTCATCGCCGAACGCCTGTGGGACGAAGAAGAAGGCAAGAGCGGCGACCTGCTGCTCGACCTGCTCGGCATCCAGCAGTACATGAGCGACGAGCTGGACGAGGAAGAGGCTGGCGATGCGGACGAACAACCCGCACAGGCCGACGCCTATCCGCAGCTGACCAAGCTCTATCTGGAGAACGAAGACGCGCCCGCCTATATCGCCTTCGACACCGACTATCACCTCTACGATGCACAGAATCGCGCCCATGCCTGGGCCAACAGTGACGCTACCACGCATCTGCTGCAGCTGTATCACGGCGACGGCCTGATCACGGTGCTCAGCGATCCGTGGATCTGGCAGAACCGCAATATCGACGAGTACGACCATGCCTGGCTGCTCTGGTACCTCAGCCAGGACAGCGCAGTAACCCTGCTTTACCACGCTGACAGCGAAGGCCTGGCCAGACTGCTGCTGCGCCACTTCCCATTGGCGCTGGTGCTGCTCGCCCTGCTGCTGATTGCCGGTCTCTGGCACGTGGGTATGCGTCATGGCCCCTTGTTGGCGCCTGCCAGTCGGGCGCGTCGGCAGCTTGAAGAACACTTGCGCGGCAGCGCCGACTTCCTCTTGCGCCACGGTGGTCAGCAGAGCCTGCTCAAGCACCTGCAACACGACATCAATCGCCGAGCCCGCCGCCGCTACCCCGGTTTCGAGAAGCTCGCCGTCGCCGAACAATGGCAGGTGCTCGGTCGCCTGACCCGGCTACCCGCCAAAGAAATCAGCCAGGCCATGCGCCCATTGCCACCGCAACGCCTATCCGCCAGCGACTTCACCCGCCAGGTCGCCCACCTGCAAACTCTCAGGAATGCGCTATGAGTGAACAGACGCCCGATACCGAGAACCTTACACCGCAGAACGTCGCACCGGCGGCGCCAACGGCCAACCCGCAGGCCCAGCAGCGTCAGCGCGCCAGCCAGTTGGCTCAGGCCTTGCGCGCCGAACTGCGCAAGGCGGTGATTGGCCAGAGCGCGGTGATCGACGATGTACTCACGGCGCTTATCGCCGGCGGCCACGTGCTGGTCGAAGGCGTGCCAGGCCTCGGCAAGACCCTGCTGGTCCGCGCCCTGGCCCGCTGCTTCGGGGGGGAGTTCGCGCGCATCCAGTTCACCCCGGACCTGATGCCCAGCGACGTTACCGGCCACGCCGTGTATGACTTGCAGAGCGAGCAGTTCAAGCTGCGCAAGGGCCCGGTGTTCACCAACCTACTGCTGGCCGACGAGATCAACCGCGCACCCGCCAAGACCCAGGCCGCCCTGCTGGAAGTGATGCAGGAGCGCCAGGTGACCCTCGAAGGGCGCGCACTGCCTGTGCAGTTGCCGTTCATGGTGCTGGCGACCATGAACCCGATCGAGCAGGAAGGCACCTACCCGCTGCCGGAAGCCGAGCTCGACCGCTTCATGCTCAAACTGCGCATGGATTACCCGGAGCAGAACGAAGAGCTGAACATGGTGCGCCAGGTCACCCGCTCGGCCAAGGCCGACATGCTCGAGGTCAGCCCGCTGCGCACCCTGTTGCAGGCCAAGGATGTACAGGCCCTGCAGAAGATCGCCAGCGACCTGCCGCTCGACGACCAGGTACTCGACTATGCCGTACGCCTGGCCCGTGCCACGCGCAGCTGGCCGGGCCTGGCCATGGGTGCCGGCCCCCGCGCCTCGATCGCCCTGGTACGCGGCGCCCGTGCCCGAGCCCTGTTGCGGGGTGGTGATTTCGTGCTGCCCGATGACATCAAGAGCTGTGCACTGGCCGTACTGCGTCATCGCGTGCGCCTGGCCCCGGAACTGGACATCGAAGGACTGTCGGTGGACCAGGTGCTGCAACAGCTGCTCGATCAGGTGCCGGCTCCCCGCCTATGAAACCCTCCCGTCTGCTCCTGGGCCTGCTTGGCGGCCTGCTCGCCGTCGCGGTCATCCTCGGCGCCTTGCCACTGCTGGGTATAGACCTGGCAGACAGCCTGCTGCCGATGGCTTGGGGACTGACGCTGGCATTGTTGCTGATAGCCACTCTCGACGGGCTCTGGCTGCGCCAGCGGCCGTCGCCGCGCATGGAGCGCGAACTGCCCGGTAACCTGCCACTCGGCCGCTGGAGCGACGTACAGCTGATCGCTCATCACGATTTCGGCCAGACGCTGGAAATCGAGGTGTTCGATCACCTCCCCGAGGGCATGGCATTCGAGTACCTGCCGCAGCGCATCAGTCTGCAACCCGGGCAACAAACGCGCGTCAGCTACCGTCTCAAACCACTGGTACGCGGCCACTTCCACTTCAACCGCTGCGAATTGCTACTGCCCAGCCCGCTGCGCCTGTGGCAAGCCAAGCGTGTGCTCGAGCTGGCAGGCGAAAGCCGCGTCTACCCGGACTTCGCCCGCCTTTACGGTGCGCAACTCAAGGCTGTGGACGACTGGCTCAGCCAGCTCGGCGTGCGCCAGCGTCCGCGCCGCGGCCTGGGCCTGGAGTTCCATCAACTGCGCGAGTTTCGTGATGGCGACACCCTACGCCAGATCGACTGGAAAGCCACCGCCCGCAAACGCACGCCGATTGCCCGTGAATATCAGGACGAACGCGATCAGCAGATCGTCTTCCTGCTCGACTGCGGCAGGCGCATGCGCAGCCAGGACGACGAGCTGTCGCACTTCGACCACGCCCTCAACGCCTGCCTGCTGCTGAGCTACGTAGCCCTGCGCCAGGGCGATGCCGTGGGTCTGGCGACCTTCGCCAGCCAACAGCCGCGCTATCTGGCCCCGGTCAAGGGCCCAGCCCAGCTGAACGTGCTGCTCAATGCCGTCTACGACCTGCAGACCAGCCAGTTGCCCGCCGACTTCAGCGCAGCCGCCGACCTGCTGCTTGCACGCCAGCGGCGCCGCTCGCTGGTAGTGGTGGTAACCAATCTGCGTGACGAAGACGACCACGACCTGCTTGCCGCCGTGCGTCGCCTGTCTCGCCAACATAGGGTACTGATTGCCAGCCTGCGCGAGGAAGCCCTGGACAGATTGCGCCAGACACCGGTAGAGCAGTTCGATCAGGCCCTGGCCTACTGCGGCACGCTGGACTATCTCAATGCCCGCGCCGATCTGCATGAACGCCTCGCTGCTCATGACGTGCCGGTGCTCGATGCGCGTCCGGGCGAGCTGGGACCTGAGCTGGTCAGCAGCTACCTGGCCTGGAAGAAAGCCGGTGCACTTTAGGGCACTGCAACTGTCCTAGAAACTGATGTAGAGGCCCTGGCTCCGGCTTTCCCACACAGATGCTGCGTGGTTATGGCCGAGACCGGGTGCTATCATCGCGAGTCTGCGGCGCAGGGAGTACAAACTCCACGCCGCTTATGGGCCGCCCGTGATCGGCCTCGCGCATACCGCACACGACCTGAGTAGGAGATAGACCATGGCTTTTGAATTGCCGCCGCTGCCTTACGAAAAGAATGCCCTCGAGCCGCACATTTCCGCCGAGACCCTCGAATTCCACCACGACAAGCACCACAACACCTATGTCGTGAACCTGAACAACCTGGTGCCGGGCACCGAGTTCGAAGGCAAGAGCCTGGAAGAAATCGTCAAGACTTCCTCGGGCGGCATCTTCAACAACGCCGCTCAGGTGTGGAACCACACCTTCTACTGGAACTGCCTGTCGCCGAACGGCGGTGGTCAGCCTACCGGTGCCCTGGCCGACGCCATCAACGCCGCCTTCGGTTCCTTCGACAAGTTCAAGGAAGAGTTCAGCAAGGTCTCCATCGGCACCTTCGGTTCCGGTTGGGGCTGGCTGGTGAAAAAGGCTGACGGTTCCCTGGCCCTGGCCAGCACCATCGGCGCTGGCTGCCCGCTGACCAGCGGTGACACTCCGCTGCTGACCTGCGACGTCTGGGAACACGCCTACTACATCGACTACCGCAACCTGCGTCCGAAGTACGTCGAGGCGTTCTGGAACCTGGTCAACTGGGACTTCGTCGCCCAGAACTACGCGGCCTGAGTTCAAGCCCCGTAATACGAAACCCGGCCACCATGGCCGGGTTTTTCATTTGCGCGGCCTTATAACAGGCGCCGCGCAGAGAACTCGACGCCACGTTCCTCCACGCGATTGACTGCCTGGCTGAGTACCCGGTCCGCTCGTACCGGCCCGAGAAACTCGCACAAGCCGATATAGAGCAGATTGAGTAGCTTGCGTAGCTGCTCCAGGCCCAGACTGGCAATGGCATCATCACTGCCGCGCTCGAACCAGAAACGCAGCCGCGTGGTCAGTTCAGGCCCCACCTCCATGCCAGACAGATTGCCGGCGGCAAAGGCGCGCAAGGCAGCCTGCTGCGCGCTATCCAGTTGCTCCAGCAACGCCTGGCTGAGGGCGAGAAAGGTCGCCTGCGCAGCGGCATCGGGAGTCGCGACGCGCCTCACCGCTTCGTTGCGTCCCTGGCGCCAGGCTGCCAACTGCTCCTCCGGGTCCGGCAACAGCTGCGAAGGCGGACCCGTCAGCGCCCCCACCAACTCCCGATAAAGACGAGCGCGCTCCAGCTTGCGCTCGGTGCGCAGCACCACCTCGGCAAGGAACTCGTTCAGCGCAAACGGCGGCTGCTCGGCGTACTTGGTTTCCCAGAGCGACAACAATGGCCAGACCTCCTCATCTGAGAAGTGTCCTGCCAGACCGGTGTAGATCGCCCGACGGCGCAGACTCAATCTCATCCTCGACCTCTCCCCGACCACTGCTCGCTGTCGAAGGTCTGCGTCTGATTGAATTCCGGATAGCCGACTTCGGCATGTTCGGCAAAATCCAACCCGCGCTGCTCGTGCTGGGTCGAAACCCGCAGCCCCATGGTCTTGGCCAGCAACAGGTAGCACAGCAGTGCGACCGGGAAGGCCCACAGAAACGCAGCCGCCGCTCCGAGCGCCTGCACCGCGACACGCTCCCAGTTGAACAAATCACCCTGATAGAACAGCCCGGCCGCCAGCGTGCCCCAGATGCCGGCAAAACCATGCACCGGTACCGCACCGACCACGTCGTCGAGCTGCAGGCGATCGAGCAGGCGCATGCCGTATACCACGACGAATCCAGCGATCAGCCCACTGAGCAGGGCAAAGCCTGGCGCCATGCTGGCACACCCTGCGGTGATCCCGACCAAGCCGCCAATGGAGCCGTTGACGGTGGTCGTCAGAAGAACCGGGCTGGCCGTACTGCGTTGCGCCAGCAGGGCGCCAAGCGCCCCGGCAGCTGCGGCGAGGTGAGTGTTGAGTGCAATCAGACCCAGACTGCTGCTGACCTCCAGGTTGCTGCCAGCATTGAAGCCGAACCAGCCCACCCAGAGAATGAAACCGCCCAGCGCTACCAACCCGAGGTTATGGCCGGGAATCAGGCGTGGTGTGCCATCGGCGGCAAAACGCCCCAGACGCGGGCCGAGTACCAGGATGCCAGCCAGCGCACACCAGGCGCCGATGCTATGCACGACGGTCGAGCCGGCAAAGTCGATAAAACCCAGTTTGGCCAACCAGCCTTGCCCACCATACAGACCGCCCCACACCCAACTGCCGAATATCGGGTAGATCACGCCACTGATCAGCAGGGCACCGATCAGATACGCGCCATATCGCGTACGCTCCGCCATGGCGCCGCTGGCGATGGTCGCTGCGGTAGCGGCGAACATCATCTGAAAGAGCAGAAAGGTGTAATCCCAAGGCTCACCGTCACTCAGGGCAAAGTGACTCATACCGAACCAGCCGCTGAGATTCGCGCCGAACATCAGACCGAAGCCAAGCAACCAGAACACGATGCCGCCGACGCAACAGTCCATGTAGTTCTTCATCATCACATTGACGGCGTTCTTGGCCCGCGACATGCCACTTTCCAATAGAGCGAAACCCGCCTGCATGAAGAACACCAGCACGCTGGCCAGTACCAGCCAGGCCGTATTCGCAGCCTCTTCAGTGGCAGCCTGGGCTTGCGGGGCAAAACCGACAGCGACGAGCAACAGCCAGAGCGTTTTCATCACGAGTCCCCTTCTGAGCGATGCCCGGCCGTCGCAACTCTTATGCCAGCCTCTCGCCTGCCGGGAAGTGACGCTTCAGCCCGCAGAACATCGACAAATGAATCAGCCGACCAATAGCATTCAAGTCCGGCAAAATCGCACCGACATAAAGCAGGCAGTCACGCCAATAGCATTGATTCGCACCAGGACCGTTCCTTATGGAATAAAAAGTGCCACCAGGCATGATGGCCCTTTGACGGCCAGATCGAGATTGCCAATACTCTCGTCTGACTGACGCTGTAAGCATCGACATAAGGAATTGCCTTTGAAGCTGGAATTGAAAAACAGCTTGTCACTCAAGTTGCTCCGCGTGGTGCTGCTTTCGGCACTGGTGGTCGGGGTGGTATTGAGTTGCGCGCAAATCGTCTTCGATGCCTACAAGACGCGCCAGGCAGTGTCCAACGACGCGCAGCGCATTCTCGGCATGTTCCGCGATCCCTCGACTCAGGCGGTGTACAGCCTGGACCGGGAAATGGGCATGCAGGTTATCGAAGGCCTGTTCCAGCACGAGTCGGTTCGTTACGCAGCCATTGGCCACCCCAATGAGCCCATGCTGGCCGAACGCAGCCGGGACCTGGCGGATATCGCGACGCGCTGGCTGACCGACCCGATCCTCGGTCAGGAGCAGAAGTTCTCCACCAAACTGGTGGGCCGCGGCCCATACAGCGAGTATTACGGTGATCTCAACATCACCCTCGACACCGCCCCCTACGGCGAAAGCTTCGTCACCAATTCGGTAATCATCTTCATCTCCGGCGTATTACGCGCCATGGCCATGGGGCTGGTGCTCTATCTCGTATATCACTGGCTGCTGACCAAGCCGCTGTCGAAGATCATCGAACACCTGACCAACATCAACCCTGATCGCCCCAGCGAACACAAGCTGCCCATGCTCAAGGGCAACGAGAAGAACGAACTGGGCCTGTGGATCAACACCGCCAACCAGTTACTGGCCTCGATCGAACGTAACACCCACCTGCGCCGCGAAGCCGAGAACAGCCTGCTGCGCATGGCCCAGTACGACTTCCTCACCGGCCTGCCCAACCGCCAGCAACTGCAGCAACAGCTCGACCAGATTCTCGAGGATGCCGGCCGCCTGCAGCGTCGCGTCGCTGTCCTCTGCGTCGGCCTGGACGACTTCAAGGGTATCAACGAACAGTTCAGCTACCAGAGTGGCGATCAGTTGCTGCTCGCACTCTCCGACCGTCTACGTAGCCACAGCGGCCGCCTCGGTGCGCTGGCGCGTCTGGGCGGTGACCAGTTCGCCCTGGTGCAAGCCGATATCGAGCAGCCTTACGAAGCCGCCGAGCTGGCGCAGAGCGTGCTCGACGACCTGGAGCTGCCCTTCCTGCTCGACCAGCACGAAGTGCGCCTACGCGCCACCATCGGCATCACCCTGTTCCCCGAAGATGGCGACAGCACCGAAAAGCTGCTGCAGAAAGCCGAACAGACCATGACCCTGGCCAAGAGCCGCTCACGTAACCGTTACCAGTTCTACATCGCCAGCGTCGACAGCGAAATGCGTCGCCGCCGCGAGCTGGAAAAGGACCTGCGCGACGCACTGGCGCAGAACCAGCTACATCTGGTCTACCAGCCACAGGTGGACTATCGCGATCACCGCGTGGTCGGCGTCGAAGCGCTGCTGCGCTGGCAACATCCGCAACATGGTTTCGTCCCTCCTGATCTGTTCATCCCGCTGGCCGAACAGAACGGCACCATCATTGCCATCGGCGAATGGATTCTCGATCAGACCTGCCGCCAGCTACGCGAATGGCACGACCAGGGATTCAGTGACCTGCGCATGGCCATCAACCTGTCCACCGTGCAGTTGCACCATGCCGAGCTGCCGCGGGTGGTCAACAACCTGATGCAGGTCTACCGCCTGCCACCGAAGAGCCTTGAGCTGGAAGTCACCGAGACCGGCCTGATGGAAGACATCAGCACCGCCGCCCAGCACCTGCTCAGCCTGCGCCGCTCCGGTGCGCTGATCGCCATCGACGACTTCGGTACCGGCTACTCTTCGCTGAGCTATCTCAAGAGCCTGCCGCTGGACAAGATCAAGATCGACAAGAGCTTCGTCCAGGATCTGCTGGAAGACGAGGACGACGCCACCATCGTTCGCGCCATCATCCAGCTCGGCAAGAGCCTGGGCATGCAGGTCATCGCCGAGGGTGTGGAAACCGCCGAGCAGGAGGCCTACATCATCGCCCAGGGTTGTCATGAAGGTCAGGGCTACCTGTACAGCAAGCCGCTGCCGGCACGCGATCTGACCTTGTTCCTCAAGCAGGCCAGACGCCTGAGCTCAGCCGCCACACTCTGACTGCAATTGCCAAAAGAAAACGCCGCGCCCCTGCACGGGACGCGGCGTTTTCATTTCAGCCTGCAGAGATGATCAGGCGGGACGTGCTTTACCAGCTCTGCACACCAAACAGCCAGGCCGTCGCCAGCGATCCGACCAGGCACAGCAGCGCACCTGCAGCCGCCTGCCAATAGAACCCCCGGGCCAATTCGTCCTCTCCGCTGTTGGAAAGAATGAATGGCTGACGCTCAGCGGGTCTGGCCATCTTGTTTTGTGCTGGCTGCGCGGCCTTGAGTCGATGACGATCTTCTGCCTCCAGCTGCGCAGCCAGACGCACGCGATTCCACTCCTGTTCATCGAGCTGACCGTTGCCGTCGCTGTCGAAGCGTTGCAGCAGGCCGGCGTAGTCGCCCTTCCACTCGCGAATCACCTCACCTTGCGCAGATTGCCTGTCGAACCCCTGCTGCGCCGCGCCCTCAGTGCGGAAATCGCCAATGGCATACAGCGGCTGCCCGACATGGAAACGCTCCTCGCAATAGCGATAGCGCTGACCACTGCTAAGAAAGCCAAGCAACCCAGTTTTGGCCGGTCCCATCGGGTGACGCAGATTACCCTCCCAGACTTCGCGCACCGCCGTGCGAACCTCCGCACCGCGCGGGTCTATCAGACACTCGCCGGTACCGTCGGCCAAACGCAGCCAGGTGTCACTGGCACCGCTCTCGATCACCCGCCAACTGCGTTTCTTGCCACTGGAGCGGTATTCCTCGATGCGAAAGCGCCACCACAGACACGGCTTGCCAGTCAGCGGGCCACGAATCTGCATGTCCGGCAGTTCTTCGAGCACACCGTAGAGCTCGACATAACCCTGGGCTGCGGAGCGGATCTTCGAAGTAGGAGTATCGAGCAGATGGCGCGCCTGCGACCAGCGCCGCAGGCACCACCAGGCGCCGCCCAGACAAGCACTCAGGGTAAAGGCCAGGGTTACGAAGAAGCCCAGCGGATCAGCCTGCATCATCGGCAGGTACTCAGTTGAATAGCGACTTCATATCGACGTCGGCCTTCTCCGCCTCGCTGAACACCAGCAAGTCGGCCGCCGGGAAATTGAACATGCGCGCGATGATCACGTCCGGAAACTGCTCGATGCGCACGTTGTTGAGATTGGCCGCCTCGTTATACAGCTCGCGGCGATCGGCGATGCCGTTCTCCAGACCACTGATACGCTGCTGCAGGTGCTGGAAGCTGTCATTGGCCTTGAGTTCGGGGTAGTTCTCGGCCAGGGCGAAAAGCTGGCCGAGGCCCGCACGCAAACCACTCTCGGCCTTGCCCAGGGCGCTGACATCCTGCTGCTCGCGGGCGCTGGCAACCGCGCTGCGCGCGGCGATCACCCGCTCCAGCGTGGCGCCTTCGTATTGCATGTACTGCTTGCAGGTCTCGACCAGCTTGGGCAATTCGTCATGACGCTGCTTGAGCAATACGTCGATGTTCGACCAGGCCTTGCTCACCCCATGTTTGAGGCGCACCAGGCCGTTGTACAGCGACACCGCATAGGCGCCGAGCAAAACGAGGACGACGATTACGATCACGGCGGTCAGGCTCATGCAGTTTTCTCCATGCAGAACTGCGAATCAGGTGCTGGCATTCTAACTGCAGGTGCGACGTCCAGCAGCGATATCCCGCACAGCAACGAATAATGGCCTTTACACATAATGGGAAACATTTGCATTATGTTGCGGTTTTTCAGATACCGCCGAGTATCAGACCCATTTTCGTAAACGCAAAGGACCCCGCCATGATTCGTATGCCCCTGGCCTCCGCCAGCCTGCTGGCCATCGCCATCTCTCTCGCCGGCTGTGGCGAAGACAAAGCTCCCGCCACTCAGGCTGCTGCCCCCGCTGCTGCAACCGAGAGTGCGGCTCCGGCGACCACCGCGAAGGTCGACGAGGCGGCTGCGAAGGCGGTGGTCAGCCACTATGCCGACCTGGCCTTCGCTGTATTCAGCGACGCTGCCAGCACTGGCAAGGCGCTGCAGAGCGCAGTGGATGCACTGCTCGCCGATCCGAGCGAAGCGACCCTGCAGGCAGCGCGTGAAGCCTGGCTGGCCGCTCGCGTGCCTTACATGCAGACCGAAGTGTTCCGTTTCGGCAACCCGGTGGTCGATGAGTGGGAAGGTCAGCTCAATGCCTGGCCGCTGGACGAAGGCCTGATCGACTATGTCGCCGAAGACTACCAGCACGCGCTGGGCAACCCGGGCGCGCAAGCCAACATCATCGCCAACACCGAAATTCAGGTCGGCGAAGACAAGATCGACGTCACCGAAATCAATGGTGAGCTGCTGGCCAGCCTGAACGAACTGGGCGGCTCCGAAGCCAACGTCGCTACCGGCTACCACGCCATCGAGTTCCTGCTCTGGGGCCAGGACCTCAATGGCACCAATCCCGGCGCTGGCGAGCGTCCCCACACCGACTACCTGGTTGGCGACGGCGCCACTGGTGGCCACAACGAGCGCCGCCGCGCCTTCCTCAAGGCCGCCAGCGACCTGCTGGTCAGCGACCTGAACGATATGGTCGAGCAGTGGAAAGACGGTGTCGAAGGCAACTACCGCAGTGAGCTGCTGGCCGACTCGGGTGAGAATGGCCTGCGCAAGATGCTGTTCGGCATGGGCAGCCTGTCGCTCGGCGAACTGGCTGGCGAGCGCATGAAAGTCGCGCTGGAAGCCAACTCCACCGAAGACGAGCACGATTGCTTCAGCGACAACACGCACAACTCGCACTTCTACAACGGCAAGGGCATTCGCAACGTCTACCTCGGCGAATACAAGAAGGTCGACGGCAGCACCCTGACCGGCCCGAGCCTGTCCGAGCTGGTTGCCAAAGCAGACGCCGAAGCCGACACGACGCTGAAAGCCGACCTGCAGGACACCGAAGCCAAGCTGCAGGCTCTGGTCGACAGCGCCGAGAAGAACAACGTGCACTTCGACCAGCTGATCGCTGCCGACAATGCCGAAGGTCAGCAACTGGTGCGTGACGCCATCGCCGCCCTGGTCAAGCAGACAGGCGCCATCGAGCAGGCAGCCGGCAAACTGGGCATCAGCGACCTGAACCCGGACACCGCCGATCACGAATTCTGATCGACGCCCTGAGTTGCAGAACCGGCGCCTCCGCAAGGAGCGCCGGTTTTTTTTGGGCTCTTCGCATAGTTTGGTGAAGATGCGGACTGACACCGGACTGGCAATTACCTGTTAGCTGTCGTTGACTTGGCACTATCCATTAACACGTCGCCTGGCTTGATGGGTTTCGCCCCTTACGGGCGAGTCACTTTCTCTTGCTTGCCCAAGAAAGGTGTGGCGCCCGTAAGGGGCGCAACCCAAACGTTCAGCGCACGCGGTAATGGATAGTGCTAAGTCAGTAAGCGATACGCACACAAACTTGCCAGGCCGGTGTCACGGTATCCTCCCCGCGAAAATGCGAAGAGCTCTTTTATACCTGCTGTCAGCTCCGGGCCACCGCGCTGCGGTATTCGCCTGGGCTGACGCCATAGACCTGTTTGAACTGGCGCGACAGATGGCTCTGGTCGGCGAAGCCCAGTTGCGTGGCCACAGCGATCGCCGAGCAGCCGCTCTTGAGCAACGCCCGCGCCTGCTCGAGGCGGCGCTGCTTGAGCCAGGTATGGGGCGGCAGGCCAGTCGCGCGACGGAACACCCGGGCGAAGTGGAAGGGAGAAAGATTGACCGCTGCAGCCAGCGTCTCCAGCGAGGGCGGTTCGACCAACTGCTCGGCGAGCATCTGCTTGGCGCAGGACACCGCCCAGGGCTCACGCCCTGGCGAGGGCGCTTCACCGATGCGGCCATGGCACTGGAACAGCAGCAGCACCGCCTCACGCCAGGCCAACTGCTGTTGCAGGGCCTCGGCACCATCCTCGAGCAAGCGATGCAACTGCAGGAAAGCCGCGTGCAGACGCGGGTCATGCAGCACGCTGACGGCAAATGACGGCATGCCGGATCTGGCCAGCCCCAGCTCCTGCAGCGCGCCCAGCACCCGGGCGTTGTCGGGGTAGAAACCACGATAGCGCCAGCCATCGTCATGCGCCTTGGAGCCGGTGTGCACCTCGTCCGGATTGATCAGCACCATGCTGCCCTGCGGCGCAAGATGGTCGCTACCGCGATGGCGAAAACGCTGAGCGCCATGCTCGATCACGGTAAAGACGAAGCCCTCATGCACATGGGGGGCAAACCGTTGCTTAAGATAGCGCGCCTGCAGCAGCTCGACGCCACCTAACCCTGAGGCCTGCCAGAAACGGGTCTGCTCGCGACTCTGCATCAGGGCTCAAGCACCGAAGCGCGTCTCCAGCCCCTCGCGCACCGCCGGCCATTCCAGATCGGTGATGCTGTACAGCACGGTGTCGTCGAGACGGCCATCGGCCAAACGGCGGTGGTTGCGCAGCAACCCTTCACGCTGGGCGCCGAGCTTCTCGATGGCACGCTGCGAGCGCAGATTGCTGCCGGCAGTCTTCAGTTGCACACGTACCATGCCCCAGTTGTCGAAGGCATGCTTGAGCATCAGGTACTTCATCGTGCTGTTCAGTCCGCTGCCGTGCTGACCGCGGTCGAGCCAGGTCCAGCCGATCTCGCAGGCCGGCAAGGTATTCATGAAATCGGCAAAGCGAGTAGTGCCGACCAGCTCATCGCCGAGGCGGATAACGAACGGTAATGCACGTTGCTCGCGTTGATCGGCCAACGCACTGCGGTACCAGTCCAGGCGTTGGGTGCCACTCATGTACAGCAGCTCGTCGCGATTGCTTTCGGCCAACGCGACCAGCGCCGGTATGTCCGCGTCGGACATGGGTTCCAGGCGTAAGGCGCCACGTTGCAACGTCACCAGTTGCGGCTTGAACATAGGTGCTTCCTCAGGGTCCTTCCTTGGGCAGAATCGCAAACAGGCCACGCTATCAGGCCACTGCCTGCGGCACAATCGAGTCCTGTCGCAAAGTACGCCCGGCGGCCTGCTACCTTGGTCGCAGCCGACGGACTGCAGCTTTGTGCAACACTGATCAACATCAGCCTCGCCTCTGGCGGCCAGGCTCACTCCATCTCACTCTGCATTCCGGAGCCTGCATGTCGCTGTCCCCCGGGCTGATCGCCGCGGTCGCCCTCCTCTACATGGCCATCCTGTTCTCCATCGCCTTCTATGGAGACCGCCGCAGCGCGCCCATGCCGCCGAAGATTCGCGCCTGGGTCTACTCGCTGTCACTGGCCGTGTACTGCACCAGCTGGACCTTCTTCGGTGCAGTGGGCCAGGCGGCGGAGCAGCTGTGGTCGTTCCTGCCCATCTACCTCGGGCCTATCATCCTGATGCTGACCATGCCCTGGGTGCTGCAGAAGATGGTGATGATCAGCAAACAGGAGAACATCACCTCGATTGCCGACTTCATCGCGGCGCGCTATGGCAAATCGCAGTCGCTGGCCATCGTCGTGGCGCTGATCTGCCTGGTGGGCGTACTGCCGTATATCGCTCTGCAACTCAAGGGCATCGTGCTCGGGGTCAACCTGCTGATTGGTGAACATGCACTGGATACCGGCACCAGTGCCCAGGACACCGCACTAATCGTGTCACTGGCGCTGGCCCTGTTCACCATTCTGTTCGGCACGCGCAACCTCGACGTCACCGAGCACCACCGCGGCATGGTACTGGCGATCGCCTTCGAGTCATTGGTCAAGCTGCTGGCCTTCCTCGCAGTAGGCGCCTTCGTCACCTTCGGCCTGTACAACGGTTTCAATGACCTGCTCGCCCAGGCGCACAACACCGCCGAGCTGGACAGCTTCTGGAACGAGGCGGTGAACTGGCCGGCCATGCTGGTGCAGACCGGCATGGCGATGATCGCCATCGTCTGCCTGCCACGGCAATTCCATGTCACCGTGGTGGAAAACATCGAACCCAAGGACCTGCGCCTGGCCCGTTGGGTATTTCCAGCCTACCTGGTGCTCGCCGTGCTGTTCGTCGTGCCCATTGCCCTGGCCGGACAAATGCTGTTGCCGGCCGGTGTCACGCCCGACTCCTTCGTCATCAGCCTGCCGCTGGCCGAGGCCCATCCAGGCTTGGCGGTGCTGGCCTTCATCGGCGGCGCGTCGGCGGCCACCGGCATGGTGATCGTCGCCTCCGTGGCCCTGTCGACCATGATCTCCAACGACATGCTGCTGCCCTGGCTGCTGCGCCGGCAGAGTACCGAGCGGCCGTTCGAAGCCTTCCGCCACTGGATGCTCACTGCCCGCCGGGTCAGCATTGTACTGATCCTGCTGCTGGCCTACGTCTGCTATCGCCTGCTCGGCGAAGGCACCAGCCTGGCCACCATCGGCCAGGTGTCGTTCGCCGCCATCGGCCAGCTGGCGCCGGCCATGTTCGGCGCCCTGGTGTGGAAGCAGGCCAACCGCCGTGGCGTTTTCGCCGGCCTGATCGTCGGCGCCCTGCTGTGGTTCTATACCCTCGTCCTGCCGCTGGCAGCCCGTGGCATGGGCTGGTCACTGGAAAGCTTCCCTGGGCTGACCACTCTGCTCTACGCCCCGATCGGCCTGCAGGTCGACCCACTGACACGTGGCGTGGTGCTGTCACTGGCCGGCAACATGTTGCTGTTCGCCTGGGTCTCCTGGTTCTCCCGCACGCGCGTCTCCGAACACTGGCAAGCCGGTCGTTTCATCGGTCACGACCTTGGCACCAAACCCAGCGGCCGTAGCCTGCTGGCAGTGCAGGTAGCGGATCTGCTGATGCTGTCCAGTCGCTTCGTCGGCGAGGAACGGGCACGGCAAAGCTTCGCCCGTTTTGCCATGCGTCAGGGCAAAGGCAGGGACTTCGACCCCAACCAGCCGGCCAACAGCGAATGGATCGCCCATACCGAACGCCTGCTCGCCGGTGTACTGGGCGCCTCCTCGACCCGGGCGGTGGTCAAGGCCGCCATCGAAGGCCGCGAAATGCAGGTCGAAGATGTGGTGCGTATCGTCGACGAAGCCAGCGAGGTATTGCAGTTCAACCGCGCCCTGCTGCAAGGGGCAATCGAGAACATCACCCAGGGCATCAGCGTGGTCGATCAGAACCTGCGCCTGGTGGCCTGGAACCATCGCTACCTGGAGCTGTTCGAGTATCCCGAAGGCCTGATCTACGTCGGCCGGCCGATTGCCGAGATCATCCGTTTCAACGCCCAGCGCGGCATGCTCGGTAGCGGTGATGTCGAAGAGAACGTCGCCAAGCGTCTGTACTGGATGCGCCAGGGTACGGCGCACAGCTACGAGCGGGTGTTCCCCAACGGCCGGGTGATCGAGCTGATCGGCAACCCCATGCCGGGCGGCGGCTTCGTCATGAGCTTCACCGACATCACCGAGTTCCGCGAAGCCGAGCGTGCACTCAAGGATGCCAACGAGAGCCTTGAGCGCCGCGTCGCCGAGCGGACCCACGAGCTGTCGAAACTGAACCTGGCGCTGACCGAGGCCAAAGCTCACGCCGAGGCCGCCAACCAGTCGAAGACGCGCTTCCTCGCCGCCGTCAGTCACGACCTGATGCAGCCGCTCAATGCCGCACGCCTGTTCTCCGCAGCACTGGCGCACCAGGACGATGCACTGCCCAGCGAAGCCCAGGAACTGGTCAGGCACCTGGACAGCTCGCTGCGTTCGGCCGAGGACCTGATCACCGACCTGCTGGATATCTCGCGCCTGGAAAACGGCCGCATCACCCCGGATCGCCATCCGTTTGCCCTGTCCAACCTGTTCGACACCCTTGCTGCGGAGTTCGGAGTGCTGGCTGCGGAACAGGGTATCGACCTGCGCGTACACGGCAGCCGCGAATGGGTCGACAGCGACATCAAGCTGCTGCGCCGGGTGTTGCAGAACTTCCTGACCAACGCCTTCCGCTACGCCAAGGGTCGCGTGGTGCTGGGCGTGCGCCGCGAAGGCGGGCAACTGCGCCTGGAGGTCTGGGATCGCGGCGCAGGCATTCCGGAGGACAAGCGCAAGGTGATCTTCGAGGAGTTCAAGCGCCTCGACAGCCACCAGACTCGCGCCGAAAAAGGCCTGGGGCTGGGCCTGGCAATCGCCGACGGGCTCTGCCGGGTACTCGCCCATCGCCTGGAGGTGCGCTCCTGGCCCGGCAAGGGCAGCGTGTTCAGCGTCAGCGTGCCACTGGCCAGAAAGCCCGCGCCGAAACCCCAGGGCCCTGTCGTGGCAACAGTGGACGGCCAGCCGCTACAGGGTATTCAGGTGATCTGTATCGACAACGAGGACAGCATCCTCACCGGCATGTACAGCCTGCTGTCGCGCTGGGGCTGCCAGGTGTGGACGGCGCGCAACCGCCTGGAGTGCGAGCACCTACTCAGCGAGGAGGTCCATCCGCAGCTGGCCCTGGTCGACTATCACCTGGACGAGGGCGAGACCGGCACCGAGCTGATGGCCTGGCTGCGCACGCGCCTGGGCGAACCCGTGCCCGGCGTGGTGATCAGTGCCGACGGCCGCCCCGAGCTGGTAGCCGCCGTGCATGCCGCCGGCCTCGACTACCTGCCCAAACCGGTCAAACCCGCCGCGCTGCGTGCCCTGCTCAGCCGCCATCTGGCACTGCGTGGGTGACATCACCAAGGACGGCTAGCGCAAGTTCGGCCCCAACCAATGGCTGGACTTGCCCGGCGCTGAGCCGCCGTCAGAACGCTGAAACAGGCTCGCCAGCCCATTGCAGAGCGCTCCAGGCGGGCCAGGTAACGCCGTAACGCCAGCTGGCGTGAATACGCCCAATGCCTAGGCAACGGCAGCCCGGCCCCCAACAATGACGATGACATCAAACGCCTGAATCGTCGTTATCCGGAGCCTGCCATGCCCCTGCCGCACCAACACCTCGGCCTTGGCCGATGAACGCGCCAGCACTACACCACGAGCTGCAGCCGCAGCAGTTGGACGTAGACAGTGATGGTCTGCGCCTGCGCGCCTACATCTGGGACAAGGCCGAAGCCCCGACCTTGCTACTGGTACATGGCTATCCGGATAACCACGATATATGGCTACCGCTGATTGCTGAACTGGCTGGCGACTATCGTATCGTCGCCTATGACGTACGCGGCTGTGGCGCCTCGCAGGTGCCTGGACGGCTGCAGGACTACCGTCTGGAACAACTGGCTCGTGACCTCGAAGCGGTCATCCATGCCACCCGTGCAGGTGGCCCGGTGCACCTGATCGCCCACGACTGGGGCTCGATCCAGAGCTGGGAGGCGGTGACCGAGCCGCGTATCCAGCCGCTGCTGGCGTCCTATACCAGCATCTCCGGCCCCTGCCTCGACCATGTCGGCCACTGGCTGCGCCAACACCTGACATTGCGTCGCCCACAGGCACTGCTGCAGGCGCTCGGTCAACTGCTCAGCTCCTGGTATATCGCCTTCTTCCATATCCCGCTGTTGCCGGAACTGTGCTGGCGCCTGGGCCTGGATCGCGCCTGGCCCTGGTTGCTGCGCCGTCTCGAAGGCGTACACCACACACCGCCAAGCCGCACGCAACGCAGCGACGGCGTGCGTGGTGTGCAACTGTATCGCGCCAACTTCATGCGTAGCCTGCTGCGCCCGCGTGCGCGCACGACACGCGTGCCCTTGCAACTGGTCGTGCCGCTGAACGACCGCTTCGTGCGGCCGCAGCTGTTCGATGATTTGCAGCAGTGGGCACCACTGCTGACCCGACGCGAAACACGCGCAAGCCACTGGCAGCTATTGGCCAAGCCCAGCATGCTGGCGGACTGGCTGCGCGATTACGTGAACCAGCTGGAACTGGCGCGGGCGAAGCCGCCAATCACCCACCGCAGCCATGCAAGGCCACATTGATGGAGCCCGGCGTTATCTGAATGCCCCGGCGGCTGCCAGGCTAAGCGGCGCTCCATGGCTACAAACCGGGACCTGATTAGTAATGAGCTTCAGCCGGACTGATCGAACGCCGCTGGAGCAATCCTGCAGCCCGGATGAAATCCGGGGCGGTTTGCTATGCCGCGCAATCGTTCCCGAACTTCATCCGGGCTACCCGCTTGGCTGAGCATCGTTGCCAATCGAGAACCGGGATGAGGCTCACTCGCCAAGCTCATCCAGCGCCGGCAGATCGGCGGAGCGTTCGAGCAACTCGGTCGGCAGACTCTTGCTCGCCCGCGCGCCCAGCAGCTTGAGGTTCTCCACCCTGCCGACCAGATTGCCACGCCCGTCGACCAGCTTGTTGCGGGCACTGGCGTAGGCCTTGTCCAGTTGCTGCAGACGGTTGCCCATCTCATCCAGATCGGCAATGAACGCGACGAACTTGTCGTAAAGCTGGCCAGCACGCTCGGCGATCTCCCGGGCATTCTGGCCCTGGCGCTCCTGGCGCCAGAGACTGTCGATGACGCGCAAGGTGGCCAGCAATGTGGTCGGGCTGACGATCACCACCTGCTGCTCGAACGCCTCCTGAAACAGATCGGGCTCAGCCTGCAGTGCCGCCGCAAAAGCCGCTTCGATCGGCACGAAGAGCAGGACGAAGTCCAAGCTGTGCAAGCCTTCGAGGCGCTGATAGTTCTTGCCCGACAGCCCTTTCAAGTGGCTGCGCAAGGAAACCAGGTGTTGCTTGAGCGCTTGCTGACGGAGCACCTCGTCTGCGGCCGAAACGTATTGCTGGTAAGCACTGAGGCTGACCTTGGCATCGACGATCACCTGCTTGTCACCAGGCAGACGGATCAACACATCGGGCTGGAAGCGCTCGCCACCAGCGCCCTTGAGACTGACCTGAGTCTGATATTCGCGCCCCTTTTCCAGGCCGGCATGCTCAAGCACCCGCTCGAGCACCAGCTCGCCCCAGTTGCCCTGGGTCTTCTGACCTTTCAGCGCACGTGTCAGGTTGGTCGCCTCATCGCCCAGGCGTTGATTGAGTTGCTGCAGGCGCTCGAGCTCCTTGCTCAGGGAAAAACGCTCGCGCGCCTCCTGCTGATAGCTCTCGTCCACACGCTTTTCGAACGCCTGAATGCGCTCCTTGAGCGGATCGAGCAACTGCCCCAGGCGCTGCTGGCTGGTCTCGGCAAAACGCTGCTCGCGCTCATCGAATATCGATGAAGCCAGTTCGGCGAACTGCGCGCGCAGCTCATTGCGCGCGCCCTGCAAGTCATCGAGGCGCTGCTGCTGGTTGTCGCGATTCTCCTGCAGTTCGGCGGCCAGCGCCGCACACTCGGCGGTCAGCCGGCGCAGTTCGGCCTCGTTGCGTTCGCGCTGCAGGTTCCAGGATTGTGCAGCCTCACGGGCAATCTGCCGTTCCTGCTGCAGTAATTCGTTCTCACGGCGCAGACCGGCGAGCTCAGTCTGCTGATCGACCTTGATCTCACTGACCTCAGCCAACTCGGCGCGGCAGGCATCGAGCTGCGCGAGCACACCGGCCTGGCTCAGTTGGGCGTGCTCCAGGCGCTCCTGCAACAAGGCCTGTTCGCTCTGCTCGCGCGCCAACCGGCGCTGCAACGACCAGACGCCAGCCAGCAGTGGCACCAACGCAGCGGCAGCACCGATGGCAAGAGAGAGGGGATCGATTGGCATAGACGCTCCATGTTTGACCGCCGAGCAGTATACCCAGCCGACGATTCACACGGGGCCAGTACGCAGTCAGCGCGACAGACGCGCCAGCTCCTGCTGAGCACCCCGGTCGCCCGCGCGGGCAGCCTGGCGCAGCAATTCATAGCCGATACGGCGGTCGCGGGTGTTGCCGCAGTCGCGGCAGAGCAGTTGCCCGAGGCGACTCTGCGCCTGCACACAGCCCTTGCGCGCAGGCTGCTTGAGCAGATTGCCGGCGATACGCTTGACGCTCGGCGTCTTGCCCAGGCGTGGATTGTCGAGCAGCCACAGCGCGACGCGCATGGGCAGACGAGAAGAGCTTGGACGGGCGGTGGAGGATGACGACGGTAGAGCGCGAGGCATAAGAAAAACGGGGGTAACTGCCGGGGCGCGCCACTCTACTCCTTTTTTTGCCGAGGTAAAGCCCCGCCAGGCGATTGCATCGAGGCGCCGCGCATAGGCCGGCACACAATCCACAGATCCTGTGGATAACTCCGTGAACAACTTGGGCGCAAGAGGCGTCAGGCCAGATACCATGGGCGCCTCAGTCAAACTGACGATTTTTTCACCAATGAAAAAATTTCATATTTTTCATTGACTTAAAAATCAACCACGAAAAATCAAACGTTTAGCGGCGATTCTGACAGTGAGATAACAGACTGCTTCAGCATTGTGCACAACTCTGTGCGACATATCCGCGCAGCGCTCTGTTTCGGGGCATCGGCAGTAGCGCAACAGCATTCATGCGGGGTGCGGCAACTGTCCTTGCACCAGAAATTGCTCCCAGCGAAACAGTCGCGGCTGCCCAGGCACCTGAGCAGGCTTGAAGGCAACGTAATCACCTGTGGTTTCGCACAGCCAGGCGGTGAGGTTACGCGGCCGTTTCTCGGCGAACGCCTGCGGCACGTAGAGGGCGACATTGCGCCCGCCTTCAGGACAACGCGCCGAGCGATATTCGAATGCCTGGATGTCCGCTGCACGCATGGCCGCCCCCAGCGCCTGAGGCTCGCTGTAATCACTGGGATGAGCCAGCAACGCCATAAACTGATCGAATGGCGGCAACTGCAGCTGGATACCGCGCTCGACGCGATAACGTGCCTCGAAGGTGGAGTGTTCAGAGAGTATTCGCCCGCTGGGCGGCGGGCTGAGCATGCCGTTCCACAAGACGAAGCGATAATAGGCCGCTTCGGCCATCGCGGTTTCCAGCCGCAGCGCGGCATAGAACAGACTCGGCTCATGCACCGTGCCGAAACGCGAACCCCAGCGCAGCGGCGGATAGCGAAATGGCGTCTTGAGCAGGTAATGCAGTGGTTCAGCGGCGTCGGGCAACGGCGGTTTACTTGCTTCCAGCAGCTCTTCGAGCAACGCCTGCTCTGCCAGATTGTCCACCAGTTGCGAGGTCGCCACCTGCGCCTGGCTTTCCACCATGCGTAGCAACTTGCCGTGTAACGGGCGAATCTGCCGTTCGCCCGCGCATTGTTGCCAGATGTCCATGGCGATCACTCCTAAAGCGTAGAGCCTGCTCAAAGCATCGCGAGCTAGAGCCTGTTTTAACGCAGCAGGCTTTGAGTGGGCTCTCAGACCTTGCCGCGAATGGCGTCCAGATACTCGACCACCCTCACCAACCCCTGCACCTGACTCATCTGCTGCAGAGGCACGCCAGCCAGGTGACGATTTTCGGTGCGCAGGAAGTGGCGCATGTCCTGCAGATTGCCGCCAAACAGGGCGAACAGCGCACGGTAGGCGCGAATCAGCAGCAGCGCCAGCTCGCCGGTCTTGCTCTGCGGACGCAAACCGCCCTGCTCGCCCCAACGACTGATGGCGCTGCGATGCACGCCGACGATATCCGCCAGTTCCTGTTGCGTCAGCCCGAGTTGCTCGCGGGTGTTGAGCAACGCCTTGGCCAGCACCGCATCGGCCTCAGGCTGGCTGTGAATCAGTGCACTCATCAAGATCACCTCAGCTCTTTTCAAACAAAATGAATATTAAAAGCTGTAAACAAACAATAGCACGGAATGCTGCTTGGCACTCGCGAAAGCATGGGTTACCGTCCATTGCTGGGCATCGAGCTGGGAGAACTCATGAGCCGCCGGCGTTTCTGGCTGAGCATCTGCGTAGCGCTACTGATGCTGCTGTCGTTGCTGATCTGCTTTAGCGGCTACCGGCTGCAGCAACTGCTTGAGGAACAGCGGATCGAGCTGGACTGGCGCTCCCTGAGCCTGTCCTGGCGAGGCGTACTGCTGCACGACGTGAGCCTGACGCAACGCCTCGAGGGCGAGCTGCACCTACAGAGCGAGCAACTGCAGCTCTATTGGCTGGCCAGCGAAACACCGCGTTATCGCGCGCTCGCGCAAGGCTTGCAGCTGAACTGGCAACCCGCGCAAACAAACGAAACGCAGCCGCATGACAATGGCCCGGGCGATGCCCTGCAAAGCCTGGCAGCCGCACTGCCCTGGCTACCGCGGCAGATCGAAGTGCGCAGCGCCACAGCACACCTCCCCTGCGCGAGCGGCCAATGCATCCTCAGTGGCGATCTCCTCGCGCAACACTTGGACGATGCCCTGCAGGTGCGTCTGCAACTGCTACGTGATACCCACCATGCCAGCCTCCAGGCTCGACTGAATGGACTCGGCACCACACTGGACAGCGTGCGCCAGCTACACGCTGCCGTGCAGCTGGACGATCAACAGCAACTGGAACTGCACAGCGATCTGTCGCCGCGCAACGAGGCCCTGCAATGGAGTGGCAATCTGCAAATCGCTCCCCTCCCGGACATTGCCTGGGTCAGCAATTGGCTCAGTGAGTGGCTACCACTCGCCCCCCAGGACTTGCCCGCAACGCCGCAGCAAGCCGGCGTGAATACGCAGTGGCAGCTGCACCTGCCGCGCACGACCCGGCAGCTCGCTGAAATGATGAGCGCTCCTGGCTGGCTGAATATCGACGCGCACCTGCCAAGCCCCTGGCCGCTGCCTGGCCTTGGCCTGATCAGCGGCGACCTGACACTCGAACTGCGCAACGACAACACTCGCTGGCAGGCTCGACAGGCTCAAGGTGAACTGCTCCTCACGCCCCAAAACACGTCCTGGCTACAGGCTCTTCCCGCCGGCTTGCAGCCAGAACAGGTGAGGTTGGAGATTGCACCTCTGCCAGACGCAGCCGAAAACGAGCTCGCTCTCGAGCTGAAGCTCAGCACACAAGGGCCACTCGAACTGCAGGCCAACGCCGAGCTTGGCCTGCGCCAATACCCCGACTGGGCGCTCGAAGTCGCACAGTTGCAATTACAGGCTCACAGCAAGCGCCTGGATCTCGCCAGCAACCGGGTCGACGATTTGCAGCTGGCTCTCTCGCTAACCGGCAACGCGACGGCGCAGCAGCTGCAGCTCCGCCTCGGTAAAGACTCCCGGCTGGACGTCCGGCGCCTGCGGGCAGATGAGCTGGAGCTGCAGCGCATCCAGGCCAGCCTCGCCGATATGGAGCTCAGCGGCGCGCCAGCGTCACCACAGTTATCCGGGCTACTGACGTTACGTGCCCAACGCCTGCAACACCCACAATTGCTACCACAAGGCTGGCAATGGCAGGGCCAGCTGCAGGCCAATGAAAGCAGGCAGGCGCTCGAAGGCGCAGTGCTGGCGGACTCGGGCCTGAGCATGGCACTAAATCTGGACAACACGCTCGATGAGTTGCGCGTCGACGCCACGCTGGACGAACTGTTCCTGCGTGCCGGCAACCCGCTGCGGCAGCTTCTATCGAGCTGGCCCGCCCTGCTCACTCTGGATAACGGCCGCATGCAGGGCAGCGCACAGATGCGTCTGCCCAGAGGCAAACCCATGACGCTGCAAGCCAATCTGAGCGGGCGCAACCTGGCCGGCATCTATGACCGCAGCACACTGAGCGGTATCGAGGGCGAAGTACAGTTACGAGTCAACGGCGACCGTCTGAGCCTGGAGCTGCCCAATCTGAGCGCCAGGCAGATCGACCCTGGCATCCCCCTCGGCCCGTTAGAGCTGCAGGGCAGCTACAGCGCCAGCCTTGCACAGCCGACGACAGGCACCCTGGTGCATCGACATGCCGAGCTGGGCATCCTGGGCGGCAGTCTGAGCCTGGCGCCAGCAACCTGGGAACTGCAGCGGCCCAGCCAGTTGCTGCCACTGCGACTCAGTGGCCTGGATCTGCAGGAACTGTTTCGCACCTATCCGGCCGAGGGTCTCGAAGGCAATGGTCTGATCGACGGCAACCTGCCACTGCGCGTCGGCCAGAGCATCAGCATCGAGCAGGGACATATCGAAGCCCGCTCCCCGGGAGGGCAGTTACGCTTTCACTCGCCACGCATTCGCGCCATGGGTCAGGCCAATCCGGGGATGAAACTGGTCACCGACGCGCTGGAAGACTTCCATTACGATCTGCTGGACGGTAGCGTCGACTACAACGCGTCCGGCACACTGCAGCTGGGCCTGCGCCTGCACGGGCAGAATCCGGCCATCGAACAGGGCCGCCCCATCAACTTCAACATCAATCTGCAGGAAGACATTCCCAGTCTGCTGGCCAGTTTGCAGCTGACCGACAAGGTCAGTGACATTATCCAGCAACGAATTCAGCAGTGGATGCGTCAGCGTGTCCCACAGAAGCCCCAGGAGTAGCGCCATGCACGTATATCGCCTCCTCGCCGTCCTGAGTATTGGACTGCTGTGCCAGGCTTGCACGCCGACGGTGCAACTGGCCATGCCCAACGAGCCGATCAACATCAACCTGAACGTCAAGGTCGAGCACGAAATCTATATCAAGGTGGACAAGGCACTGGACAATGTCTTCAACGAGGACAGCGGTCTGTTCTGAGGATGTTTCGCTACTGCCGTAGCACCTGAATTGCCGACTACGCGGAGCTCCCGGTACAACGGCGCTTGCGCAAGGAGATACATGATGATTCGATACCTTTCGACCCTGCTGCTGGCATTGACCCTGAGCCTGCCGGCCTACGCCCTGACCCTCAATCAGGCGATGAGCGCCCTGGGCGACGCCAAGGCCAGCGGCCAGCTGGGCGAGCAGCCCAATGGCTATCTCGGCGTGGTCAAGTCCGCCGGCCAGGCCGACGAGATTGCCCGCCTGATCAATCAAGCGCGCCGCGCCGAGTACCAGAAAGTGGCGCAGGACAATGGCATCAGCCTGAGCGATGTGGAAGCCATCGCCGGCAAGAAGGCCATCGACCGCACACCCAAAGGCCAATTCATCCAGCTCGGCGGCCAGTGGGTGCAGAAGTAGAAAGCGCCCGACAGAGGCCAAAACGCAAAGAACCCGCCGAGGCGGGTTCTTTTTTGTCTGCAGTTGTAGCGATCAGGCGCCGGCTTTGGTCACGGCGTCCTTGATCAGGGTCTGCAGCTCGCCCTTCTCGAACATCTCGGTGAGGATGTCGCTACCGCCGACCAGCTCGCCGCCCACCCACAGCTGCGGGAAAGTCGGCCAGTTGGCGTACTTCGGCAGATTGGCGCGGATTTCCGGGTTCTGCAGGATGTCGACGTAGGCGAACTTCTCGCCGCAACCCATCACCACCTGCGAAGCGCGGGCGGAGAAGCCACACTGCGGGGCATTGGGCGAGCCTTTCATGTACAGCAGAACGGTGTTGTTGGCGATCTGCTCTTTGATGGTTTCGATGATATCCATGGGGCACCTCAGCATAGACTTTGCGACCCGACGGTCGCCACGGTGGCGCGATTGTAGCGAAAAACCGAGCATAATGCTCGGCCTTGCCGTCGCCACATTGCCTCAATACGACCCGATATCGCATTCAGCTACGCGGCCACCACCTCTACTGGTACACCATTGAGCACGGCATTGCCCGACAGCGCGTCGAGCTGGCGCTCGTCGGTCAAGTCGTTGGCACTGGCCCCCGGCTGGGCACGGGCAATGTCCATCTGCACCCCTGGCCGCGCATGGCCCCAGCCATGCGGCAGACTGACCACACCGGCCATGACCTCGTCACTCGCAGCCACCTCCACTACGATGCTGCCGACGCGCGAGCGCACCTGCACCCGCTGACCGTCTGCCAGGCCACGACTGGCCAGGTCCTGCGGGTTCATCAACAACTGATGACGCGGTTTGCCCTTCACCAGGCGATGGTAGTTGTGCATCCAGGAATTGTTGCTGCGCACATGGCGCCGGCCGATCAGCAGCAGTTCATGAGCAGAGGCTTGCTCCCCGGCGAAACGTTGCAGATCCGCCAGCAGCACATCAGGTGCGGCCTGCACACGCTTTTCAGGCGTTTTCAGGCGCGCTGCCAGGTTCGGCCGCAGCGCTCCCAGATCCAGCCCGTGGGGATGCTTGCGCAACGTGCCCAGATCGAGCTTCTGCTCGCTACGTTCACCGTACGGACCGAAACGCAGCCCCATGTCGATCATCTGCTCAGGAGCCAGGGTCGGCTTCAGCTCCACGGTATTGCGCGCGGCGAAGGCCCTGGCCAGGCCGACAAAGATTTCCCAGTCGTGCAAGGCGCCCTCCGGCTTGGCCAGGATCGCCTCGTTGAAGCGCGTGACGTTGCGTACAGCGAATACATTGAAGGTGGTGTCGTAGTGATCGTGCTCCAGCGGCGCAGTGGGCGGCAGAATCAGGTCGGCGTAGCGCGTGGTCTCATTAATGTATAAATCCACGGCGAGCATGAAATCCAGCCCGTCGAGGGCCTGCTCCAGCTGCCGGCCATTCGGCGTGGACAACACGGGATTACCGGCCACGGTCACCAGTGCGCGAATTTGCCCTTCCCCCTCGGTGAGCATCTCCTCGGCCAGCGCCGAAACAGGTAGCTCGCCGCCATATTCGGGAAGCCCGGAAACGCGGCTGCGCCAACGATTGAAATGGCCGCCGGAGGTGCTCGCCACCAGGTCCACGGCAGGCGTGGTACAGAGCGCGCCGCCCACCTGATCGAGGTTGCCGGTAACCAGATTGATCAGCTGCACCAGCCACTGACAGAGCGTTCCGAACGCCTGCGTCGACACGCCCATGCGGCCGTAGCAGACGGCGCGCTCGGCAGAGGCGAAGTCACGTGCCAGTTGGCGAATGGTTGACGCCGGCACCCCGCAGCGGGCACTCATACGCTCGGCATCGAAAGCGGCGATGGCTGCACGCACCTGCTCCAGCCCCTCGACCGGCAGATGACTGCCACGCGTCAGCCCCTCCTCGAACAGGGTATTGAGCAACGCCAGCAACAGCGCGGCATCACTGCCGGGGCGCACGAACAGGTGCTGATCGGCGATCGCCGCAGTCTCGCTACGCCGCGGATCGACCACCACCAGTTTGCCGCCACGTGCCTGGACCGCCTTCAGGCGCTTTTCCACATCCGGCACGGTCATGATGCTGCCGTTGGACGCCAGCGGGTTGCCGCCGAGAATCAGCATGAAATCGGTATGATCGATATCCGGAATGGGGATCAGCAGACCATGGCCATACATCAGATGGCTGGTCAGGTGATGAGGCAACTGATCGACCGACGTGGCGGAGAAGCGGTTGCGGGTTTTCAGCAACCCGAGGAAGTAGTTGCTGTGGGTCATCAGGCCGTAGTTGTGCACGCTGGGATTGCCCTGATACACGGCCACGGCGTTCTGCCCGTGCTCGGCCTGGATGGCGCTCAAACGTTCGGCAACCAGTTCGAACGCTTCGTCCCAGGCGATGGCCTGCCACTGCTCGCCGATACGGCGCATGGGCTGACGAATGCGGTCCGGGTCGTTCTGAATATCCTGCAAGGCCACGGCCTTGGGGCAGATATGGCCACGGCTGAAGCTGTCCTGAGCATCGCCCTTGATCGAGCGAATCTGCATGCTGCCGTCAGGCTGAGTTTCGGTTTCGATGGCGAGGCCGCAGATGGCCTCGCACAGGTGGCATGCACGGTAATGGAGGGACTTGGTCATGGCCTGGCCTCTTGTTCTGATCCGAGACGACCGGTCAGGTCGCAGAGCAGCACTATGGGCCGGGCACGGGAGCAGCGCCAGCAGCGTTCGTCCCGTGAATCGACCAGCATCATGCCTGCCGATTCAGTTGCGGAGCACTCGAAGACTCAGGCGCTGCTGCCGCGGATATCACTGGCGTCAGAACTTTGGCAAAAAAGGCTTGTAAAACATGATTCTGCGCCGGCACAGGTGGCAACTTGCGCCGTCTCGTCATTTCCTTATAGGATCGCGCCTTCCCCTGTTTCGTCGCATCCTGCGGCCTCCCGCCGCAAGCTCTGCTGTTTTTGTCGGTTTTGTCACCGCGCACAGGCTTGCGAACTGTAGTGATAAAGGTAGTTAACGATGAGCGTCAGACACTTCCTCTCGATGATGGATTACACACCGGCCGAACTGGTGGGCCTGATCCGCCGAGGCATCGAGCTGAAGGACCTGCGCAATCGCGGCGTACTGTTCGAGCCGCTGAAGAATCGCGTCCTCGGCATGATCTTCGAGAAAGCCTCGACCCGTACCCGCCTGTCGTTCGAAGCCGGCATGATCCAGCTTGGCGGCCAGGCCATCTTTCTCTCGCCGCGCGACACCCAGCTCGGTCGCGGTGAGCCGATCGGCGATGCCGCCATCGTCATGTCGAGCATGCTCGATGCGGTGATGATTCGGACCTTCGCCCACAGCAACCTCACCGAATTCGCGGCCAAGTCGAAGGTGCCGGTGATCAACGGCCTGTCCGATGACCTGCACCCCTGCCAACTGCTCGCCGACATGCAGACCTACCTCGAGCACCGCGGCAGTATTGCCGGCAAGACGGTGGCCTGGATTGGCGACGGCAACAACATGTGCAACTCCTACATCGAGGCGGCGATCCAGTTCGACTTCCAGTTGAAGGTCGCCTGCCCGCAGGGTTACGAGCCTGACGCCCGCTTCCTCGCCCTGGCAGGCGATCGCGTGCAGGTCGTGCGTGACCCACGTGAAGCCGTGGCCGGCGCCCACCTGGTGAGTACCGATGTATGGGCTTCGATGGGCCAGGAAGACGAAGCCGAACAACGCATGGCGTTGTTCCGCCCCTATCAGGTTACCCCGGAACTGCTCGCCGGCTCGGCCGAAGATGTGCTGTTCATGCACTGCCTGCCGGCTCACCGTGGTGAAGAGATCAGCCTCGACATGCTCGACGACAAACGTTCGGTTGCCTGGGACCAGGCCGAAAACCGCCTGCACGCACAGAAAGCGCTGCTGGAAATGCTGGTCGAGCCGGCCTATCACCACGCATGAACCAGCCTCTGCTGCAGCTACGCGGACTGAACTGCGGCTACCACTCGCACAAGGTGGTGCAGGATCTCGACCTGCACCTCAACGCCGGTGATATCGGTTGCCTGCTCGGCCCGTCCGGCTGCGGCAAGACCACGACCCTGCGCGCCATCGCCGGTTTCGAACCGGTACTCGAAGGTGAAATAGAACTGGCGGGGAAGCTGATCTCGCGCGCCGGCTTCACCCTGGCACCGGAGAAACGCCGTATCGGCATGGTGTTCCAAGACTATGCCCTGTTCCCCCATCTGAGCGTGGCGGAAAACGTCGCCTTCGGCATTCGCAAGCAGCCCAACGCCGAGCGCGTCACCCAAGAATTGCTGGCGCTGGTCAAGCTCGGCCACCTCGCCAAGCGCTACCCGCACGAACTGTCCGGCGGTCAGCAGCAGCGCGTCGCCCTGGCCCGCGCACTGGCACCTGAGCCGCAGTTGCTGCTGCTCGACGAGCCGTTCTCCAACCTCGATGGCGAACTGCGCAGACGCCTCAGCCATGAGGTGCGCGAGATTCTCAAGGCACGCGGCACCAGCGCCATTCTGGTCACCCACGATCAGGAAGAGGCCTTCGCCGTCAGCGACCATGTCGGCGTATTCAAGGATGGTCGTTTGGAGCAATGGGACACGCCCTTCAACCTCTACCATGAGCCGCTGACGCCTTTCGTCGCCAGCTTCATCGGCCAGGGCTACTTCATCCGCGGCCAGTTGCTCAGCCCGGACGCCGTGCAGACCGAACTAGGGCTGATCCGCGGCAACCGTGCCTATACCTGGGCTCAAGGCAGCGCAGTCGACGTGCTGCTGCGCCCGGACGATATCGTGCCGGACGAGGACAGCGCGCTGAAAGCACGCATCGTCGGCAAGACCTTCCTTGGCGCCGCGACGCTCTACCGTCTGCAACTGCCAACCGGCAGCCAGCTGGAGTCGATCTTTCCCAGCCACGCCGACCATCGGCAAGGCGACGAGGTGGGCATTCGCGTCGCTGCCGACCACCTGGTGGCGTTCCCGGCCCTGGGCAGCGTCGCGGCGCAGCTGCAACTGAGCGACTCCCCCGGCGTCCGTCGGGTCAGCAGCGACTGAATCAGGTCATCAGTTGGCCAGTGGCGATATGCCGCGCATGGCCGGCAATCTTCACCCGCTCGCCCTGCAGACTGCAGAGCAGCTCTCCGCCCCGCGCCGAACACTGAAAGGCGCTCAGCGTCACACGTCCAAGGCGCTCGACCCAGTAAGGCATGAGGATACAGTGCGTCGACCCGGTAACCGGATCCTCATCGATACCGATACTCGGCGCGAAGTAGCGCGAAACGAAATCATGCTGCTGCCCGGCGCCAGTAACCAGTACGCCGAGCCCCGGCAATGTGGCCAGCGCGGCCAGGTCAGGCTGCAGATTGCGCACGTCGCGTTCACCGCCCAGCACCACCATCAGCTCCTGCACGCTGCCATCGACGTTGCGTAGTGCCAACACCTGCTCCAACTCGACCCCGAGGGCAGTGCGCGCCTGATCATGCAGGTCCTGCGTCACGCTCTCAGCGCGGCGCACGGGAAAGTCCAGCTGCAGACGCTCGCCCAGCCTGGAAACCTGCAAGGCACCGGAAATGCAGGTGAAGTGCAGGGCCTCGGCGGGCTCCCGATAGATATCGAACAGCACTTTGGCAGCAGCCAGCGTGGCGTGACCGCAGAGCGGCACCTCGCTGGTTGGCGTGAACCAGCGAATGTGCCAGGCCTCCCCTTCTTTGACCATGAAAGCGGTTTCCGCCAGGTTGTGCTCGGCGGCGATGCGCTGCATCAGCTCTTCATCGAGCCAGGTATCGAGGCGGTAGACGATGGCCGGGTTACCGGCGAAAGGCTGATCGGTAAAGGCATCGACTTGATGGAACTCGAGAGGCATGCTGCATTCCTGGGCAGATGAGAGCCGCCAGCATGCCTTCGCCAAGCAAGCGGCAACAGATACAGTTGCTGTTTTCCAGATGATCGTTCCCTGTCCGCAGGAACGGCTGAGCGGCATTGCGCTTCAACCGCGAAGCCAAGGTTATTCGCGGCTGAAGTCGCTCCTACGATTCTGGAAAGCGTCAGGGCTCGCTGCGCACGCGCTTCACCGCATCCAGCCAGCCGGCGTAGAGTCGCTCACGCTGCTCTTCACTCATGCGCGGCTCGAAGCGCTGCTGGCGATGCCAGTGGCTGGCGATCGCCTTCAGGTCGCTGTAAATGCCGAGTTTCAGGCCAGCCAGGTAAGCGACACCGAGCGCAGTGGTTTCGGTGACCTCGGGACGCTCGACACTGACACCGAGAATATCGGCGAGAAACTGCATGACCCAGTTGTTCTCCACCATGCCACCGTCGACACGCAACGCACTGGGCGCTGCAGCGCCATCCTGACGCATGGCTTCGAGCAGGTCGCAGGTCTGGTAGCACACCGACTGCAGGCCAGCGGTGACGATCTCCTTGATCCCGGTATCCCGGGTCAGACCGAAGATAGCGCCACGCGCCTTGGGGTCCCAGTACGGCGCACCCAACCCGGTGAAGGCCGGCACCAGATAGACGCCGCAGGCATCACCGGTAGCCTCGGCCAGGGCTTCGCTGTCACGCGCATGACTGATCAGCTTGATGCCGTCGCGCAACCACTGCACAGCGGCACCGGCGACGAAGATGCTGCCCTCTACCGCATAGGTCACCTTGCCATCGAGGCGGTAGCCGACGGTGGTGAGCAGACGATTCTTCGAGCTGACCGGCTGCTCGCCAGTGTTCTGGATCATGAAGCAGCCGGTGCCATAGGTGCTCTTGACCATGCCGGGCTCGAAGCAGGCCTGACCGATCAGTGCCGCCTGCTGGTCACCGGCCATGCCCAATACCGGAATGCTGCTACCGAGCAGTTCAGCCTCGGTGTGGCCGAAGTCCGCCGCACAGTCGAGCACCTCCGGCAGCATGCTGGCAGGAATGCCGAACAGCTCCAGCAGTTGCTCGTCCCAGCATTGCTCATGAATATTGAACATCAGCGTGCGCGAGGCGTTGCTGGCATCGGTGCGGTGCACCTTGCCGCCAGTCAGATGCCACAGCAGGAAGCTGTCGACCGTGCCGAAACGCAGCTCACCGCGCGCAGCCCGCTCCTGTGCCCCCGGCACGTTCTGCAGAATCCAGCGCAGCTTGGTGGCGGAGAAATAGGGATCGATCAGCAGGCCTGTCCTGGCCGACACCATCGCTTCGCGCCCCTCATCCTTGAGGCCGGCACAATAGTCGGCGGTACGGCGGTCCTGCCAGACGATGGCCGGGTAAATCGGCTTGCCCGTCTCGGCTTCCCACACCAGCGTGGTTTCACGCTGATTGGTGATACCGATAGCGGCAATCTGCTCACTGCCCAGGTCACTCTCGGCGATGGCCTTGCGACAAACCTCGAGCGTCGATGACCAGATTTCCTCGCCGTCGTGCTCGACCCAACCATCCTGAGGGAAGTACTGCCTGAACTCCTGCTGGGCACGTGCAACCGGCACGCCCTCGGCACTGAAAATGATCGCACGAGAACTGGTGGTGCCTTGGTCGATGGCGAGCAGGTATTGAGACATGGGCGGTTCCTTGTTGTTATCGCTGAAATTCGCAGCGGTTGACCGCGCAACCGCACCTTGTGTTCATGGCCTGGCGGCAAGGCGCGTCAGGCTTTGCCGATAGCGGCGAAATGTCCCTGAGTATGCCGCGCCAGGGTATCGGCCGAGAGCTCCAGCTCCAGACCGCGCCGGCCGCCACTGACGTGAATGGTGGCATGCTGACGGGCCGACTCGTCGATGAAGGTCCGCAGGCGTTTCTTCTGCCCCAGCGGGCTGATGCCACCGACCAGGTAGCCTGTGGCGCGCTGTGCGGCCGCCGGATCGGCCATATCGGCCTTCTTCGCGCCTGCCGCCGCGGCCAATGCCTTGAGATCGAGACTACCGGCTACCGGAACGACCGCCACCAACAATTCTCCCTTCTCGGTAGCCGCCAACAACGTCTTGAACACCCGCTCGGGTTCGAGGCCAAGCTTCTCTGCCGCCTCCAGCCCGTAAGACGCAGACTTGGGGTCATGCTGATAGCTATGCACATGATGCTCGGCCTTGGCCTTTTTCAACAGATCGATCGCTGGGGTCATGTTCGAATGTGAAAACGCAATGAAAGATGCCTTACATTAGCAGGCTCAAATCCCCGCTAGCTACAGCCTATAATGAGTGACCATCACAGGAAGCGCTCATGAATCTCGCTCCCCGCCAGCACGACATCCTCAACCTTGCCCGTGAACGCGGCTACGTCAGCATCGACGAACTGGCCCAGGCGTTCGCCGTGACCCCGCAGACCATTCGCCGCGATATCAACCAACTGGCCGAACACGGCCTGCTGCGCCGCACCCATGGTGGCGCTGCCTGTGAATCGTCGAGCATCCAGAACACCGCCTATGGCATGCGCGCCGGCCAGATGCGCGAGGAGAAGCAACGGATTGCCGAAGCCGTGGCCGCGCAGATACCAGACCACGCTTCATTGTTCATCAACATCGGCACCACCACCGAGGCCATCGCACGCGAACTGCAGAATCACAAGGGCCTGAAGATCATCACCAACAACCTGCACGTTGCCGCCCTGCTCAGCGCCAAGGCCGACTTCGAGGTATTGGTGGCCGGCGGCACCGTACGCAGCGATGGCGGTATCGTCGGCCAGGCTGCGGTGGATTTCATCCAGCAGTTCAAGGTCGACTACGCCATCGTCGGCATCAGCGGCATCGACGATGACGGTAGCCTGCTCGACTTCGACTACCAGGAAGTCCGTGTCTCCCAGGCCATCATCGACAACGCCCGCCAGGTGTTCCTCGCCGCCGACTCGAGCAAGTTCGGTCGCAATGCCGTGGTACGCCTTGGCTCGCTCGCGCTGGTCAATCGCGTCTTCACCGACAGCGCCCCTTCTGCCGCCATAGCCCGCCTGTTGCACAGCCACAAAGTTCAGCTCGACCTGGTCTGACACCCGACAGTCAGACCTCCACTTTCCATGAGTCGACCACTCGGCGCATCAGCGCGTGTCGGGGTAGCGAAGTCGCGCATGTTCGTCTAGCATATTTTCGAAAGTGAACATACACACATTCGAATTCAATAGCCGAGCGTGCCCCATGCCCCACGATCAGTTCGCCAGCCCCGTTGCAGAAGTCTATGACCTCGCCGTCGTTGGTGGCGGTATCAATGGCGTGGGTATCGCCGCCGACGCGGCCGGTCGTGGTCTGTCGGTGTTCCTTTGCGAAAAGGATGACCTGGCCAGCCACACCTCCTCGGCCAGCAGCAAGCTGATCCATGGCGGCCTGCGTTATCTGGAACACCATGAATTCCGCCTGGTGCGCGAAGCGCTGGCCGAGCGCGAAGTGCTGCTGGCCAAGGCGCCGCATATCGTCAAGCCGATGCGCTTCATCCTGCCGCATCGCCCGCACCTGCGCCCGGCCTGGATGATCCGCGCCGGCCTGTTTCTCTACGACCACCTGGGCAAGCGCGAACGCCTGCCGGGCTCGCGCGGCCTGCGCTTCGGCGCCGGCAGTCCGCTGAAACAGGACATTGCCCGCGGTTTCGAATACTCCGACTGCTGGGTGGATGACGCGCGTCTGGTGGTACTCAACGCCATGGCCGCGCGGGAGAACGGTGCGCACATTCACCCACGCACACGCTGCGTCAGTGCCAGACGCAGCAAGGGGCTGTGGCATATCCATCTGGAGCGCGCCGACGGCAGCCTGTTCTCGATTCGCGCGCGCGGCCTGGTCAATGCCGCCGGCCCGTGGGTCGCCCGCTTCATCCGCGAAGACCTCAAGCAGCAGTCGCCCTATGGCATCCGCCTGATTCAAGGCAGCCATATCGTCGTGCCGAAGCTCTATGACGGCGAGCAGGCTTACATCCTGCAGAACGAGGATCGCCGCATCGTCTTTGCCATCCCCTATCTGGAGCGCTTCACCCTGATCGGCACCACCGACCGCGAATACCAGGGCGACCCTGCCCAGGTTGCGATCACCGCCGAGGAAACCGACTACCTGCTCAAGGTGGTCAACGACCACTTCAAGCAGCAACTGAGTCGTGACGATGTTCTGCACAGCTTCGCCGGCGTGCGCCCGCTGTGCGATGACGAATCCGATGAGCCATCGGCCATCACTCGCGATTACACCCTGTCGCTGTCCGCGGCACCGGGCGAAGCCCCCTTGCTCTCGGTATTCGGCGGCAAGCTGACCACCTATCGCAAGCTGGCGGAATCCGCCATGCAACAACTGGCGCCCTATTTCAGCAGTATTGGCCCCGCCTGGACCGCCAGCGCACCGCTGCCTGGTGGCGAACAACTGGACGACCTCGGCACGCTTGTCGAAGCACTCTGCGAACGCTATGGCTGGCTCCCGACCAGCCTGGCCAGACGTTGGGCCAGCAGCTATGGCAGCCGCACCTGGCGCCTGCTCGATGGCGTGTACAACCTGACCGACCTCGGCGAACACCTCGGAGCCGGGCTGTACGCGCTTGAGGTGGACTACCTGCGCCGCGAAGAGTGGGCGCGCAGCAGCGCCGATATCCTCTGGCGGCGGAGCAAGCTCGGCCTGTTCATGACACCGGCACAACGGACACGTTTGCAGGACTACCTGAACAGCCGCAGCCCTAATTCAGCCAACGCCGCCTGATATTTCGCGTGCCCGATGCCCCGCTCTGCGGGGCTTTTTCATATGGGCCGAAAAAATATTGCAGTCTCTTGCTTGCGCTAAATAACTGCAAAGGAACTTAGGGCAAATTTTTTATTGCGTTAATTCAATAACTTGGCGCCATGATGCGGAATAAAAACATTCTTATTCAGTTTAATTTTTACTTATGTTTCAAGAACTTAGGTTTGACATGCGCTAAAACGAGGCAGAAAATTCAGCGCTGTCACGGTCATTGAAACAGCAGGAGCAGACATGAAAGGCGACAAGAAGGTCATTCAACACCTGAACAAGATTCTTGGTAACGAACTGGTCGCCATCAACCAGTACTTCCTGCATGCCCGCATGTATGAAGACTGGGGCTTGAAGAAACTCGGCGAGCACGAGTACCACGAGTCCATCGACGAGATGAAGCACGCCGACAAGCTGATCAAGCGCATTCTGTTCCTCGAAGGCATTCCCAACCTGCAGGACCTGGGCAAGATCCTGATCGGTGAGAACACCAAGGAAATGCTCGAGTGCGACCTGAAGATCGAGCACAAGGCGCACGGCGATCTCAAGGCCGCCATCGCTTACTGCGAAAGCATCGGCGACTACGCCAGCCGCGAGCTGCTGGAAGAAATCCTCTGCTCCGAGGAAGATCACATCGACTGGCTGGAAACCCAACTGAGCCTGATCGAAGCCGTCGGCCTGCAGAACTACCTGCAGTCGCAGATGGACGAATAAGCCGTACCTGCAACAACAAAAACGGGAGCCTCGGCTCCCGTTTTTTATGCCTGGCCCGCCAGCCAGAGTGAGATCACTTCACCTGTGTCGGCTCGTCCGGCTGGCCATCGGAACGCCCTATCGTTGCGGGTGCGTCGACCAGCAGCTCTTCCGGCACTTCCTCGACACGCGGGTCGAGCGCAGCCGCCATCGGGCTCACCGTATCGGGCATCGGCACATGGCCGAGCGGTGCCTCCTCGACACGGTGCAAGCCGGTCACCCGCTTGGGCTGCACCCAGAGAATCAGCACCGCGGAATAGATCGACACCAGCATGTAGAACATTCCCGGACCGAAGTTCTGCATCATCAAGCCGGCAAGCAGTGGTCCGATACAGGCGCCAATGCCGTAGGTGGTCAGCAACATCGCCGACAAAGCCACACGCCGCGAGGGCTCGACGTGATCATTGCCCAGCGCCACGGCCAGGGGATACAGGGTGAACAGCAACATGCCGACCAGAAAACCGTTACCCAGCAGCAACCAGTAAGGCAGGCTGAACAGTCCCCACATCGGCAGCGCCGCCAGGCACAACAACAAGGCATTGCCGCGAATCAGCCGACTGCGATCGAAGCGATCGGACAACCAGCCAAGCGGCCACTGCGCACAGAAGCCGGCAATGATGGAAACCCCCACGAACATGCTGGCCTGCGCCGTATCGAGGCCGTTACGACTGGCGTAGACCGGCGCCAGGCCGTAGAACGCGCCGACCATCAGACCGGCGACGAAGATACTGCCCAGCGCCTGCGGCACCCGCTTGAAGAAAAAGCCGATTTCCAACGGTGCCGCGACCAGCTTGGCCGGATGCACACGGCGAGTGACTGCCAGCGGTATCAGGCAAGAGGCAAAACAGATCGCCACCAGTACCAGTGGTTTGTAATCCAGCGTCGGGCTCATCGCCAGCAGCCCCTGCCCCAGCACAAGCCCCAGGTCGACAGCCACCATATAGCCGGCAAACACCTTGCCGCGCATGTGGTTCTCCGACTGCTCGTTGAGCCAGCTCTCGATGACCATGTACTGGTTCATCATCACCGCGCCCATGACGAAGCGCAGTACCAGCCAGACTTCGAGGCGTTCGATCAGCACATGCAGCAGCACGATCACCGTGGCCAAACCGGCGCAGGCCACATAGGAGCGGATGTGGCCGACGCTGGCAATCAGCCTGTGGCCAAATTTGCCGCCACACACCAGGCCGAAATAGTAAGCGGCCATCAGGCCACCCACCCAGGCTTCACCGGCCCCTTGCTCGGTCAGGCGCAAGCCCATGTAAGTGCTGAACAGGCCCGAGCCGGCAAGCATGAGCAAGGTGGCGCAATACAGCGCAGGAAAGGTGACAAGCGGGCTGAACATGATGACTCCGGGCAGAGGGCACGGCGTGAGGGACGCCGCGGCGGCGCATTATCCACACCCGCCGGTTGTCTTGCCATGCCCGCTAGATGCCTGGTCAGTCTTTAGCTGCCCTCGCTCTCCCTGACCCGGAACCACGCCGCGTAGAGTGCCGGCAGGAACAGCAGGGTCAAGGCGGTGGCCACCACCAGACCGCCCATGATGGCCACAGCCATCGGCCCGAAGAACACGCTGCGTGACAGCGGAATCATTGCCAGGACCGCCGCCAGGGCCGTCAACACGATGGGGCGGAAACGCCTGACCGTCGCTTCGATGATGGCGTGCCAGCGATCCAGGCCGTGCTCGACGTCCTGCTCGATCTGGTCCACCAGAATCACCGAGTTGCGCATGATCATCCCGGCCAGAGCGATGGTGCCGAGCATGGCAACGAAGCCGAACGGCTGCTGGAAGATCAGCAGGAACAGGGTCACCCCGATCAGCCCCAGCGGTGCGGTAAGAAACACCATCGCCGAGCGCGAGAAACTCTTCAGTTGCAGCATCAGCAGGGTCAGCACCACGACGATGAACAGCGGCACACCGGCGTTCACCGAGCGCTGTCCGCGTTGCGAATCCTCCACCGTACCGCCGACCTCCAGCAGGTAACCGTCAGGCAGCTCGGCACGGATCGGCTCCAGGGTCGGCAGAATCTGCTGAGTCAGGGTCGCCGGTTGCTGCTTGCCATAGATGTCGGCACGTACAGTGACGTTGGGCAGGCGGTTGCGGTGCCAGATGATGCCTTCCTCGAAGCCGTACTCCAGGGTGGCGACCTGCGACAGCGCTACGCTACGGCCGCTGTCGGTGGGTACAGCCAGGCTCGGCAGCAGGCTCAGCGCCTTGCGCTCCTGCGGCGTACCTCGCTGCAGAATCTCGATCAGCTCGTTACCTTCACGGTATTGACTGACACTGGTACCGGATAGCGAGCCCTGCAGAAAACGCGACAGCTCGGCGGTATTGACCCCCAGTGCCCGCGCGCGGTCCTGATCGATATTGAGGATCACCACCTTGCTCGGCTCCTCCCAGTCCAGGTGCACATTGACCACATGCGGGTTCTCGCGCACCTTCTCGGCCACCTGACGCGCCAGAGCACGTACTTCGTCGATATGCTCGCCGCTAACGCGGAACTGCACCGGGTAGCCTACGGGCGGGCCGTTCTCCAGACGGCTGACGCGGCTGCGCAAGGTTGGAAACTCGTCGTTCATCACCTGAATCAGCCAGGTGCGCAGACGTTCACGCTCCTCGATGTTCGAGGCCAGCACGACGAACTGGGCAAAGCTCGCCGCCGGCAGCTGCTGATCCAGCGGCAGATAGAAACGCGGCGAACCGGTACCCACGTAGGCGACGTAGTTGTCGATACCGCTCTGCTCCTTGAGCAGCTTTTCCAGGCGATGCACTTCGGCCTCGGTGGCGCTGAGCGACGCCCCCTCCTCCAGCTTGATATCGACCATCAGCTCCAGACGCCCGGAAGCCGGGAAGAACTGCTGTGGCACGAAGCGAAACACCACCACCGAGCCAATGAACAGGGCGATGGTCAACAGGATCACCGTGACGCGATGCCGTACGCACCACTCCACCGCCGCCCGCACCCGCCGATAGAACGGCGTCGCATAGGGGTCGTGGCCGGCATCGCTGCCACCATGTTTCGCCGCATGCAGCTTGGCCAGATCCGGCAACAGCTTGTCGCCCAGGTACGGCACGAACATCACGGCGGCGATCCACGAGGCGATCAGCGAGATGGCCACCACCTGGAAGATCGAACGGGTGTACTCGCCGGTACCGGACTGCGCGGTGGCAATCGGCAGGAAGCCGGCTGCGGTGATCAGCGTGCCGGTGAGCATCGGAAACGCCGTGCTGGTCCAGGCGAAACTGGCGGCCTTGAAGCGGTCGAAGCCCTGCTCCATCTTGATCGCCATCATCTCCACCGCAATGATCGCGTCGTCCACCAGCAGGCCCAGGCCCAGCACCAGCGCGCCGAGGGAAATCTTGTGCAGGCCGATGCCCAAGTAATACATGGCGGCGAAGGTCATCGCCAGCACCAGTGGGATCACCAGCGCCACCACCAGGCCGGTACGCAGGCCCAGGGAGAAGAAACTCACCGCCAGCACGATGACCAGCGCCTCTACCAGCACCTTGACGAATTCACCGACGCCAGTCTTTACCGCCGCTGGCTGGTCCGACACCTTGCGCAGCTCCATGCCCAACGGCAGGGTCTGCTGCAGGCGGGCGAACTCGCCTTCCAGAGCCTTGCCCAGCACCAGGATATCGCCGCCGTCCTTCATCGACACCGCAATGCCAAGGGCGTCCTCGCCCATGAAACGCATGCGCGGCGCGGGCGGGTCGTTGAAGCCACGTTTGACTTCGGCCACATCGGCAATACGGAAGGTGCGGTCAGCGACGCGAATGGGAAAGTCGCGAATCTCTTCTACTGACTCGAAACGCCCAGTCACCCGCAACTGGATGCGTTCGCTGGCAGTCTCGAAGAAGCCGGCGGCGGTCACCGCATTCTGCGCTTCGAGCGCCTGCTGCACCGCCGCCAGCGGCAGGCCGAGCGTCGCCAGCTTGGTATTGGACAGCTCGATCCAGATCTTCTCGTCCTGCAGCCCAACCAGCTCGACCTTGCCGACGTCCTTGACCCGCTGCAGCTGCAGCTGAATGCGGTCGGCGTAGTCCTTGAGCACGGCGTAATCGAAACCGCTGCCGGTCAGTGCATAGATGTTGCCGAACGTGGTGCCGAACTCATCGTTGAAGAACGGCCCCTGGATGCCGGGCGGCAGCGTATGGCGGATGTCGCTGACCTTCTTGCGCACCTGGTACCACAGCTCCGGGATCTCCGCGCTGTGCATGGAATCGCGAGCCATGAAGGTGACCTGCGACTCGCCTGGGCGGGAGAAGCTGGTGATGCGTTCGTATTCACCGGTCTCCATCAGCTTCTTCTCGATGCGTTCGGTGACCTGCCGCGACACCTCTTCCGCCGTGGCGCCTGGCCAGTTGGTGCGGATCACCATGGCCTTGAAGGTGAAGGGAGGGTCCTCGCTCTGCCCCAGCTTGGTATAGGACAGCGCGCCGACGATGGCGAACAGCAACATGATGTAGAGGACGATCTGACGATGGCGCAGCGCCCAGGCCGACAGGTTGAAGCTCATGCGGCTTACTCCTTGGCGGCCAGTTCGACGTTGCGGTTGTCACGGTCCACTGGGCGTACCGTCAGGCCCTCGCGCAATACCTGTACACCGGCGGCGACGATCCAGTCGGACGCGCTCAAACCCTCCAGCACCGGTACCCGCTCGTCCCCGTAGGCCCCGATGCGCACGGCACGGCGCTGCAGCTTGTGCTCCTGCGGATCGACGACCCAGACGAACGGTTGGCCCTGCTCGGCGCTGAGCGCCGACAACGGCACCGACAGCGGTACCACGCCATTACTGGCGATGAAGACCCGTGCACTCTGCCCCAACTCAGCTGGCACCTTGCCCTCGACGAACGCCACACGCGCAGCGAAGGTGCGCGACTGCGGATCGGCAGCCGGCGCCATCTCGCGGATACGCCCGGGGAAGCGTTGATCAGGTTGCGACCAGAGCTCCACCTCCACCGCCTGACCAATCTCGAAACGACCGAAGCTCTGCTCCGGCAGACTGATGGACACCTCGCGCTCGCCATCGGCGGCCAGGGTGAAGACCGTCTGACCGGCGGCGACCACCTGCCCCACCTCGACCGAACGCCGCGCGATCACGCCATCTTGCGTGGCGCGCAGCACCGCATAGTCGGTCTGGTTACGGGCCACATCGTACTCGGCCTTGACCTGCTTCAGACGCGCGGCACCCGCACGGTACTGGTTTTCGATGTTGTCGAACTGCGAACGGCTGACCAGGTTGCGCTCGAGCAACGCCTTGTAGCGCTCGCGCTCGGCACGCACGGTCTGCAGATTGGCTTCGGCCGCCACCACCTGAGCGCGGGTTGCCTCCAGTTGCAGGCGCACGTCCTGCGGATCGAGCTCGGCCAGGGCCTGATCCTGCTTCACCCGATCACCAACGTCGACCATACGCTTGGCCACCTTGCCGGCGATGCGAAAGGCCAGCTCCGGTTCATAGCGCGCTCGCACCTCGCCCGGGTAGCTGTCGACCAGAGCAGTCGCCGGTTGCGGTTGCACGACCATGGCAGGGCGAGCCGACTGCTCGACCTGCTCGCCATTACCGCAGGCAGACAGAAACAGGACGAGACTCAACGAGGTAGCGAGGGGAAGGAGATGGCGAGACATGTGCAAGACCTTTCGAAGAAGGTTTCAGGACTGCCTGCAAGAGCCGCCTGCGCTGTCACCGCTGCATCGGAGACAGTGCCAGAAGCTGGTTCAAAACAGCTTCTGCGCCTGTTTCCGTCCTGCGCTGACTGTCACGCCGACGCTGCTGGAGGAACCCTTTGGAATATTTGTACTGCCGGGTATAGTAAAAATAGCAAACTCACCAGTCCAGTATTAAAATCCGCCAATGCCTGACAAGTTGTTACAACCTTCCGGCCCCGGCCGCCCCAAGGATCCCGCCAAACGCCGCGCCATACTCGACGCGGCCAAGAACCTGTTCCTGCGCAACGGCTACGACGGCAGCAGCATGGACGCCATCGCCGCCGAGGCCGGCGTGTCCAAGCTCACGGTGTACAGCCACTTCACCGACAAAGAGACGCTGTTCTCTGCAGCGATCAAGGCCAAGTGCGAGGAGCAACTGCCCGAGTTGCTGTTCGAGCTGCCGGACGACGTGCCATTCGAGAGCCGGTTGCTGGGCATCGCCAGGGGCTTTCTGGCCCTGGTCAACAGCCGGGAGTCGGTGGAAATGCACCGCATGATGATCAGCCTGGCCAGTCAGGGCTCGAAGCTGTCGCAGCTATTCTACGAAGCTGGCCCGAAACGGGTGCAGGAGGAGATGGAGGTACTGTTGCACAAGGCCGCTGAGCGCGGCCTGCTGGCGCTGGACGACCCGCGAGTGGTCGCCGATCACTTCTTCAGCCTGATCAAGGGCGGCGCGCATTTCCGCCTGCTGATCGGCTGCGGTGAACCGTTGCAGGGCACTGAAGCGGAGCATCACGTACAGGATGCGGTGCAGTTGTTCCTGCGCGCCTATGGCCCGGCCAACCGCAAATCCTGAACCTGATTAGTCACGAGCTTCAGCCGGACTGATCGAGCGCCGCTGGAGCAGCCCATCAGAATCCTGAATGCCTCAGGCTTCCAGCTTCTTCTTCGGGTAGATGTCGTAGCGGCTGGATTTGCCTTCCAGCACGTAGCCCGGCTTGCTGCCCTCGATGGCCGGCGCCTTGCGCGGACGCTTGACCACCACGCGATGACTGGCCAGCGCCAGTGCCGCGGCGAGTAGCGCCGGTGCGTCCAAGTCATCGCCGACGAAGGGACGAAACAGGCGCATTTCCTTCTTCACCAGCGCGCTCTTGTCGCGATGCGGGAACATCGGGTCGAGGTAGATCACCTGCGGCACCTCGCCCTGCCAGCTCTGCATCAACTCGATGGCATTACCGTTGAGCAGGCGCATGCGCGCGGCGATAGGTGCCACATCCAGATCCAGCGCTGCGCGCTGCAAGCCATCTTCCAGCAGCGCCGCGACCAGTGGCTGCCGCTCGATCAGGGTCATCTCGCAGCCCAGGCTGGCGAGTACGAAGGCATCGCGACCCAGGCCTGCGGTGGCATCGAGAATCCGCGGGCGAATCCCCGACTGCACGCCGACTGCCTTGGCGATCATCTGCCCGCTACCGCCACCGAACTGACGGCGATGAGCCGCCGCACCCTCGACGAAATCCACCCGCACCGGCCCTGGCGCCTTGTCGCCCAACTCGACCAGTTGCAGCCCGTCATCACCCAGCTGCAAGGCGAACTCGGTCTCCCCGCCCAACGGTAGTCCCAGGCGCGCCGCCCATTGGGCTGCCGCTTCGGCGTACTGGGGATGCAAGGCTTGCATGTGGATACTGGCTTTATGCCGCTCGTCGGTCATTGGCTCTATCTGCTCAAGAATCACTCAAATCATCGACCTGCCGGCCGATATCGAAGAAGCGGCATTCTGCCAGACCCGGCCGCTTACAGCCGCATCGAGTGTGAACATGTTCGACGCCCTTTCCGCTCCACGCCCGCTCAGCAGCCCTGCACGGTCGCAGCCAATCGACAGCGACCTGGACCGCACGGCGCGCGAACCCCTGAATTACCAGCTCCTGCGCCGCACCCTAGGCCTAGAAGAGCAACAACAGCCCGGCGAGATAGCGCGCAAGCTCAACGACGTGACTGAACAGCCTGCGGTTGCCAGCGGCGCGGCAGTGGTCAGCCAGGCCGTGGTCGAGCAGCGCTCGCTGGAAGTCAACGTCAGCGCCGGGCAAAGACCGCAACAGGTCGACCCACTGGTGCTCGATCTGGCCGGCAACGGCTTCTCCACCAGCGGTCTGAGCCGCCCCGTGCGTTTCGATCTGGACGCCGATGGGCGCATGGATTCGATCAGTGTGCCCACCGGCGACGATGCGTTGCTGGCACTGGACCGCAACGGTAACGGCCACATCGACGATGGCCGCGAACTGTTCGGCGACCAGCATGGTGCCGCCAACGGCTTCGCCGAGCTGGCCCGCTTCGACGACAACGGCGACGGCCGCATCAATGCCGCCGACGCGGTATTCGACCAGTTACGCCTGCTGCGCTTCGACGCTCAGGGCCGCCAGCAACTGCAGACGCTCGATCAGGCCGGCGTCAGTGCCATCGAGTTGCAGGCGCGCGACGTCAGCATCGCATTGGGCGCTTACGATCAGATCGCGCAGCTGGGGCAGTTCGAGTTCAGCGACGGGCGCAGCGGACAAGCGGCCGATCTGCTGTTGGCCAAGCGCTAGCCGCGCCACATCGGCATCCGGGCAGGCTGCGCCGTCCGCCCTGCGGATCGCAAGCGCCTCAGCGACACATCCGCCAGCCGCCCATGTCCACGTGAAAGTGATCACGGTGCGCGGCGTTGTAATCGGGTCCCAGGGTGATGTTGAAGCTGTCGCAGGACGCCTGCTGCACCAGGCGCAGAAAGCGCGCCTTGTCGCCCTCTCCCGGCCAGTCGCGCAGCACGCTGATATGGCGACCGTCTTGCAGGCGAAAGCCGACCATATCCAGAGCATTGGCGTAGGAATGCTGGCTCGGCCGCTGACTGCCGGCAATGCTGCGGCAGGCGTAGCTGCCGACATGCTCGACTCGGCTCACCGGTTGGCCGAACACCGCTTGCGCCGCCGGCTGCAAGCCATGCCGTTCGAACAGGGCGAAACTCACCGCCAGCGGGCAGGTGGCCATGAAGCTGCTGCTCAAACCGACGTTGGCGCCCTGGATGCGCACTGCATTCTCCAGTGGGCACCCAGGATGCGGCGTGCTGTCGGGCAGGCGGGTGAAACGCAGGTCGGTGGTCGCCAGGGCCTGATCGCACAGCGTGCGATCCTCGCGCAGGCGCCAGAGCTTGAAAGCGGTCAGCAGGTTCGGAGCATCACGCACGTCCAGCGTGGCCCAAGGGTTGTAGCGTGGCGGCACATCCAGCCAGCCGCGCCACAGCGCAAGCAGCAGCGCCATGCCGAGCAGCAGGCTCAGCAGCAGCAAACGGCCGACCATCCGTAGCAGCATATTCATGTCCTATCAGAGCAAACCGAGCTGCTCCAGTTCCGGCTCGATTTGTAACACGGCTAGTTCCGGCAACCCCGGCAGGCGTTGCATCAACTGCTGATGAAAACGCCGGGCCAGCTCGGGCGCCAGGCGGTTGTCCGAGGTATGGGCAAAGACGTAGGGACGCAGTCCCTGCTCGATCCAGCCGGCGACCTTGTCCAGCCAGGGGCTCATGAACGGGTCATTGGCCAGCAACTCGGGGTGGCCAATAAAACGCAGCTGCGGGCTCTGGCTGAAGGCTGTGGGCCGGGTCGGCAAACGCGGCTTCTTGGCTTGCGCATGCAGCACGGCGGGCGCTTGCGAATCGCAACTGAACAACGCGCGGGAATCCAGGCAGATGCGCTCGATGCCACGCTCATGCAGCAGGCGATTGAGGGCCCGCTCAGCATCGTCCTTGGCGAAGAACTGCGGATGGCGCACCTCGACAGCCAGCGGCATGTCGCCCCACTGTTCGACGAACGCAGCCAGCTCCGCCAGACGGGACGGGCCGAAGCTGGCCGGCAGCTGCAACCAGTAGGGTGTTACCCGAGCACCGAGCGGTGCCAGCAGCTGACGAAACTGCACCACCTCATCCAGCTGCTGGCAGAGATCGTCGCTGTGGCTGATGTCGCGCGGCAGCTTGGCACAAAAACGAAAGTGCTCCGGCATCTGCTGCGCCCAACGCGCCACCGTCTGTTCGCTGGGCCTGGCATAGAAGGTGGTATTGCCCTCGACCACGTTGAACACTTGGACGTAGCGGCCGAGAAAGTCGGCCGCGCGCGTGTCGTCGGGGTAGAGCGTGCCGCGCCAGGCAGCTTCGCTCCAGGATGGACAACCGAGGTAATAGGGAAGCGCAGCAGTCATCGGTCGATACAACCAACTTGGCAGAGACGCGGATAAGCGCGGTGAAACGGAGTTACGCGTAGAGGTCGAGACCGAGGACTTCTTGCGCGTCGGACTCGCTCGCGTAGGCGGCGGTGGTGCTGTAGCTGGCCAGCGCCTGAGCAGCACGGCCGCTCAACGCCGGTTGTTGATAACCCAGGTCTTGGGTACGCGTGGGCAGGCTGTCGCTGTTACTGCTGCTGGCCTGGACCCGACGAATCTGCGGGGTCTGTTCCAGCCCTTGGCTGCTGGCCGGAGCGGCCGGCTGTTCACGCTGAGCCTCGACTTCCCGCTGCGCCTCGCGATAGGGCGTGACCGCAGTCCCCGAACGAGGGCCGCGATCTGGCGAGTAGGAAGGTAGGTAACCGTCGATCCGCATCTAGGACTGCTCGGTAGGCTCGGCTGAATATGAAATGGTGCTGGCAATGTAGCGGTGCGTATCGCCCTTGGCAAATATCATCTGCCTGTCGACGGCCTACATCCGACCGACTGTCATACGGCTGGCGCCTTGGGTGTGGCGACCTGATCGCGCAGGTAAACCGGTTGCGCCTGATCGGCAGGCAGCGCTTCACCACGATCCCAGGCAAAGCGTGCCAGGCTGAGCAGATCCTCGGCATGCGGTAGCAGGCTGCCGTCCATCGCTGTCGGTTGCAGTGCGATGCGCGCTGCGAAGGTGCCCCAGCCGGTGCCAGCACCGAACCACTCGCTGCTCGCGCCGCGCGGTGCCTCGGCCTGTTCCGGCGGCAGCACGGCCTCCTGCCCCAGCAAACGCATCTCGCCTTGCTCGGCCTGATAGCACCCCCAGTAGACCTCGTCCATACGCGCGTCGATGGCTGCCGCAACCTGAGTGGCAGCCTGCTCACGCAGCGCGCGCTGAGCCAGCACAGCCAGATTGGAAATCGGCAGCACCGGGCGCTCCAGAGCGAAGGCCAGGCCCTGCACCACACCAATGGCGATGCGCACACCGGTAAACGCGCCGGGGCCACGGCCGAAGGCGATGGCGTCCAGCGCCGAAGCGTTGATGCCGGCATCGCCCAGCAGTTGCTGGATCATCGGCAGCAGGCGCTGAGCATGCAGGCGCGGAGCGACTTCGTAGTGACTGAGCACGCGGCCGTCATGCAGCAGGGCGACGGAGCAGGCTTCGGTGGCGGTATCCAGGGCCAGGAGAGTGGTCATTGCATTCGGACAGCTGAAGAAAAAGAGCCGGCATTAGACCGGCTCGAGGATTTTTTTTCCAGCTCCATGACGGTGCCCGGCCCGCGCCGGGCGACCGGTGGGTGCCTTACCAGGGCTCGATGACCGGCTCGGCGTCCCAGCCCTTGAGCGGCGCCTTGGACCAGGTGCCGTAGCCGGCGTTGGGGAAAACGATCCACTCGGTGCCCCATTTACCCGCCTCGTCGGCGACGGTCTGGCGCTGGGCATCGAGCGGGGTCTTGCGAAAACGTGCGTCGAAATCATGCAGGGTATCGCCGAGCAACAACACGATCTGCTGATCGGCACTGACGATGGCGCGGCGCTCGACCTTGGGCGGGCCGAGCAGCAGCACGCTCTCCTCCGAGACCTGCGGTAGGCCGAGCTTGCTCAGGGTGGCCAGGGTGTACTTCTTCTGCTCATCGGCGCGATCGGAAATATAGCGAATGGTCACCCCCAGCTTGTCGGCATGCTCGAGGAACTGCTTGGCTCCGGGGATCAGCGTCGGGGTTCCCTCACGCTCCCAAGGCAGCCAGGTATCCCAGGCATCGAACTGATGACAGTTGGCCAGGTCGCGGGCCAGCAAGGCGCTGTTATCGATCACCGTTTCATCGAGGTCGGTGACGATGGCCAGCTTGGCTGGGTCCTGCGCGGCGGCCACCGCCTTGTCGAGCTTTTCCGTGGCGATGTTGTAAGCCTGCAGTTGCAGCGCCTGGACTTCCGCCGATTGCTGCTGAAAGCGCAGGCCCATGGTGAACTCGGCGACAGAACAGTCGGCCTTGCCCGGTGCAGTGGGTTCGGCCAATGCCAGCGGCGCAGCCAGCAACGTGGCAGCAAGACCCAGGCAGATACGTTTCTCGATCATCGAATACCCTCTTCCATATGGCTTGACCCACCGATACTAACAGGCAGTTAAAAAACCACCTGCCAAAAGGGACCGCCCTTCACTGGCATATGCAGGCTGCAGAAACGACAAGGGCCCCATCAGGGGCCCTTGTTGCTCAAAGCAGGTTGCTCAGTTCAGAGCTGCCAGCGTCTTGGCGGTAATCTCTTCCACGCTGCCAACACCCGGAATGTGCGTGCACTTCGGCGTGCCGGTCTCGGCGGAAAGCTTCTGGTAGAAATCCACCAGCGGCTTGGTCTGCGAGTGGTAGACGGACAGGCGGTGACGTACGGTCTCTTCCTTGTCGTCCTCACGCTGCACCAGCTCTTCGCCGGTCACGTCGTCCTTGCCGGCTTCTTTCGGCGGGTTGTACTCGGTGTGGTAGACGCGGCCGGAAGCCGGGTGTACGCGACGACCGGACAGACGCTTGACGATTTCTTCGTCGTCCACGGCGATTTCCACCACGTGGTCCAGCGCGACACCAGCGTCACGCAGGGCTTCGGCCTGCGGAATGGTGCGCGGGAAACCGTCGAACAGGAAGCCATTGGCGCAATCGGCCTGCGCGATGCGCTCCTTGACCAGATTGATGATCAGGTCATCGGAGACCAGACCACCAGCATCCATCACGCTCTTGGCCTTGAGGCCCAGCTCGGTGCCGGCCTTGACTGCAGCACGCAGCATGTCGCCGGTGGAGATTTGCGGAATGCCGAATTTCTCGGTGATGTAGCGAGCCTGGGTACCTTTGCCGGCACCGGGCGCCCCCAGCAGAATCACGCGCATCGATGTGCTCCTCAAGATTTATCTAGTAATCGGTCGGACTCGCCTCATGGGGCCAATCTCTTGAAAGGTGTGCGGCAGCTGTAGCGGCCAAAAGGCTGCTCAAGATACACAGCGCACCCCAGCCGCACAAGCCGCCTAAAGTCGGATAAAAACCCTCCGCTCGACGCAGCTGCAGCAACCGGCAGCACTGCCGCAGCATGCGTCTCCCGGCTGCTCCGGAGCCTCAGCCGGTATTGCGCAAGCCTGCTGCGATACCTGCCACACTGACCAGCAGCGCCTGTTCGAGAGGGCTCTCCGGCGCCTGCTCGCGCCGCCGGCAGCGGGCCAGCAACTCGGCCTGCAACAGGTGCAGAGGATCGAGATAGGTGTTGCGCACACCAATCGATTCCAGCGTTTCCGGGTTGTGCGCAAGCAGGCGAGACTGACCGGTCAGTTCCAGTACGGCGGAGCAGGCCTGCGACAATAGGTCGCGTAATTGTGCCCCCAACGGTTGCAGCCCCGACTCGACCAGGCGCTCATCGTAGAGTGCAGCAATACTGGCGTCTGCCTTGGTCAGTACCATCTCCAGCATGTCGATGCGCGTGCGGAAGAACGGCCAGCCTTCACGCATTTCTTTCAGCAGCTCACCATCGCCGCCCGCCAATGCCTGGCCCAGAGCCTGCTCCCAGCCCAGCCAGGCCGGCAACATCAGACGTGTCTGGGTCCAGGCGAAGATCCACGGAATCGCCCGCAGGCTCTCCACGCCACCTTCACGTCGCTTGGCTGGACGGCTGCCCAGCGGCAGGCGCCCCAGCTCCTGCTCCGGCGTGGCCTGGCGGAAGTATTCGACGAATTGTGGATGCTCACGCACCACGCCGCGATAAGCCTTCACGCCAACATCGGCAAGACGATCCATCATCGCCCGCCAGCTCGGTTGCGGTGCTGGCGGCGGTAGCAGCGTAGCCTCCAGAACCGCGGCGAGATAGAGGTTGAGGTTCTGCTCAGCGATATCCGGCAGGCCGAACTTGAAGCGGATCATTTCCCCTTGTTCGGTGGTACGGAAACGTCCTGCCACCGAGCCGGGCGGTTGCGACAGAATGGCCGCATGCGCCGGACCACCGCCACGCCCCACGGTACCACCACGGCCGTGAAACAGCAGCAGTTCAACCTGATGCGCCTGGCTCAGCCGCACCAGCTCCTCCTGGGCGCGATACTGCGCCCAGGCCGCTGCGGTGGTACCGGCATCCTTGGCCGAATCGGAGTAACCGATCATCACCTCCTGTGGTCCATGCAAACGCGCACGATAGCCCGGCAGGCCGAGCAAACGATCGATCACCGGGCCGGCGTGGTCGAGATCGGCCAGGGTTTCGAAAAGTGGCACCACACGCATCGGCCGGCGCAACCCGGCCTCCTTCAACAGCAGTTGCACCGCTAATACATCGGAGGCAGCGCCGGCCATGGAGATCACGTAAGACCCCAGCGATGCCGCCGGGGCCGCCGCCACTTCACGACAGGTCGCCAGCACTTCGGCAGTGTCTGCCGAGGGACGATAGTCGACGGGCAACAGCGGCCGGCGATTCTCCAGCTCGCGCTGGAGAAATCCCAGCCGCGTCTCTTCATCCCATTCGGCGTATTTTCCCAACCCCAGGTAGTCGGTGATTTCCGACAGTGCCGCAGCATGGCGGGCAGCGTCCTGGCGCACGTCCAGGCGCACCAGGAACAGGCCGAAGGTGGCCGCACGGCGCAGGCAGTCAAGCAGCGGACCGTCCGCGATCACGCCCATGCCGCAGGCATGCAGCGACTGGTAGCACAGCTGCAGCGGCGCCAGCAGATCATGGTTGTCGCGCAGCACTGCGCTGCTCGGTGCGATGTCGCTGTCGAGCGACTGCTGCGCCCAGCGGCGCGTCTCACGCAGGCGCTCGCGCAACTGCTTGAGCAGTGCACGATAGGGTTCTGCGCTGTCACCGACCTGAGCGCGCAGCTCGGCGCTGGCCTGCTGCATGGACAGCTCGGCGGCCAACTGGTCGATGTCGCGCAGATAGAGATCGGCGGCCATCCAGCGTGCCAGCAGCAGCACCTCGCGCGTTACCCGCGCAGTGACATTGGGGTTGCCGTCACGGTCGCCGCCCATCCAGGAAGCGAAGCGAATCGGCGCAGCCTCCAGCGGCAGGCGCAGACCGGTGGCGGTCTGCAAACTCCTGTCGGCACGACGCAAAAACTGCGGCACGGCGTGCCACAGCGAATGTTCGATAACGGCGAAGCCCCATTTGGCCTCGTCCACCGGACTGGGACGACTGCGGCGGATCTCCTCGGTATGCCAGGCCTCAGCGATCAGCCGCTGCAAACGCTCGACGATGTGCTCGCGCTCCGTGGGCAGCAGATCGCTGTGGTCCAGTGCGGTCAGCTGGGCGGCAATGGCGTCGTACTTCTGGATCAGGGTACGCCGCGCCACCTCGGTGGGATGTGCCGTGAGTACCAGCTCGATATCCAGACGACCAAGCTGACGCGCCAGCTCCTCCGGGCCCTGGCCTGCGGCGAGCAGGCGCTCGAGCAGTTCATCGAGCACACTCAGCTCGAAGGGTTCTGGCTCATCTGCACGGCGACGTCGCACACGATGCTGCTGTTCGGCGATATTGGCCAGGTTGAGAAACTGGTTGAAGGCGCGCGCCACTGGCAATAGCTCTTCATCCTCCAACTGGCCCAGCGTACTGGCCAGTTGCCCCGTGTCGGTAGCCGAGCCACGCCGCCCCGCCTTGGCGTCCTTGCGAATGCGCTCGATCTTGTCGAGGAACTCATCGCCCAACTGGGTGCTGATGGTCTTGCCCAGCAACTCGCCAAGCAGGTGCACTTCTTCACGCAGGCGCACATCAATTTCTGCCATGTCGCACTCCTCCTCCTTACCGATGTCAACAGAGTGCCCAGCGCGCCAACTTCTTACAAGGGTGCGACGCGCACCACGGCGGACAGATGCGCTGGGTCTAGGCTTGTTGCAGGGCTTGCCCCTGCTTGCGTCAACTGCGAGGAGATACAGCATGAGAATTCGAGAGCTGGCACAACACTGGGAACAGAATGCCAAGGGACGCCTGACATCGACCCGCTATCAGATTCATCTGGACGTGGAAGCGGCTGCTCGACTGGCTGCGCTCACGGAGATGTATCCCAAGCATCACAGCGAAGAACTGCTGGGCGAATTGATCGGCGCAGCACTGGAGGAACTGGAAGCCAGCCTGCCTTACGTACAGGGCAACAAGGTGGTGGCGGTGGATGAACAGGGCGACCCTCTCTACGAGGACGTCGGACCTACGCCGCGCTTCCTGGCGCTGTCACGCAAATATCTGCGCGAAATCACGACAGATGACGAGCGAGTTAGCCAACAGGCCTGACCCAGCAACTGATCGTTCAGCATATCGAACAGCGATCATTATTTTCGTCACACCATAGGACTCTTTGCGAGCCACTTCTGCGGCGGATGACAGGGGCAACAGCAGGTCTAGCTACCTTGCCCCTCTCAATCCCAGCCCGACCATATTCCTATAACCCTCTAAAAGTGGGCACCTCAGCGTCACCACTCGCTTTTCTACGCGTCATTCTTACTGACACGACTCGCCCAGCTGATGCCCCTTGCAGAACTCAGATAGCAAGCAGCCTGTTCTTTTTTCTGAACCATTGAGGATGCATACGGGTCCCAACTGCAGGTCGTCGCGGCATGCCAGCCTCGAACGGGGCTACTGCTCGATGCACCGTTTTCCACGGATATCGTCATTCATAGGAGTGTTTCAAATGGAGTTAGCCGCCATGAAGACCCGTACCGAGAAGACCCCGCACACTCGCCTGCATGGCTTGAAACTGGCTGCTCTGGCTCTGACCAGCAGCCTCGTGCTCGCCGGCTGCGCGGGCAATCCCCCCAGTGAGCAATACGCCGTGACCGAGTCTGCCGTGAATTCGGCGATCAGCGCCGGCGGAACCGAATTTGCTCCGGTGGAGATGAAAGCCGCGCAAGACAAGCTGAAAGAAGCGGAATTCGCCATGCACGAGGAGGAATACGAGAAAGCTCGCCGCCTGGCTGAACAAGCCGAATGGGATGCCCGCCTCGCCGAACGCAAGGCCGAGGCTGCCAAGGCCGAACGCGCGCTGCAGGACGCCCGTCAGGGTGTTCAGGACCTGCGTGAAGAAGGCATGCGCAACGCACAGTGAGCCGCCCTCACCTCCCCAATTCGCTGACAGATATAAGGATGAATCGCCATGCGTAAACACGTGATGATCCCCGCCCTACTGGCTCTGAGTGTCGGCCTGGCTGCCTGCTCGCACCAGCCCAACGCCAACCTGGAGTCGGCCCGCAGCAACTTTTCCACCCTGCAGAGCGACCCGCAAGCCACCAAGCTGGCAGCACTGGAAACCAAAGAAGCCAAGGAGTGGCTGGACAAGGCCGACAAGGCCTACATGAACGACGCGGATGAGAAAAAGGTCGACCAACTGGCTTACCTGACCAATCAGCGCGTCGAGGTCGCGAAGCAGACCATCGTTTTGCGTAGTGCCGAAGACGAGCTGAAAAACGCATCGGCACAACGCGCTCAGGCACTGCTGGATGCTCGCGATGCGCAGATTCGCAAACTGCAGGAAAGCCTCAACGCCAAGCAGACCGAGCGCGGCACGCTGGTGACCTTCGGTGATGTGCTGTTCGACTTCAACAGAGCCGAGCTGAAGAGCAGCGCCCTGCCCAGCGTCACCCAACTGGCGCGCTTCCTTCAGGAAAACCCGGAACGCCAGGTGATCGTCGAGGGCTATACCGACAGCGTCGGTTCCGCCACGTATAACCAGGGCTTGTCCGAGCGTCGTGCCGAGTCGGTACGCCGCGCGCTGATTCGCGCTGGCGTGTCGCCGTCGCGCATCGTCGCCCAGGGCTACGGTAAGGAGTATCCGGTGGCGGACAACTCCACCGACTCTGGCCGTGCACAGAATCGTCGCGTGGAGGTGACCATCTCCAACGACAACCAACCCGTGGCTCCGCGCGCCTCTACCGGCGCCTGACAGCAGCGTTGCAATGAAGAAACCCGCCTGATGGCGGGTTTCTTTTTGGGCTTTGCTCTTACTGCTCCAGCGCCGGGGTCTCCTGGCCCATGCAGCGCACCGCCTGTTTCTTGCTGTCGACCAGCACGCCGGTCAGGCCCTTCTGCTCCAGATCGAACAGCACCAGCACCCCGTCGACGCATTGAGCGACCTGATTGGCCGGTTTCAGCGAGACCTTGTAGTCCTCACCGGGAATGGTCTTGAGCATGGTGAAATCGGACAGCAGCAAGGCATCTTCGGGTTTGGCGAAATGCACGTAGCCGTAGTACCAGAGCACGCCAACGGTGCCAACGACACTGCCGATGGCGGTGAGAATCAGAGGAATGGGATTGCGTTCGGTCATTGCGGACTCTCTATTGCAGATTCGGTAGCCGGGTCCGGGCGCTCGAGGAAAGCGTGCGGCGCTTTGAAGAACGCCAGCAACGATTCGCGCCAGATGGGTTCGGCGAAGGTTTGCACGTGTGCGCCGCGGGTTGTCTGGAAAGCACGTGGCGGGGGCGCAGCTTGATACAAACGCTGGCCATTGGAAAGCGGCACGATCGTGTCGTCAACACTGTGATAGATCAGCAGCGGCAAGCCCTCGAGTTTGTCGATGCTGCGAATGGCACTGTCACCATCCGGCACCAGCCAGGACAGCGGCACCTGCAACGGCCAGGTCAGCCAGGACGTGCTCAGCGCATGTTGCGCGACATCGCGATAGCTCGCCGGCACACCATCCAGAGCCATGGCCCGCAAGGCTGCACGGCGCTCGGGATGCTCGGCCAGGTAGTGCGTGGCCAAGGCGCCGCCGAGGCTCTGCCCCAGCAGGAACAGTGGCTGACCCTGGACCTCTGGCGCCTGTTCGAGCCAGGCGAATGCAGCGTCTATATCCTGATACACCTCAGGCAAGCGCGGCTTGCCTGCGGAAAGCCCGTAGCCGCGATAGTCCAGCATCAGCACCTGGTAGCCCTGCTCCGGCAGCCAGTGCACGCCACCCAGATGCCAGGCCAGATTGCCGCCGTTGCCATGCAGATGCAGCACCGTACCCTTGACCGGCGTGCCTGCCTTGACCGGCAACCACCAGGCGTGCAGACGGGTACCATCGGCGGCCTGCAGTTCAATGTCGCGATAAGCCAGGCCAGCGCGCTCGGGCGTGATCGGCAGCCCAGGCTCGGGATAGAACAGCAAACCGCTGCAACCGGCCAGCCACAGACTGGCCAGCAGCAAGCCCCAGGTTCGCAGCCTATTTACCACCGGCGCGAACCTCCTCTCGGGCTTGTACGGTCGCCATGTAGACACGCTCGGCCAGGCGCGAGAATGGCAGGCTCTGAATCCATACACTGCCGGTGCCCTTGAGCGTGGTCAGCAGCAGCCCCTCACCGCCGAACAGCATGCTCTTGAGGCCACCGGCCAAGGCGATGTCGTAGTCGATACCGTCGCTGAAAGCCACCAGGCAGCCGGTATCCAGTCGCAGCGTCTCGTTGTTCAGCTCCTTGCGAATCACCGTACCGCCAGCATGAACGAAAGCCAGCCCGTCGCCCTCGAGCTTCTGCAGGATAAAGCCCTCGCCGCCGAAGAAGCCGGCGCCGATGCGCTTGCTGAAGCTGATACCGATGCGGGTGCCATGCGCCGCACAGAGGAAGGCGTCCTTCTGACAGATCAGCTTGCCGCCGATCCGGCTCAGCTCGATCGGCACCACAGTGCCGGGATAGGGCGCGGCGAAAGCGACCCGCGCCTGGCCCTTGCCGGTGTTGCTGAAGTGGGTCATGAACAACGACTCACCGGTGAGCATGCGCTTGCCGGCGCTCCACAGCTTGCCCAGCACGCCACTGGAAGAGCCGTCGCCCATGCGCGTGTCGAAGCGTACGCCCTCGGTCATGTAGTTCATCGCCCCGGCTTCGGCGATCACCGTCTCACCGGGGTCGAGGATGATTTCCACCGACTGCGCCGAGCTGCCGAGGATTTCGTAGTCGAGTTGATGGCTGGCCATGGGGATTCCTTGAGTGGGCAGGTAGCAACGGCCGCCCACTGGCAGGCGGCCGCAGGCACTAGCAGGCCGTTGAAACGTATCCGAGGCAGCCAGTGCAAGGCAAAAACAGGCGAAAAAGTGGAGTTTACGAGCTGTGAATGAGCATTTTGACCGGGCTGGCGTTCCAGCCTGTTTATAACGCAGCAATGGCAACGCAGGTAGTTTTTCAACCGCCTGCTAGAGGATGTTGGCGTAGTCCGCTTCAATGCGGTCCAGGCTCAGGTGGTTGAGGAAGTTGGAGAAGCACATCCACGCCGACAACGCGTTCATGTCCTGGAACTGCTGCGGCAGGTACTTGGGCGGCAGCACCAGGCCTTCGTCCACCAGCTTGCGCAGGGTGCGCATGTCTTCCAGGGTGGTCTTGCCGCAGAACAGCAGCGGAATCTGCTCCAGCTTGCCTTTGCGCACCGCCAACTGGATGTAGTTGTAGATAAGGATAAAGCCCTTCAGGTAGGACAGGTCCTTGGTAAATGGCAGACCGCTCGGCAGGGAGCCGCGAAACACCCGGCTGGCGTTGCTGTAGCTGCCTTCGAGGCCATAACCCTGCTCACGGAAGAACTCGAATACCTGAAGGAAATCTGCGCCCTCCTCGGCCATATGAATGGCGCGGGTGCGGTTGGTCAGCTTGCGCAAACGGGTCGGGTAGGAGGCGAACGCGATCACCTCCATGAGGATCGCCAGGCCTTCCTGGGTCACCGTCGACGAAGGCGGGCCCTTGGCCAGGAAGGTGCAGATCGGCTGATTGAGGCCGTTGAGGGTGGTGCCCACATGCACCAATCCTTCGTGCACCTCCAGCGCCTTGACGTCGCGCTCGTTGAAGCGCGCATCACTGCGGATCTTGATGTAGTCGGCACCAGCGGCGGCATCGGCGAGGATACCGTCGGATTCCAGCACGCGTACCGTATCGTCACCGAACACCTGGGCCAGGCGCTGCTGGAGGATGTTCACCGCATCGCCGGCGCCGAGGGTCTTGGCCTCGTCTTCGAGATCGCCACGGGCATCGATGTTGTTCAGGTAATCGGAGAGCATCAGGCCGAGGTCGGCCAGGGTCGGGTCGCCGGCGTGGAAGGCGTCCGAGGCCGAGCCGTATAGCTCCTGGCTGATCAGGCCGAAATCCTCGGTACCACGCGCCTCGAGCATGCGGATGACCATGCGGTACTCGCGGCACATACGGCGCATGATCTGTCCCACCGGGCTGAACTGGCCCAGCTGGCGGGTGATATCACGCTCGATGTTCTGGAACTCCAGGCGCTTGGCCGCAGCATCGAAGCCCAGCGGACGGCCCTGGTAGTAGGCGCGGTCGATGGCCGGCGGCTGCTTGCCCTTGGCCTTGAGAAAACCGTCGCGAATGCCGTCGTCCCATTTCACCGCGTCGAGCACGCGGATCGGTGTCTGCGCCTCGACGATACGGTCGCTCAGGGCGCGGATACAGAGTTGATAGTCATCCAGTTTCTGCTGGCTGTTCATTACGCTCCCTACTCGGCAACCCGCTGATAACGTGCAATCTCGACGAACAGGTCGGCATTGGCCGGATCATCGAGATAGGCGAACACCTTGTCCAGCGGGCTGGTGATCAATGCCCCATCGGCTTCGGGCATGGAGACCGTCTGGCCTTCAAGCAGGCCTTTGTCCATGTCCTGAAGAATACGGTCGGTATCGAGGTTGTACACCACCAGTTCGTTGTCCCGGGTCAGCTCGAAACCGGCGATGGCGAAATTGGCGCCCAGGCTTTTCGGCAACCCGGCCGAGACGTACCAGCGACGGCCGTGATGGGCGACGGTGAAGCCGAACTCCTCGAAGCTGTCCTCGTTGTCTGGGCTGCCTTCATAGATGCGCGCCTCGTAGAGGTTGGAGCCGGCGCGGGTGATTTCCAGAAACAGCTGATCGCCCCACTCGTCTTCGCGGCTCCACTCCCCGAGCAGCGGGATGGGCGCTGCCTCGTTGGCCGGGATCGGATCCTTGAAAGTAACCAGGCAACCACTCAACAGCAGGAAGGACAGGGCGACCAGTGCGCGCCAGGCTTTCATTTCGCTCTCCTTGTGAAAAACCGCTCGATCGCGAGATCGAAGACTTACAACCCCAGAACCAGGTTCATGTAGCGTTTAAGGATGGCCAGCATTCCTTGGCTGTCCAGATGCTCGACGCCGTCCAGCAAACCCTGATACTCCATCCGCACGATGGTGGCCGTCAACAACACCGCGTCCTGCTCCGGCTGACGTGAACCAAGCACCTCGAAAAACTGAGTCACGCCCTGCTGCAGGATCTGCCGATGAGCCCGCACCAGCTCGCTGAGCCGAGGATTGAGCAACGCTTCCTGCTGGAACGCCTGCTCGGCGATCAGATGATCTCGGCTATCACGCAACTGACGCTGAACGTACTGCAGCGCCAGCTCGGCGATCTCGTCGGCCAATCGACGGCGGGCAGCCTCGCTGCCATCCAGACGGCCGACCATCTCCTGCAGCGTGCCCTGGATACCCGCCCAGAACGCAGCCATGTACGCCGCACTGCGCTCGACGAACTGAGCGAAGGTATCGGTGATCAGGTCATCGATGTCCTTGAAGTAGTAGGTCGTGGCAGACAGTGGCACCTGGGCTTCGGCCGCTACCGCGCGATGACGCACCGCGCGAACCCCCTCGCGCACGATGATGCGCATGGCGGCGTCGAGAATGGCCTGGCGACGCTGCTCGCTGCCCTGTCGGCTGGCCTTGCGCCCCTGATACTGGACGCTTTCGACAACGGCGTTGGCCGCCTGACTGGCATTCTTGGGCGCAGGCACAGGACTCACGGCGGGCGGACCTCTACGTTCTGATTATGACTGGCAGCGTACTGGGTTCGCCGGCCGACCAACAGGGCTGATGCCTCAGCCTGTCGCAGCTTGAACGAACCCGACGTGCAATGGATAGCAAGAAGCCGCCCGGAGGCGGCTTCTCGATTCCTGCATCAGGCCTGCGGGCGCATGTGCGGGAAGAGGATCACGTCGCGGATCGACGGCGAGTTGGTCAGCAGCATGACCAGACGGTCGATGCCGATGCCTTCACCGGCAGTCGGCGGCATGCCGTATTCCAGGGCGCGGACGAAGTCGGCGTCGTAGTGCATGGCTTCGTCGTCACCGGCGTCCTTCTCGGCCACCTGAGCGAGGAAGCGCTCGGCCTGGTCTTCGGCGTCGTTGAGCTCGGAGTAGGCATTGGCGATCTCGCGGCCACCGATGAACAGCTCGAAGCGGTCGGTGACGTTGGGGTTCTGGTCGTTGCGACGGGCCAGCGGCGAAACCTCGAAGGGGTACTCGGTGATGAAGTGCGGCTGCTCCAGCTTGCTCTCCACCAGCTCCTCGAAAATCATCACCTGCAGCTTGCCCAGGCCTTCGTGGCCGAGCACCTTGGCGCCGGCTTTCTTGGCGATGGCGCGAGCCTTGTCGACGTCGTTGAGATCGGCCTCGGTGATGTCCGGGTTGTACTTGAGGATCGAGTCGTACACCGACAGGCGCACGAACGGCTCGCCGAAGTGGAACACCTTGTCGCCGTAAGGCACATCGGTGCTGCCCAGCACGGCCAGGGCCAGCTCGCGGAACAGCTCCTCGGTGAGGTCCATGTTGTCGCGGTAGTCGGCGTAGGCCTGGTAGAACTCGAGCATGGTGAACTCGGGGTTGTGGCGGGTCGACACGCCCTCGTTACGGAAGTTGCGGTTGATCTCGAACACTTTCTCAAAGCCGCCAACAACAAGCCGCTTGAGGTACAGCTCCGGGGCGATACGCAGGAACATGGCCATGTCCAGTGCGTTGTGGTGAGTCTCGAACGGCTTGGCCGCGGCACCACCGGGGATGGTCTGCAGCATCGGGGTTTCCACTTCGAGGAAGCCGCGATCATTGAGGAAACGACGGATGTGAGCGATCACCTGCGAGCGCACGCGGAAGGTGTCACGCACTTCGTCGTTGACGATCAGGTCGACGTAGCGCTGACGGTAGCGCTGCTCGGTGTCGGTCAGGCCGTGGTGCTTGTCCGGCAGCGGGCGCAGCGACTTGGTCAACAGGCGCACGTTGTTCATGTGCACGTACAGGTCGCCCTTGCCGGAACGGGCCAGGGTACCTTCGGCGGCGATGATGTCGCCCAGGTCCCAGGTCTTGATCGCTTCCAGGGTCTCGGCCGGCAGGCCCTTGCGGTCGACGTAGACCTGCAGACGGCCGGAGGTGTCCTGCAGCACCATGAAGGCGCCACGGTTGAGCATGATGCGCCCGGCGATCTTCACCGGGATGGCCGCGGCCTCCAGCTCTTCCTTGCTCTTGCCCTCGTACTGTTTCTGCAGGTCGGCGCACAGGCTGTCGCGGCGGAAATCGTTGGGGAAGGCAATGCCCTGCTCACGGACGGCAGCAAGCTTTTCCTTGCGCTGGGCAATCAGCTTGTTTTCTTCCTGTTGCAGTTCGTTCTGGTCGAGTTGTTGGTCGCTCATGATCTTGGTGGTTCCTGAGTCGGCGATCGGTCGCCTGTTTCAATAATTATTGCTTGCCTGCCTGCTCGTCCGGCGCCGCACATGCCTGGGCATGCGCGGCGCGGCAAGGTCAGAGGCCCTGCTTGAGGCTGGCTTCGAGGTAGCCGTCGAGGTCGCCGTCGAGGACCTTCTGGCAGTCGCTGCGCTCGACGCCGGTACGCAGGTCCTTGATGCGCGAGTCATCGAGCACGTAGGAGCGGATCTGGTGACCCCAGCCGATGTCCGACTTGCTGTCTTCCAGCGCCTGCGAGGCGGCGTTGCGCTTCTGCATTTCCAGCTCGTACAACTTGGCCCGCAGCATTTTCATGGCGGTGTCCTTGTTGGCGTGCTGCGAACGTTCGTTCTGGCAGGCCACCACGGTGTTGGTCGGCACGTGGGTGATACGCACCGCCGAGTCGGTGGTGTTGACGTGCTGACCACCGGCACCCGAGGAGCGGTAGGTGTCGATGCGCAGGTCGGACGGGTTGATCTCGATGTCCACCTTGTCGTCGATCTCGGGCGAGACGAACACCGCCGAGAACGAGGTGTGGCGACGCGCGCCGGAGTCGAACGGGCTCTTGCGCACCAGACGGTGCACGCCGATCTCGGTGCGCAGCCAGCCGAAGGCGTACTCGCCCTTGATGTGCACGGTGGCGCCCTTGATGCCGGCGACTTCACCCTCGGACAGCTCGACGATTTCGGCACTGAAGCCGCGCTTGTCGGCCCAGCGCAGGTACATGCGCAGGAGGATGTTGGCCCAGTCCTGCGCCTCGGTACCGCCGGAGCCGGCCTGGATGTCGAGGTAGCAGTTGTTGGGGTCCATCTCGCCACTGAACATGCGGCGGAATTCCAGCTTCTCGAGGATCTCGCGCAGGCGCTCGACTTCGGCGACGATGTCGTTCACCGCGCCTTCGTCGTTCTCCTCGGCGGCCATGTCCAGCAGGTCCTTGGAGTCGGCCAGGCTGCCGGTGAGGTCATCGATGGTCTCGACGATCTGCGCCAGCATGGCGCGCTCGCGGCCCAGGGCCTGGGCGTACTCGGGCTTGTTCCAGACGCTGGCGTCTTCCAGCTCGCGGTTTACTTCGACCAGACGATCATGCTTGTGATCGTAGTCAAAGATACCCCCGAATTGACTGGGTTCGCTCGGACAGGTCCTTGATGGCGTTGAGGATCGGATTGATTTCCATGGTAGTCAGCGCTCGCGGCAAATCGGACGGAAAAGCCGGCGATTATACCCGAGCCGACACGGGCTGGCAGCCCGTTCAGGCTGATCAATCGGCGATCTCTGGATCAACGGTGCAGTTCTTGGCACGCCACCGCGCCAAGGACGGCACAAAGCCAACAGCTTCGCCCCGAGGCGGGGGTTCCTACACAAAGCAGCTCACGCATCCCGTAGGAGCGGCGCCTCGCCGCGAACCTGCAATTGCGCAGCCAGCCGTCATCTCAATTGGATACGCGCTCGAGTTGCACGGCCGGCAGCACAGGACGCAGCGCATCCTCGACAATCATCTGCGCAGCCTTCTCGGCGATCATCAGCACCGGTGAGCAGGTGTTGCCTGAGGTGATGGTCGGCATGATCGAGGCATCGACCACGCGCAAGCCGGCAATGCCGTGCACGCGTAGACGCGCATCGACTACCGCGCCCTGCCCCTGGCCCATCGCGCAGGTGCCCACGGGATGGAAGATGGTGGTGCCGATCTCACCCGCAGCGCGCCGCAGGTCTTGCTCGTCACGATAGTCCGGTCCTGGTTTGTGCTCTTGCGGCCGATAGGCAGCCAGGGCCGGGGCCGCGGCGATGCTACGGGTCAAACGAATCGCGTCGGCAGCCACCTGCTGGTCGCGCTCGTCACTCAGATAATTGGGACGGATCGCCGGCGCGGCACTGGCATCTGCCGAACGAATTTCGACACTGCCGCGACTCTCCGGACGCAGGTTGCATACCGAGGCGGTGAAGGCGGGAAAGTCATGCAAGGGTTCGCCGAAACGCTCCAGCGACAAGGGCTGCACGTGATACTGCAGATTGGCGCGCGCCTGACCGGGGTCGGACTTGGCAAAGGCGCCCAATTGGCTGGGCGCCATCGATAGCGGGCCACTGCGCTTGAGCAGGTACTCCAGCCCCATGCCCAGCTTGCCCCAGGGCGTGGCAGCAATACGGTTGAGCGTCTTCACGCCTTCGACCCGATAGATCAGACGCAACTGCAGGTGATCCTGCAGATTTGCGCCGACGCCCGACAGCTCGTGCCGCACACCAATGCCCAGACGTTCGAGCAGAGGCCGAGGGCCAATACCGGAACGCTGCAGCAGCGCGGGCGAACCGATGGCTCCGGCGCAGAGAATCACTTCGCGGCGAGCGGCAACCCGCACTGCCTGCCCCTGCCAACGCAAATGCACGGCGCTGGCACGCCCCTGCTCCAGCTCCAAACGCTCGGCCTCGGCCCCAGTAAGCACCTGCAGATTTTGACGCTGGCTGATATCGCGCAAGAACGCCTTGGAAGCGTTCCAGCGCACACCCTGCTTCTGATTGACCTGAAAGTAACTACACCCCTCGTTGTCACCACTGTTGAAGTCCTCGATGCTGGCGATGCCTGTCTGCGCGGCCGCCAGACGAAAGGCTTCGAGAATCTCCCAGGAAAGGCGCTGACGTTCCACCCGCCATTCACCGTCACCACCGTGTAGTTCGCTGGCTCCGGCAAAGTGGTTTTCCGAACGTTTGAACAGCGGCAGCACATCGTTCCAGGCCCAGCCTGGATTGCCTGCCGCTGCCCAGCCATCGTAGTCAGCGGCCTGGCCGCGCATGTAGATCATGCCGTTGATCGAGGAACTGCCGCCGAGCACCCGACCACGCGGGTATTTCAGTGAGCGCCCATGCAGGCCGGGGTCGGCCTCGGTGCTGTAGCACCAGTCGGTGCGCGGGTTGCCGATGCAGTAGAGATAACCGACCGGGATATGGATCCAGGGGTAGTTGTCCGGCCCGCCGGCCTCGATCAGTAGCACACTGACGGATGGGTCGGCGGACAGACGATTGGCCAGCAGGCAACCGGCAGGACCGGCGCCGACGATCAGGTAGTCGTATTTCTCCAGGGGCAACTGCGCCATGAGCATCCTCGCGAGGCGGTGAAACGAAGCCCGGAGCCTAGCGGGCATCACGCCAGGACAGAATGATCTTTTGGTCTGACATGCAGCCCATGAATGCTCCGGCAATCACCAGGCTGGTGACGCGCCCCTACTCTGCGCTTTACTAAGCGCCTGTATCCCGAGCGCCATGCGATGCCCACCCCTCACTACAAATCGCTCCCCGCCATCGAGCAGCAGCGCGGCTGGCGACGCTGGCTCCCTGGTCTGTACACACTGCGCCACTACCGCCTGGACTGGCTACCCAAGGACATCGCCGCCGGCCTGGTGTTGACCAGCATGCTGGTGCCGGTGGGTATCGCCTACGCCGAAGCCTCGGGTGTCGCCGGCATCTACGGCCTGTACGCGACCATCGTGCCGCTGCTGGTCTATGCCCTGTTCGGCCCCAGCCGCATCCTGGTGCTCGGCCCCGACTCAGCACTGACGGCGGTGATTCTCGCGGTCGTGCTGCCCCTGTCGGCTGGCGATCCGCTGCGCGCGATCACGCTGGCCAGCATGATGGCGGTGGTAGCCGGCGTGACCTGCATCGTCGCCGGTCTGCTACGCCTGGGCTTCGTCACCGAGCTGCTGTCCAAGCCGATTCGCTACGGCTACATGAACGGCATCGCCCTGAGCGTGGTGATCAGCCAGACGCCCAAACTGCTGGGCTTCTCCATCGACCACCAGGGGCCGGTGCAGGATATCTGGGCCATTGTCAGCGGCGTGCGGGCCACGCAATTCAACTGGGCCAGCCTGGCCATCGGCGGCGGCACACTGGCAGTGATCCTGCTGCTGCGACGCTTCCAGCGCGTGCCCGGCATCCTTATCGCCGTCACCCTCGCCACCCTGGCCGTGGAGTGGCTGGACCTCGCTCAATACGGCGCCAGCGTGCTCGGCGAGCTGCCCCAGGGCTTGCCAAGCCTTACCCTGCCCTGGCTCAGCGGCATCGACCTGTCCAGCGTCGTACTCGGCGGCGTGGCCGCGGCGTTGGTCGCCTTCGCCGACACCAGCGTGCTGTCGCGCACCTATGCCGCGCGCTACGGCCGGCATGTCGACCCCAACCAGGAGATGATCGGCCTCGGGGCGGCCAATCTGGTCGGCGGTTTCTTCCAGGGTTTTCCCATCAGCAGCAGTTCGTCACGGACCCCGGTAGCCGAGGCGGCCGGCGCGCAGACGCAAATGGCCGGCGTGGTCGGCGCACTGTCGGTCGCCCTGCTGCTGGTGGCAGCGCCGAATCTGATGCAGCACCTGCCCACCAGCGCTCTGGCTGCCGTGGTGATCGCGGCGGTGATCGGCCTGTTCGAGATCCGCGACCTCAGACGCATCTACCGCGTGCAGCAGTGGGAGTTCTGGCTGTCGATGGCCTGCTTCGCCGGCGTCGTGACCTTCGGTGCCATCCCCGGCATCGGCATCGCCGTGTTGCTGGCGGTGATCGAATTTCTCTGGGATGGCTGGCGTCCGCACTACGCGGTGCTGGGCCAGGTCGACGGCGTGCGCGGCTTTCACGATATCCAGCGCCACCCGGAGGCCCGACTGATACCGGGCCTGGTTCTGTTTCGCTGGGATGCACCGCTGTTCTTCGCCAATGCCGAACAGTTCCAGCAATGCGTGCTGCAGGCGATCACCCAATCGCCCACGCAAGTGCGACGCCTGGTGATAGCCGCCGAACCGCTGACCAGCATCGACGTTACCTCCGCCGACATGCTGGCCGAGCTGGAGCAGATGTTGAGGGAGGCAGGCATCGAGCTGCACTTCGCCGAGGTCAAGGGACCGGTCAAGGACAAGATCAGGCGCTTCGGCCTGCTGCGCGAGAAGCGGGAACAGCGCATCCAGCCCACGGTGGGAGCCGCCGTCGATGCCTACCTCGCCGATCATGACGTCGATTGGCCGGTCGAAAACAGCATGCCAGGCCGCGCCTGGCATACGGATTGAGTCGCACGCACTGTCAGCGAACGGTGGACAGCTCCTGACGCACCTGTGCTTCAAGCTCGGCCTTGAGGGTATCGGGCAACTTCAGCTGCTTGGCCAGCTCTTCGAGGTAAGCACGTTCCATGAAGTGCTCCTCGTCCACCATCAGCACGCTGGCCAGGTACATCTCGGCGGCCATTTCCGGCGTGGTCGCGGCGCGGGCGACATCGGCGGGGTCGAGCGGCTTGTTCAGCTCGGTGTGCAACCAGGCCTGCAGCTCAGCGTCCTGCGCCAGTTTGCCGAGCTCTTCCTCGATCAATTGACGCTCGCGCTCATCCACGTGGCCATCGGCCTTGGCCGCGGCCACCAGCGCCTTGAGGATCGCATGGCTGTGTTGCTCGGCCTGCGGTGCCGGCAGGCGGTCCAGCGTCTGCGGCTCGAGCGGTTGCGCCCCGCCCTGTTGAGCTTGCTGCGCCTGCCAGTTGCCGTAGGCCTTGTAGGCCAGCACGCCGAGCGCAGCCAGGCCGCCATAGACCGCCACCTTGCCACCGACCTTGCGTACCCGCTTGTTGCCCAGCAGCATGGCCAGCGCAGCACCGCCACCGGCCCCCTTGAGCATGGCACCGAGATCACTACCGCCGCTCTTGCCGGAACCTGCTCCACCCCCGAGCAACCCACCGAGCGCGCCGCCCAGCCCTGACGAGGCGCCGCCGCCCCCTTTCTGTTGCAGCAGGTCCTGTCCGGATTTAAGCAGTTGATCGAGCAAGCCACGGGTATTCATCGAGTATCCTCCTGAGGAAATCCGCTCGAGTGTAGGCCTGGGCCGTTGTCCCGGCAGCCTGCGGAATGCTTCCAGATATTACTGCTGTGGCGGCTTGACAGCCGCGCGCCGGGCCAAGCACCATCGGCGCACGATTCAGGCAACAGGCCCAACATGTACGCCACCTTCGACCATCAGCCACTGCTCCCAGGCCCTATTGCCTGCCAGTGCGCGTGCGTCGTCGTTGCCAAGAAATCCAAGAAACAGTCGCTCATTTGACCGGGGCGCTGTCCCGTCAGATGGGCTGACAGGACAAGCGCCAGGTTGCATCTCCCTCCCGCTCGTACCCCGCACCCTCCCTGACGGCGACCAGACGGTCAGTCGCAAGGAGAGTTTCGCATGTCCAGTTTCAATGGTATCTGGGTCGCCCTGGCCACCCCGTTTCGCAACGGCGAAGTCGATTTCGCCAGTCTCGATCGACTGGTGCAGCGCCTGCTCGCCGATGGCGCAACCGGCCTGGTGGTCTGCGGCACCACAGGCGAAGCAGCGGCCCTGAGTCAGGAGGAACAGCTCGCCGTACTCGATGCGGTATTGCGCCAGGCAGCTCCGCACCAGGTGATCATGGGCCTGGCCGGCAATCAATTGAATGCCTTGCTCGACCTGCAGCGGGAGATCCAGCACCGCCCGCTGGCCGGGCTGCTGGTGCCGGCGCCTTACTACATTCGGCCATCCCAGGCGGGGCTGGAGCACTTCTTCAGCACCCTGGCCGACGCGGCCACGGTGCCGCTGGTGCTCTACGACATTCCCTATCGCACCGGCGTGCGCATCGAGCGTGAAACGCTACGACGCATCGTTCGTCATCCCAACATTCAGGCCATCAAGGATTGCGCAGGCGACAGCGAAACCACCATGGCACTGATCGCTGACGGTCAGGTGCAGGTGCTGACCGGTGAGGATACGCAGATATTCAGCACCCTGTGCCTGGGTGGTCATGGCGCCATCTCGGCCTCGGCGAACGTGCGCACCGACCTTTACACACGCCTGCATGAATGCATCACGCAGGGTGATCTGCCCGGCGCCCGGCAGTTGCACTACCGTCTGCTGCCCTGGATACAGGCGGCCTTCAGTGAGGCCAATCCGGCGGCGGTGAAAGCCGCCCTCGCCTTGCAGGGGCTGTGCGGCGATGAGGTTCGCGCGCCGATCCTGCCCTGCTCGCCGGCCAACCGTGAGCGCCTGCGTCAGGTGCTGGCCGAACTGGCGGACTGAGGCCCCCCCTGCCCCGCCTCAGCGCGGGGCGATATGCGCCACCATCAGTTGCACGCTTTCGTTGCCGCGGAACTCGTTGAGGTCGAGCTTGTAGGCCAGCTCGGCCCAGCGCAGCGTGGGGTTGGGCCAGACCTCGCGATCGATGTTGAAGGCGATGCCATCGAGCTGCACGCTGCCACACTCGGTCTTGAGTACCAGTTTCAGGTGACGTTCGCCGACGATACGCTGGCCCACGATCTGGAACACGCCATGGAACAGCGGCTCGGGGAAGTGCTGTCCCCAGGGCCCGGCATTGCGCAGCGCGCGGGCCAGCTCCAGGTGGAATTCGGTGGCGTCGAGCTGACCATCGGAGAGCAGCCGGCCGGTGAGGTCATCCTCGTTGAGCTGGCGGCGCACCTCGGCATCGAAGGCCGCGGCGAAGGCGCCGAAGTTGGCCTGCGGCAGCGACAGGCCGGCGGCCATGGCGTGCCCGCCGAACTTGCTGATCAGCCCCGGATGCTTGGCCGCCACGGCGTCCAGCGCATCACGGATATGCAGCCCCGGCACCGAACGCGCCGAGCCCTTGAGCATGCCGTCGCCGGCATCGGCGAAGGCGATGGCCGGGCGGTGATAACGCTCCTTGAGGCGCGAGGCGAGAATACCGATCACGCCCTGGTGCCAGTCCGCTTCGAACAGGCACAGGCCGAACGGCATATCCGCCACGGGCAGATCCTTGAGCTGCGCCAGCGCCTCGCGCTGCATGCCCTGCTCGATGGCCTTGCGGTCCTGATTGAGCTGATCGAGCTGCACCGCCATATCGCGCGCCAGCGCCTCGTCGTCGCAGAGCAGGCACTCGATGCCCAGGCTCATGTCGTCCAGGCGCCCGGCTGCATTCAGTCGCGGGCCGAGGATGAAACCGAGATCGGTGGAGGTGATGCGCCGGTGATCGCGTCCGGCCACTTCGAGAATCGCGCGCAGCCCCGGCCGTGCGCGCCCGGCGCGAATCCGTGCGAGGCCCTGATGGACGAGGATGCGGTTGTTGGCATCCAGCGGCACCACGTCGGCGACGCTGCCCAGCGCCACCAGATCGAGCAGTTCGCCCAGGTTCGGCTCCTGGCGCCCGGCAAACCAGCCCAGCTCGCGCAGCCGCGCGCGCAGCGCCAGCAGCACATAGAACATCACCCCGACCCCGGCCAGCGCCTTGCTCGGGAAGTCACACCCGGGCTGGTTGGGATTGACGATGGCATCGGCCGCCGGCAGCTCGTGGCCCGGCAAGTGGTGATCGGTGACCAGCACCTTGAGCCCGGCCGCCTTGGCTGCGGCCACGCCGTCGACACTGGAGATGCCGTTGTCCACGGTCATCAGCAGATCGGGCTGACGCTGCAGCGCCACCGCGACGATCTCCGGGGTCAGGCCATAGCCGTACTCGAAGCGATTCGGCACCAGGTAGTCGACATGTGCCGCGCCGAGCAGGCGCAGGCCGAGCACACCGACGGTGCTGGCGGTGGCGCCATCGGCGTCGAAGTCGCCAACGATAAGGATGCGCTGGCGCTGCTGCAACGCCTCAACCAGCAGCTCCACCGCCTCGCCCATACCCTTGAGCTGCTGATACGGAATCAGCCGTGCCAGGCCCTTGTCCAGTTCCTCGGCGGACTGCACACCACGGGCGGCGTAGAGACGGGTCAGCAGTGGCGGCAGGTTACCCAGATCGGGCAACTGGGCGGGCAAAGGACGGGATTCGATACGCATGAACAAAGGGTCGCTTTTCAGGTGTAACCCGGATGCAAACCGGGGATTAGGTGCAGGCGGCCCCGGATTGCATCCGGGCTACGGCTCTGGCTTGTCTCCCCTCGCCCGCTTGCGGGAGAGGGGCCGGGGGAGAGGGCGCCAAACGTGCGATGGCTCAGCGCTCACCAGCCAGCCACTCCAGGGGAATTTCGTGCTGGCCGCGTTCGTCGGTGACGAACAGCTCGCCGTCGCTGATCATCACACTCCAGCTCAGCGAGCGCGGCAGGTCCAGCGACAGCTCGGCCAGCGCCTCCTGGCCGAGGGCGACGACGTTGATGTTCTTCAGGCTGCGCACCGGGTCCAGGCACTTACCCTGCCACACGCGCAGGTTGCCGTAGGCGACCAGGCTGAACTTCTCGGTACGCCGCGAGCACCAGGTCATGCGCTCGCTGTCCGGCTGGCCGACTTCGATCCAGTGCAGCACGCGATCGTCCAGGCTCTTTTCACACAACGCTGGCTCGTCGACGTCCGACAGGCCACGGCCGAAAGCCAGTTGCTCATCGTAGAACAACGCATAGGCGATCAATCGCGCGGCCAGGCGCTCCTCGGTCTCCGATGGATGGCGGGCGACGGTGAAACGCAGGTTCTGATAGACGCTGCGATCCATATCGGTGAGGTTCAGGTCGATCTTGTAGGTGGTCGATGGCAGGGCCATGGCGGGCTTCTTGGCTGGTCGAAAGAGCGCAAGTCTACCGCGAAAGCATGGCCCCCGCCGACCTTCAGCAGGTCATGTGGCAGATCCCGCGCTGCTCGTCGCTGTACTCGATGCTCGCCTGCAGGCTGCTCAGATCGAGGTGCAGGCGGCAGTAATGCTCGCCATGACGCCAGGCCAGCGCGAGCTGGTCGTCCGCCGCATAGTTCTGCTCGAAACGCCCGTCGAAGGCCGGGTGCTGGCAACGGAAACGCATCAGCGCCAGCAACCGCTGCACCAGCGGTTGCTGCAAAGCCTGCTCGGCCTCCTCCAGGCTGTAGAAGTGGCGGTTGACGTCGCGCGCCTCTCCCGTCTGCTCGAGCAGATCGAAGTCATTACAGCCCGCGAGCAGGCCGACGTAGTAGACCTGCGCAATGCCAGGGGTGAAGAACTGGATGGCCCGCGCGGCGATATAGGCCTCGTCGTTGCGCATCAGCGCCTCGTAGAAAGTGCAGGTCAGCTGATAGATGGCACCGACGCTGTGCGCGTTCACCGCCGAGCGGCGCATGATCGGGTCGGCACTGCGCGTCGAGATCTCATCGACCAGGTACTGGATCTGCGCCTCGGGCAACATGCCCTCGACATCCGGAATGCAGATGCCGTCGTGGGTATCGAGCACGGTGATCTGATTGCGCGGACACATACGCAGCCAGTGCTTGAGGTAGCGGCTGCTGCCCGTGAGCAAAGCGTGCAGCACCAGCGGTGGCAGGGCGAACGCATAGGGGCGCATCTGCCTGCGCGAGATGGCGTACTGATAGCTGATATGGTCGTGCACCTCCGGGAGCATCTCGGTCTCGTACTTGGCCCCGGTTTCGCGAAACCATTCGAGGATGCGATAGACGTTCGGCTCCACCAGGAAGCAACTGGTGCCGATGCGCTTGGTGGTGTAACCGAAGGCGTCCAGACGGAACAGCTTGACCCCACGCGCGGCGAGAAAGGCCATGTACTGTTCCATCAACTGGTAGGTTTGCGGCGAATCGTAGTTGAGGTCGATCTGCCGTTCGGTGAAGGTGCACCAGACCCGGCAGGTTTCGCCATTGGCCAGCCGTACCTCGCGAAACGGCTCCTTCTCCTTGCGGATATGGATCTTGGCCAGGTCGTCATGGGTGATCTCGCCCAAGCTGTCGACCAGCACGAACAGGTCGGCGTAGGGCGAGTCCTGGCCGCGCGCGACGAAATCGAGGAACTCCGGCGACTCGTCGGCGATATGGCTGATCACCAGGTCGACGCACAGGTCGAAACGCGCGGAGATACGTTCGACATCCGCCCAGTCGCCATAGCGCGGATCCACCTCCATGTGCGTCAGAGGCGAGAAGCCGCCATCGGCATTGGACGGGTACAGCGGCAAGATATGCACGCCGCCCAAGGCATCGCCCAGGTGCCGGTCCAGCAGTTGGTAAAGTTCGCCTAGGTTGCGTCCCAGGCGGTCGGGATAGGTAATCAGTTGAACAGCATTACGCAGTGTCATGAGCCCCCCGGCACGGTAATGATCTATCAGAAGACCTAGGCCATTCTCGTTTCGTTCGTCAAGCCAACCTAAACAATTGGCGCGGCGACAGCGTACAACCCAGCGCAGGCGCAAGGCCTCTGAACCGGTTGGCAAATGCACGGGAACAAGGTTGTCAGGCGGTCTGGCAATCTGTATAAGACGCCCCACCCGGGCGTTGTCGAGCGGCCGGACAGGGAGCGTTAACTGATAAGGAAATCACCGTGGAGTTGTTCGTTGCAATCGTCGCCGTCGTAGTGATTCTGGCCGTTCTGCACCTGGTCAATACACCTGAAGAACCAAGGCTCGAACTACAAGGCGGTGGCGCCCGCCTTACCCTCACCGAGGCCACTCAACTCAATCGCATCTACGCCCTGCAATTCAGCGCCCCCGATCTGGCGTTGCAGATGGCCGCCCAGTTGTGGGGCGACGCCTGGCATCTCGCCCACGCTTCGCTCTGTGCCAGGCTCATGCTGCTGGATCGCGAAGAAGAGGCCGTGGCGCTGCTCTGGAAACTTGAGTCGCCCTACCGCGACCAAGCGCTGCAGACGATGCAACGGGAGCTGGTGGAAAGAGGCGATTGCACCAAGGCGCTCGAGGTGCAGAGGCGCTTCGGCGTTACCGGCTGCAATTCGCCGCTGATTCAAAGCAAGCTGCTGCTGGCCGAAGACAGGGTGGACGATGCCCGTGAGGCGCTGAATGCCCTGGACGCCGGCGAGCCACTCACTGAGCTACAGTTGCTGGACCTCGCTCGCTTGCGTGACGCGTGCCAACAGCCAGATCTGGCCGACGCGGCATTGCACAAGGTCGAAACGATGCTCGGCAGCGATGCGGAGTTCGACTTCAGCTGGAACCCCCTGCTGCAGACACTGGCCGAGCTGCAGCGTTATGCACATCTGTTGAAACTGGCCCAGCGCGACGACCTGCCCAGGCACCACATCGTCGAACTGCTGGCCGCCCACGGCCAGTATGACGATGCACTGATGGTACTTGGGCAAACGGAACGCTCGAAAACCTACCTGATCGACACCAGGCAGCTCTTCGAACACTTCATCGAGGCTCAGCGCCCCGAACTGATGGAGCGCCTGCTCGAAACCACCAGGGCTGGGCTGGCGGCAGAGTTGCTGCAATGCCTGGCCGGCTGGTACGCACAACGCGGCGAGACGATCCAGGCCGAGCAACTGCTGGAGCGAGAACTGCAGCAGCTGGAAACGTCCGCCCAGCACTGGCTGCTTCTGAGCCTGGCCGAGGAGCACGCAGAGGCCAATAGCTCGTGGGCGAGCCGCCTGCAGCGCCAGGCCGAACGCCTGCTCGCCGGCGAGCAAGGCAAGGCCTCATGGCCAGACCTGCGCCTGCATCACCTGCGCCATCTGCTGCGCGAACAGGCCAAGCGACCAGCGCACCAACGCGACAGTTGGTCGGTGCGCAGTTTCCTCGAAGAGGCCGAAGGCCTTCAGGCTGAACTGAAACCCGAGGACAGCCTCACCGAAGGCCTCATTCACGCCCAACTGCTGAATGAACTGGGCGAAGCAGAAGCGGCCCGAGATCGGTTACAACGGCTGCGCCAGCAACTGGACACAGACGAAGGCATCCCGGCCGAGGATGCACCCTACCTCTACAGCGAGATCGCCAGAGCGCTGATCGCCATGGGCGAACTCGAGAACGCCAGGGACCTGCTGCAGCAGGAGCGTGCAGAAGGAGACCTGAAAGATGCGCTGCTGACGGCCTATCTCGATGCCGAGCGACTGGAGGAAGCCTTCGCTTTCATCGACTTTCACACGCTGATCGGCAGCTGTGGCACGACCAACCTGCAGCGCCTGCATCAGAGCATCGCCGCGCTGAAAGACAGCGATCCACCTCGTTATCAACGCCTGCAGAGCCAGTTGTTCCAATGCCTGAACGACGACGACGCCTGGCGCAGCTGGGGCCAGGTGCAGGCACAGCCAGTCGCCACCGCCTGAGCGCAGGCTTACAAACGAGCCAGCACCGCCTGCAGCGCCTGCTCCGGTGCCTCGTGCCACAGACCATAGCTCAGCGGCAGCGTCTCCAGGCCTGCGCGTGCCAGCACCAGATAACGCTCCAGTTCGAGAAAACCTTCCCCCTCGCCAGGGAAGCCGATCAGGTCGATGGCCAGACACTTGTCACCGCGGCGGCAAAACAGGTCCAGCACTTGTCCGGCCAGTGGATAGTGATTCCACACGCTGACGTCCTGCGCCTGCAATGCCCGACACAATGCCTGGCGAGCGACATCGGCCGCCCCGGCCTGCCAGAGGGCACCGGGCTTCTGCTGATACTCCACATAGCGGCGCAGCAGATGGGTTGCCGGCAACTGGCGTTCGTTCCCGCTGAACAACAGCACCTGACGCTCACGGGCACGGGTGATGGCAACGTTGAACAGATCGGCCCGGTTCAGGTAACTGACCGCCTGACCCGACTCGGCGTCGATGGCGAAACTGAGGATCATCAGGTCGCGTTCTTCGCCCTGGAAACCGTAAGGCGTATCCACCAGCAGACGAAACTCGCGCAACAGCTCCAATGGTAACGTTTCACCGATACGCACGCGGATGCGTTCGACCTGATCGCGAAACGGCGACAGCACACCGACGCTGGGCTTGAGCGGGCTGTCACGATACGTGTCGAGGTGCTCGACGAGCAGTTCGAGCACCCGCTCGACCTCCGCCTCGTTGATGCCATTGCTCCCCCGCTGCCCGGCGACACGCAGCAACTGCAGACTGTCGCAGGCCTCAGCGCCGGGACGCTCCTTCATCACCCGCAGGCGCTGGTCGTAGAACAGCTCATTGCTGAAGCGAATCAGCGCCGGGCGACTGCGAAAGTGCTCGTCGAGAAACACCACAGCCTCCTGGCTGGCCAGCTGCAGGCCGACCAGATCGAGCACGCTGTTGTCGCGGTAGCTCCAGGCTTCACGCTCCTCGGCCTGCAGGCCGGCGCGTTGCAACAGCTGCGTCTCGCGCACGCGGGAGAGAAAGGAGATATGCCGCAACTGGCGCGCATCGCCAGTCACCACCGCCCGCTTGCAACGCTGGAAAGCCGGCAGCGCCGACGCGATGTCGCACTGGGTCGCCTCGTCCATCACCATCACGTCGAACAGCTGCGCATGCAATGGCAGCAGACGGTGCAGCTCGTCCAGCGTCACCACCCAGATGGGAAATGCAGCCAGTAGTCGCGCCGGGTCGATGCCTTCGAACAAGGCCAGCTGACGCTGCGAATTGCGCGCGCGAATGGCCTGGTTATAACGCACAAACATTCCCCGATCAGTCATCAGCAGACGCTTGAGCGCCAGGCTGTGATGGCTGTTGAGGTGCTCACGACCAAGACGCTGGCGACGCTGCTGACAATCACGCAACTCGTCCAGCAACGCCCATGGACGTACGCTGGTGCCGATACGCCTGCGTACCCAGGGCACCTGCAGCCAGCGCCGCCAGAAAGGCAGGCTGCCACGCCCGGCGCGCAGCAGCAGGCGACTCCAGCGCACCGCCTGCTCACAGCGCTTGCGGAAGTCCTCCGACAATCGCCGCTCAGCCTGCTGCAACACCTCAAGCTCGCCGCGCTGGCGCGCTTCGAGCTGCTCGGAAACATCGGAAATCTCGCCCTGCAGCATGCGCTGCAATCGTTCTCGCAGTGCCTGACGCAGGCTCTGGCCGTCACCTTCGAGGATGCCTTCGCGCAGACCGAAATCCTCGCGCAGCTTGTGTGCGATGACTCTTACCGCCTGAGCACTGCGGCTGACCAGCAGCACGCTCTCGCCTTGCAGGTAGCGGTCCAGCGCCAGCGCCGCCAGGCTGTAGCTCTTGCCGGTACCGGGCGGCCCGGATATCTGACTCAGCGGGTGACGTGCGGCATTTTCCAGTGCACGGCATTGCGCCAGGCTGAGCTGCGCCGGCAGACGTTGCGGTGTACTGGCAGAGCCCGGCGCCTGCTGCGCAGGTGTCTCTCCGAGCAACTGCAACAGTGCTGGCGACAGTTGCGGCGACTCCTGCAACAGCTGCAGCTCATGGGCGATACCACGGCTACCACTGCCACGCGGCACCAGGGCAACCAACGCACCGGCCTGAAGCGACAGGCTGCGCCGACGCTGAGCCTGGGCCAGCGTCGCACCGTCCACCAGTTGCGGAAAGCCAGCAGCTGCGCTGACATCGCGCACCTGCGTATTGCGCGCCACCCAGGCGAGCAACTGCCCGAGCGCGGCCGCATCCAGAACGCCCACAGGCAACGGTAAACCATCCAGGCTATCGGCACCGCTCTCATCGAACAGACGACGCAACAGGCGCCAGTTGGCCCGCACCTGTTGCGGATCGATGCTGAGCAACTGCGCCTGCCCGTCGGCGGTCGGCTGCAGGCTGGCCTCGTAATAGAACAGCGGGCCGCAGATCGCTTGCGAACCACCGGCCTCCAATTGCAGGCGGCCACAGACCGGCAGCACACCGTAGATCAGCTGCAACTCGCGCTGATACAGCGCCTGCGCCTCGGCCAATTCCCGCCCCAGCTCGGCCGACAAGGGCAGCAGCGGCACACCACCACTGGCCAGTTCTTCACGCCCGTCGAGCCAGGCCCAGCGCTTGCCGGGCAACTTGCCGAGGTTGTCCAGGTCCAGGTCGCGACTATCGGCCAGGTAACAACTGCGATAGAAGCCAAGGAGCTGACGGGCGTGGGGATGGTTCATCAGTTACCTTCGTAGCGCGCCCAGAGTTCTTCGAACTCACGGCTGTACGCCGCCACCAGTTGCGGATGGTCGATCACCAACAGGTTTTCCTCGTTGCTGGTGCTGGCACTGCGCGTCCAGTTGAAGCTGCCGTTGAGCAGCAGGCGGCCATCGAACAGGGCAAACTTGTGGTGCATATGGTACGGCCCGGCGTCGATACGCAGTGGTACACCCTTTTCACGCAGCCACTGGATGTCGCTGCCGGCATCGAACTGTTTTTCGTTGTCGCTGATCACGCGCACGGCGATGCCGCGTTCATGGCAGGCGAGCACTTCTTCGCTGAGCTGATCATCGGAGATGGTGTAAACACAGATTTCCACGCTCTTGCGCGCCTGGCGGCACAGCTCGCGAATCTTGCGCCGGCAACTCTCACCAGGGCTGAAGTGCGCCGTGGCGTACTCCACACGCGGGGCATTACCGACGCTATCGAGGGTCTTGACCACCTGTTCCAGCCATTTCAGTACCGGCTCGACATTGGCCGGCTCCTGCATCAGTTCACGGGCCAGGGCGAAGGCACGGTTGCGCATGAAGCGCACCTGGTCGCTGCTCAGCTCGCTGCCCAGCTGGCGCAGCTCGTCACGCTCCTCGTTGCTCAGTCGCAGGTCGGCCAGACTGTCACGCAGTTGCTGATCGAGACGGTTGAAGTCCATGCAAAATCCTTTTCATCGAGTGAGACGGCGACGACTCAAAGCAGCGTAAAGCACGCCGCAGAAAGCCCCCGCCAGGTGGTATTCGAAAGAAACGCCGGCACGCGGCAACAAGCCGAAGAACCAGCCGCCGTAGAGAAAGAACACCAGCACGGCCAGCAGCAGATCGAGCAGGCTGCGCTCGAACCAGGCCCGCGCCAGCAACAGGCCCCAGAAGCCGAACAGCCAGCCACTGGCGCCGACATGCAGGCCGGTACGACCGAACAGCCAGACCAGCACGCCGCTGCCAATGATGATGAAGGCGCTGGCGAAGAAGAAATCGCGCTGCGAACGCAGCAACACCAGACTGCCGAGTACCAGCAGACCGCTGAGATTGCTGAGCAGATGCGCCCAGCTGCCATGCAGCCAGGGCGCCAGGAATATGCCCGGCAACGCCTCGACATGCCGGGGCACCAGCCCCCAGAGATTCAAGGCGCCGCCAAGGGCGCTATTGGCCAGTTGCACCGACAGCATCGCGCCGCTGATCAGCAGCAGCGGACGCAACTCAACCAGCCAGCCTCGCCTCACGGCGCCTCGTCATCCGCTGCGTCGCTGCGCTGCTCGTTGCCGAGCAGCGTGCCGAGGTCACGCAGTTGCGTGGAGATTTCCAGCATGCGGTTATGGGTACGCAAATCGATGTCGATCTTCTTGTCCATCGCCTTGATCAGCGGCAGGAAGCTGTTTTCCAGGCTGTCGGCCAGGTTCTCGAGCAATTTTTGCGTGCCCGGCTGTGGCGGCGCAACCACCTCCACCTGCGGGCGCAGCTTGCCCAGGTTGTCCAGCCCGGCCAGCAACTGCTCCCAGGGGATGCCCGGCGCCTCCGCGGCAGGCTTGCCCGCGCCGAGGCCGCGCACGCTCTCCACCAGATCGTTGAGCTGCGCCACCACGCGGCCGCCAACATCGCTGTCGCTACCGCCCATGGCCTTGTTGCGCATGAAATCACGCTTGATCTGCGCCCAGCGCTCGCTCTGCTCAGGGGTCTGATTACCGCGCAGCTCGGCCAGCTTGAGCAGGTTCTCCTCGGCGCCGGTGGTGAGCAGTTGCGACTCGCCCTGGTAGTGGTCGGCGATCAGCTGCAGCAGTTCGGCATCGTTCATCACCGAGCTGATCTTCTCCGCCATCTTGTTCATGTTGCGGTAGCTGCCCTGCAGCTTGAACGGCGGCTCGGTACGGTACTGATCGGCCTGTGCGGCGCTGACGATGTACTGCTGGTTGACTCGGCCGACCACATCACGCACCTGCATCAGGCGCTGCAGGGTCGAGCTGATCTCGTTGATCTCGGCGGCACTGTAGGTGTGGCTCAGCTCGTTGGCGGAGAACGGCTTGCCCTCGGCCTTGGCGACGAAGCGGTAGACATCAGCCATGTCGCGGGTGGCCAGCGGCGCCAGCACCGGGTTGGAGGTCAGGCTGTTCTCGATGTAGGAGAGCGCGAAGGCCTCCTGCATGCCGCCCAGGGTGTCACCGAGGTTGTAGATGTCGGCGCGGTTGGCGAGCATGTCCGGAATCTTGAAGACCTCGCCGGACTCGGTGTACGGGTTGCCGCTCATCACCACGCAGAACTTCTTGCCGCGCATGTCGTAGGTCTTGGTCTTGCCCTTCCACACGCCTTCGATACGCCGGGTGCCGTCGCACAGGGAGATGAATTTCTGCAGGAACTCGGGGTGGGTGTGCTGGATGTCGTCGACATACAGCATCACGTTGTTGCCCATCTCCAGCGCCAGGTTGAGCTTTTCCAACTCCTGGCGCGAGGTGGCGTCCGGCGCCTGCGCCGGGTCGATGGAGCGCACCTCATGGCCCAGCGCCGGGCCGTTGACCTTCATGAAGATCAGCCCCAGGCGATGCGCCACGTACTCCATCAGGGTGGTCTTGCCGTAGCCCGGCGGCGAGATGAGCATCAACAGGCCCATCAGGTCGGTGCGCTTGTTCTCGCCGGCGGTGCCCATCTGCTTGGCCAGGTTGTCGCCGATGAAACCCAGGTACACGTCGTTGATCAGCTTGTTACGCACGAAGGACGACAGCGGCCGTGGCTTGAACTCGGCCAGACGCAGCGCCTCGCGCTCGCGGTTGATGACCTCCTGGCGCAGCGTCTGGTAGCGCTGCAGCTGCGGCACGAAGTGATCCAGATGCTGCTGCAGGCGGGCGAAGTAATCGTCGATGGCCAGCACCAGCTTGCCGCCCTGCACACGCGGATGGTCGCCGAGCAGCCCGCTGACGGTGAAGCGCAGGTCAACTTCGGTGAAGCGCCGCGGGAAGTCGTCATCGAGCAGGCTGATGGCGATGGCCTCGGGCACGTAGTCGACCAGCTCACGCAGCGCTTCGTCCTGCGCGCACAGGCCGTCGAGCCAGGTCTGCACCAGCGACCAACGCTGCTGCGGCCGGCCGCGCAGGTTGTCCAGGGCGGCGCGGTAGTCGTCCCAGACGTGACTGGCCTGCATACGCTGCTGCAGGCTGTCGAGCAACTGGCGGGCGTACTTGCTGAAGGTGAACTCGACGGGCTTGGCCGCCAATTCCTCGATCAGATAGGCCGCAGCCGCCTGACGCTGCGCAGCATCCACCGGCAGCGGATGCTGGGCGAGGAAGCGCTGCATCGCCGTATCGATTTCATCCTGCAGACGGCGCACGCCATCCTCGCTGCCGAACAGCTGGCGCAGGTGCAGGCTGCTACGCGCCCGCTCCGGCCACAGTTCGGCCTCGATGTCCGCGCCCCAACGGTTCCAGAACAATGCGGCAAAGCCGCGCGCGGTGGGCGCAAAGCGCAGCAGAGCGGCACTTTCACGCAGCGGCAGCAGTTGGCTGAGGATCAGCGCCGCGTCGTGGTCGTGGATGCCCTTCTCGTAGGCATCCTTATAGCGTGGCGCGGCAAAATCGCGGATCAGGCGGGTCAGGTTCTCCGGCTGCGCAAGCTGGGTCTTGAGCAGATCCAGGCTGAGCCCTTCACGGCCGGCCACAGCAGCCTCGAGCACCAAGCCTGCGAGGTATTCGGCGCGGTACAGCGAGGGTGACTCGGACTCCAGCGACACCTGCCAGTAGTCACGCAGCGCTTCCAGAGCTTCATCACGCAACGGTTCAAGGAAGTCGGTGCCGGTCAGATGCAGGTACAGGCCATCGCCACGCGGCATCAGGGTCAAATCGAGTTCCTGGGTGTTGACGCTGAAGCGGTGACGCGGGCCAAGCTTGATGACGTTGCCGCCCTCTTCGAACAGCTCGCTCTTGTCGCGCAGGGCGCGCACTGCCTGGTCGCGGGCCGCCTTGAGGCGCGCTTCGACGTCATCGGCCTTGACGCTGTCTTTCAGCTCGCGCAGGCGCTCGGCCATCTCGCGCAGCTTGAGAATCAGCGGGTCGGCGGCGAAGAAGGAATTGAGCTCTTCCATCTGGGTCAGGCGCGCGGTGCGCCGGCCCAGGCTGTCGAGGATGCGCTGGGCGGCGTCGAGCACGCCCTGGGCGCGGCGCTGGCGGTCATCAAGCAGGCTCTGCTTGTGCGACTCGAAGGTCTCCAACAGCTCTTCACGCTTGCCGAGAATGTCGCTCAAGAACTCTTCGTGATCGCCGAACTGGCTTTCCAGCTCTTCGAGCTGCACCAGCAGGCGCGACAACTGCTCGTCGCACTTTTCCGGGTCCTGGGCCAGCGCCAGGGCGTTGGTGATGCCCTGGCTGAACAGTTTGAACTGGGCACCGAACTGCGCCACGGTCTCGGCCGAGCCCAGGCCCTTGCGCCGCTGTTCGGCACGCGCCTTGGCCTGGTTGAGGTGGGCGTAGACCTCGGAAATCGACTCGACGATGGCGGTGCGCTGGGTGGCGTCGTCGATCTTCAACGAGGCCATCAGGCTGGAGAGCATGTCCAGATTGCCGGCCATGGCCTGCATCTCGGCCAGCGGCTCGCTCAGTTGGGTGACGCTCTCGGCCTTCTGCGCCAGGGCGTCCAGTTCACCGAGTTGCTGCACGTAGGGTTGCAGCGCCGCATCGCTGGCAAGAAAGGCAGAGGTAGCCGTAGCCACACGATCCTGCGCTTCGAGCAACTCGGTTTCCATGGCGTCGATACGCGCCACATCGATGTAGCGGTAGTCGCGGATGGTCAGCAGTTGGCCGCGCTGGGCATTGATCGCGTTGAGCGCCTCGACGAAGTGCTGCACCTCGTCCCAACTGTCCACCAGCAGGCTGGAAAGCAGGCTCTTGTGCCGTGTCTCGGCCTCGGCCATGGCCCGCGCCGATTGCTGGCGGATGCTTTCGACCTTCTCGAACTCGTCGAGCACCAGCTCGGAGGTGGCGGCCACTTCGCGCAACAGCGGCGCCAGCTCGGCGCACTGGGCGTCATCCAGCCAGTGGTAAACGTCGAACAGGCGGCGGGTGTTCTGACACAGCTGGGTGTAGCGCGCCACCGACACTTCGCGACTGTCGATCTCGCGGCTGAGGTTGAGCAGGTCGGACACTCCACGTACCAGCTCGGCATTGCCGATACGCCCGAAGAAGCCGCTGCGCGCCGGCTGACGGGCGGCGTAGTCGTCGCTCTCGAACGGCGTCTGCCAGATCTGCATCGGGTGGATGCGCGTCGGCTCGCTGCCCTCGGCGGAGAAGATCACCATGCGCCCGTCTTCCAGGCGCGCGTAACCGTGGCCGAAGATCGGGTTGTGCAACTGACGCTTGATCATGTTGTAGGTGAACAGCGCCGAACGGCCTTCTTCCGGATGGTAGAAGATGTATTGCACGTCCTCGCCGTTGGGCGAGCGCACCGAGCGCTTGAAGCGCATGCCGTCCATGGGCTGTTCGAAGGTCTTGTACTCACCACTCTGCAGGTAGTAACCACCGGGGAAGATGATGCCGTGGTCTTCCGGCAGCTGCACGCAGGCCAGGCCAATGGCGTCGATGCGCTCGACCTGATTGGTCAGGCTGTTGAATACCAGGTAGCGCCACTGCTCCTCGCGGTACGGCAGCACCTTGAGCAGGATCAGACTGCCCAGGCGCGCGTACTCAATCTGCGCGTCGTCCAGCGACTGGGTCTTGTCCACCACCGGCTCGCGGTAGATACCGAGACCGTCCTGGGTGTTGTTCTCGACCTTGATGGTCAGGTCGCCACCGACGGTCTCGACGAACACGGTGTCGAGAATGTTCATGTGCGGATGGCGGCCGGTGACCACCATCTCGCGGGAAGTTTTCTGCCATTCGAAATCGAACGGCGCGGGCAAGGCGATATCGCGCTCACCGCGGTTGTCGATGTAGCGCACCTCGCGACCATCGACCGAGATCGACCAGCGGAACACGCGAATGTCGCTGACCCGCTCGCCGATCTGAAAACTCGCCAGCAGCTTGCCGTCGCGGATGGCCAGCTGCAGCAGGCGGGTGTTCTTGTAGTAGGTGTACAGCTCGTTGAAGTCGGCGACGAAGCTGGCCTGGGCCAGGAACGAACCGTCCAGCGCGACCGGCTCGGCCTCGAAGCCTTCCGCCCCCTGCACCAGGCGGTAGAGGGAGAACACGTCGGAAACCGTGGTTTCCTTCTTCAGGCCGATGAACACGTTGTAGCCGAATAGCAGGCAGTCACCGACCTGGACGATGTCGCGGGCGATGCAGTTGTTTTCGGTACGGATACGCACCCGACCGATGGCCTCCATCGCGCTGCTGCCGAACTCGGCCAGGCGCTGGCCGTTGAGCGTTTCGGTCAGTCCGCGCAGGCGTTGGCCCTGCTCCTGCAGGCGCTTGTGCAGCACCTCGTAGGCGCCGCCCTCGGCGACAGCCTTGTCCAATACGTCCTGTGTCTGTACGTCCGACATCGTGTTCTTCCTGGATATGCGGCATCGAGCAGCCTCGCCCGCGCCGTGCGCTGAGGCTGCTGAGAAATACGTAGTGCGCCGGTGAGGGCCGCACTGCGGGTGGGCAAGCCACCCGGTGGCTTACGCGCCGATCTTCTGCTCGACGATGGCGATCTTGTCGCGCAGCGCCGCGTCGATTTCCTCGGGGCGGACCTGGGCGATGATCTTGCGCAGCACCCGGACTTCGTTATCGTCGATCACGCCATCGCGCTCGGCGATCTCCAGCAGACTCTTGAGCTCCTGCGCATCCAGGCGGCCGTCGTTGCTGAAGCACTGGATCGAGCGAAAGGTCATCTCCAGGTAGTCTCTTGATTCTGACATTGCGTAGTCCCTGATTGGTCGAACGGTAGGACCGTGGGATGGCTTGAGCCGCTCAAGCGCCTTCCACCAGACCTGGCATTGAATTGATGATCGCTAGGGTGGGCAACGCTTTCTGTCCACCTTTAGCGATGCAAGCGGTGGACAAGCTGCGCGCTGCCCACCCTAGGCTCAGGCTTGCTCCGAGCCCGCGCTCGGGGCGACCGGGGCTGCTTTGCCAGCCAGCAGGCGGGAAATCACGTCCTGCACCACCGGGCTCTTGCCGACCACGCCTTCGATGGCCTTGCCCACCGACAGCGACTTGGCGAAGGAGTTGAAGAAGTCGCCCTCGCCGCCGACGATCTCGATCTTCGCCTTGGCCAGCGCAGTGGACAGCACTTCGGCCTGATCCTTGGCGATGTCCTTGTTGGCGGCGATGGCCGCCATGGCTTCCTCGAAGTTCTTCTCCAGCTGCATGCGGAACTCCTCGTGCTGGCGCGCGTTGTCGCTGAGTGCATCGAGGGCACCGAACTTCTTGCCCAGACCTTCGGCTTCGGCGTTGAGGCGCTCCAGCAGCACCTGCGCTTCGGCCATACCCAGATCCTGGGTGGCCTTGGCCTTGGCGGTACCGAGCTGCTCCTCGCCGCGTGCCTGGGCGCCGAGCTTCTCTTCCAGCACCTTGGCATCGGCCAGGCCGTCTTTTTCCTTGGCGGCTGCTTGCGCCTCGGTAACACGTGCCTGGGCCAGACCTTTCTCCTGCTCACCCTTGGCTTCGGCGATCAGGCGCTCGGCCTGTACGCGGGCCTCGGCCAGACCTTCCTTCTCCTTGGCCGCGGCAGTGACTTCACGCACACGCGCATCGGCCAGGCCAGGCGCGGCGCGCTCGGCTTCGATACCTTCGGCCAGCTTCTTCTTGGCCTCGGCGCTCTTGGCAGCCGCTTCCAGCTCGGCCTGGGCCAGGGTGTTGATTTCCACAGCCTTGTGCTTGGAACGGGTCTCGTCGGCTTCGGCCTGCTTGACCTGACGCACCAGTTCCTGCTCGGCTTCGGCCTGGGCGTTGAGCACGGTGACCTGCTTCAAGCGCTCGGCCTCGGACACTTCGCGCACTTCCTTGATGCGTTCTTCTTCCTGGGCCACGGTCTTCTCGACCGCCACACGCTCGCGCACCACGGCGGCGATGTTCTTGCGCTCTTCTTCCAGCGCCTTTTCCTTCTCGATGCGCTGCAGCTCGACCTCGCGCTCGCGGGAGACCACTTCCAGCTCCTTGGCGCGGGTGACCTTCTCCACCTCGATGACCACGGCACGCTGGCGGTTCTGCTGCGCCACCTCCACTTCACGCTGATGGTTCTCGGCGCGGATATCCAGCTCCTGCTGGGTCTGGATGCGTGCCTGCTCGGCCTTCAGGCGCTCTTCTTCGCGCACCTTGAGGGTTTCCGCTTCCTCACGGGCGCGGATGGTTTCGATCTCGCGCTTCTGCCGTGCTTCGGCATCGGCCTGCTGGCGTTCCAGCGACAGAGTCGCCTCGCGGGTTTCGACGTTCTTCTTCTTGATCGCCAGCTCTTCGTTGCGCTCCAGGTCATTGGTGATGACGTTCTGCGCGGCGGTCAGCTCGGTGATCTTGCGGATACCCTCGGCGTCGAGGATGTTGCTCGGGTCCAGGGACGCCTTGGAGGTCTGTTCCAGGTAGTCGATGGCCACGTCTTCCAGCACGTAACCGTTGAGGTCGTTACCGATCACTTCGACGATACGGTCACGGAAGTCCTGACGGTTCTCGAACAGCTCGACGAAGTCGAACTGCTTGCCGACGGTCTTCAGCGCTTCGGAGAACTTGGCGTTGAACAGCTCGTTGACCGCGCCACGGTCGGAGGCACGGTCGACACCGATGGCCTTGGCCACCTTGAGCACGTCTTCCTGGGTCTCGTTAACGCGCAGGTAGAAAGCCACGGTGATGTCGGCGCGCATGTTGTCGCGGCAGATCAGCCCATCCTTGGCACGGCGGTCGACTTCCAGAGTGATCAGGGAGATCTTCATGAACTCCTTGAGGTGGATCACCGGGTACACCAGGGAACCGGTGAAGTGCACCTTGGGCGTCGAGCTCATGTCGTTGACGATCAGCGCGGTGCCTTGCGGGACCTTGATATAGAACGCCTTGAACAGCGCGATCAGGGCGATCACGAAGAGGACGACCAGCCCTGCCCCGACGATGAAGGGGATGAGGTTTTCCATTACTGCTGTACTCCTTTGCTAATTGTGCAGGCAGGTTCGGCGGTGCCGTAGCCTGCCAGTCGTCTGTTACGTACCGATTGTGGCTAGACGCCTCGAAACTCTTCTTCAGTGATGACCCGATAGGCATGCTCGGCTACCAGGTATTCCAGCAACACGACGCGGTCGCCACGCTTGAAACCCAGGGCTTCATCAGCACGCACGCGCAGGATCAACCCCGCACCACCGTCTTCCAGCACAGCCTCCCCATGGCGCGTGGTGACTTTGCCGCTGCGCACCACCGCCACCTGCCCCAACACCGACTTGCTGCTGATTGCTTCGACCTTGTGGAACAAGGGACGCAGTGGCCGACAGATTGCCGCGCACAGCGGCGCTGCCACGACAAAAGCGCCGGCGATCACCAGCAGCCCCAACGGGTAGCGGAGAATGCCCAGTGGCAGATGGCGCAATAGCCAGAGTTCAATGAAGTAGCAGACGAACCAGCCGAAGAAGAACAGCAACGTCAGCACCAGCGTAACCGGTACACCGTCGAGCTTGAGCTTGTAGAGCAGGCCAGCAAGGCCTTCGGTCTGGCCGCCGCCCTCCATCACCGAATCGGCCTCGATGTCGAGCAGGTCGACCTCGAGCAGGCCGGCGGCAACCACCAGCCAGTAAATGACTGCCACACACAGCAGAAAGCTGTAGATGGCGGTGGGGAATGACAGCGCTGTCTGCAGGAAGAGTTCCATGGCTTTCCTTTCCCGAATCCGTACGGCAGGCGCGATCGCTCGCGCCTTTCGGTGCATGCAGGCCTGATCAGGCCTTGGACTTGTCCTTCAGGCGCGCCAGCACGCTGTCGGCGCTGGCACTGTCGGCCTTGATACCGGCGGCACGCAGCTTGGCCTCAAGCGAATCGTCCGGCGCGCTGGTCGCGGCCAGTTCGGCCGAGGCTTCCATCTTCGCGCCACGCTCGGCCTGCTTCTGCTTGATACGCTCGAGCGACTCGACCGCCGTCTGCAGCTTGGCCTGCGAACCGCCGTAGCGCTGGGCAACGGCCATCTGCGCTTTTTGCACGCTTTCGGTGGCCTTGACCGTATCGACCTGCTGCTTGAGGCGCTTGATATTGCCCTCTGCCTGGCTCACAGCCTTGCGCAGCTGCGCAACGCTGGCGGCAAAGCCGTCGGCCTGCTCGCGCTCACTGGCTTGCTCGACTTCCAGATTGGCGATCTTCTCGGCCACTTCCTTGGCCAGGGTTTCGTTGCCGGCGTCCAGCGCCTTCAGGGCGTACTGTTCGTACTCGGCAATACTGGCCGCGCTCTTGCTGACCTTGTCGCTGGCCAGCTTGTGCTTGGCCATGATCTCGGCCAGCGCTTCCTTGGACTTGCGCAGCTCGAGGTCGGCGTCGCGAATTTCCTGATCGAGAATACGCAGTGCCTGACTATCGACTACGGCCTCGCCCATTTCATTAGCGCCGCCACGCAGCGCAGTCAGCAGTTTGCTCCAAACGTTCATGGGGGTCTCTCCTCTCAGGCGCCGGACTTGAGGAAGCCTTCGTAGGCTTCGGTGGCCTTGATCACGTTGTCCGCCAACAGCTCGATCTCGAATACCACGTCGGACAGCGTGGAATAGGAACTCAGCGCACCGAACATGGTGTAGCAGTCACGCCCGTCGGCCATCTTCTCCAGGCCGATGGACGACAGGGGGAACAGCTTGTGCGTGCGCAACACTTCCTCATTGAAAGCAGCTGAGTCGTTCACATCCGCAGCTGGCCAGAGCAGCGCCTCGACGATGATCTGCTCACCATATACAGCGATGAACAGCGGCAGATCACCGTATTCGCGCATGGTGATATGCAGACTGGCGTCGGCGCCCTGAATCAACTCGATAGCAGCCTGCCCGCTTTGGAACAGTTCCGTTGCCACCAGAGCCTCATGCAGCGTCTTGGCAGTCCAAACCTGAGCCATGCTCATACCCTCCTCCTCTTCCATCGAAACCAGCATCGACTGCGGCTGGCGTAGTTTGCGCTCGAACGCAACCAGCAGCGGCGCGTGCTCGGGCAATATCCAGACCTCCTTCTTCACCAACCCTTGCTCACGCAAACGCTGACGATAAAGACGCTGGTAATGGGCTGATGATTTGCTTTCCATGGACAACAGCCTAGACCCTTACATGTGAGCCGTAAAGTAATTACATGTGATAAATGTGATGCCGTTCGTCAGACGAGCGCGCAGGATCAGTCCTCGGCGCAAAAAGCCGAAGACCAGAAGGGAATGGGAAATAAGAGAGGCAGGCACACGGGCTCATCCATGACTCGAACAAAACGCTTCCATTCGCGAGGTGTCGAATTAAACCGCACACATTTGCATTACGCACGAAAAAAAGCGCCAACCGGGTCGCACTTGTGACCCCGACCCTACTCAGAGACAGGCAGCGCCATGAACGAACTCCCACCCGCAGTACGCCAGCTCGTGCACGCCGGCCAACGCCAGGCCGCCATCGACCTGCTGAGCGAGTACCTGGCAGCGGACCAACAGGAAGCCGAACGCCGCATCGACCAGTACCTGGAGAACGACCCACCGGTGAACCTGCGCGGCGCTGGCGTCGTCCGCGCCAGCCGTTTGAATGCCCTGATCTGGCTGACGCTGATCATCCTGATGGCGCTAGCCGGCCTGATCTTCGCCCTGTAAACAAAACCGGCGCCACGAGGGCGCCGGTTTTATCGAAGCGATAGCCTCAGAGCGGCTTGCCGCGATTGCCGTGAGCAGCGACGAACTGCTGCACCGTCTTCAGATCGTTGGCCAGCACTGTGCAGCGCTCTTCGCGCTGGAACAGATCTGCCAGGTGCTCCGGCAGCGTCGGAACGGCATCGATCCCCGCCTTTTCAACCGCCTCGGGGAACTTGACCGGATGCGCGGTACCCAGCACCACCATCGGCGTCGCCAGGCTGCGGCGGCATTCACGCGCAGCACGCACGCCGATGGCGGTGTGCGGGTCGAGCAGCTCGCCGCACTCCTTGTACACCTCGGTAATGGTCTCGCAGGTCTGCTCGTCGTTGACGGCCAGCGAGTCGAACAGTTTGCGCGCTTCGGTCCAACGATCTTCCTCGACACTGAAACCGCCGCCCTGCTTGAAGCTGTCCATTAGACTGGCGATAGCAGCGCCATTGCGGCCGTGCAGGTCGAACAGCAGGCGCTCGAAGTTGGACGAGACCATGATGTCCATCGACGGCGACAAGGTCGGATGCAGGGTGTCCTTGACGTACTGATTGCCGCTCATGAAGCGATGCAGGATGTCGTTGCGGTTGGTGGCAACGATCAGTTGGCTGATCGGCAGGCCCATGTTGCGCGCCAGATAACCGGCGAAGATGTCACCGAAGTTACCGGTCGGCACCGAGAACGCCACAGAACGCGCCGGACCACCGAGCTGCAAGGCCGCGTGGAAGTAGTAGACGATCTGGGCCATGATCCGCGCCCAGTTGATCGAGTTGACCGCAACCAGACGGGTGCCCTTGAGGAAGCCCTGGTCGGCGAAGCTGGCCTTGACCATCTCCTGGCAGTCGTCGAAGTTGCCTTCGATGGCGATGTTATGGATGTTGTCGCCGAGAATGGTGGTCATCTGCCGACGCTGCACCTCGGAGACACGGTTGTGCGGGTGCATGATGAAGATGTCGACGTTGTCGCAGGCCTTGCAGCCTTCGATGGCCGCCGAACCGGTATCCCCGGAGGTGGCGCCCATGATCACCACACGCTCGCCGCGCTTGGCCAGCACGTGATCGAGCAGGCGGCCAAGCAGCTGCAGGGCGAAGTCCTTGAACGCCAGGGTCGGGCCGTGGAACAGCTCCAGCACCCATTCGTTGCCGTTGAGCTGACGCAGCGGCGCCACGGCGTTGTGCTCGAACACACCGTAGGTTTCTTCGAGGATCTTCTTGAAGTCGGCATCGGCGATGGAGCCGGCGACGAACGGACGCATCACCCGGAAGGCCAGCTCGTGGTAAGGCAACCCGGCCCAGGAAGCGATCTCCTCGACGGTAAAACGCGGCAGATTCTCCGGCACGTAGAGACCACCATCGCTGGCCAGACCAGCGAGTAGCACGTCTTCGAAATTCAGGGCCGGCGCCTGGCCGCGGGTACTGATATAGCGCATTGTTCAAAACCTTCGGTTTTGGCTTCAGGCTCCAGGCCTCAGGCTCCAGGCAAGTTCGCCTGCGGCCTGCAGCCTGTAGCCTGCAGCCCGAGTTAATTGAGCTGTTCGACGCGCAGACGCATGACCGGCGAGGTCACGCCATCCAGCGCTTCCATGGCGGCGATGGCCTCGATGATACGCGCCTCGACCACACGATGGGTCACGAGGATCATCGGCACCAGGCCGTCCTGCTCCTCGGCTTCCTTCTGCATGATCGACTCGATGTTGATGCCGCGCTCGGAGAGGATGCTCGCCACCTGCGCCAGCACGCCCGGGTGATCCTTGGCCTGAATACGCAGGTAGTAGGCGCTTTCGCACTGCTCGATCGGCAGGATCGGGTGATCGGACAGCGAATCAGGCTGGAAGGCCAGGTGCGGCACGCGGTTGGTCGGATCGGTGGTGAGCGCACGCACCACGTCGACCAGGTCGGCCACCACCGCCGAAGCGGTCGGTTCCATGCCGGCCCCGGCACCGTAGTACAGGGTGCTGCCAACGGCGTCGCCATTGACCATCACCGCGTTCATCACGCCGTTGACATTGGCGATCAGGCGGTCGGCCGGGATCAGCGTCGGGTGCACGCGCAGCTCGATGCCGGCCTCGGTGCGACGGGCCACGCCGAGGTGCTTGATGCGGTAGCCCAGCGCTTCGGCGTAGTTCACATCAGCGGTGGTCAGCTTGGTGATGCCTTCGGTGTAGGCCTTGTCGAACTGCAGCGGCAGACCGAAGGCGATCGAGGCCAGAATGGTCAGCTTGTGCGCGGCGTCGATGCCCTCGACGTCGAAGGTCGGATCAGCTTCGGCGTAACCCAGCGCCTGCGCTTCCTTGAGTACATCTTCGAAGGCACGCCCCTTCTCGCGCATCTCGGTGAGGATGAAGTTGCCGGTGCCGTTGATGATGCCGGCCAGCCAGTTGATGCGGTTGGCCGACAGGCCTTCACGAATCGCCTTGATCACCGGAATGCCACCAGCGACCGCCGCTTCGAAGGCGACGATCACGCCCTTGTCACGGGCGCGGGCGAAGATCTCGTTGCCATGCACGGCGATCAGCGCCTTGTTCGCCGTGACCACGTGCTTGCCGTTGTCGATGGCCTTGAGCACCAGTTCGCGGGCCAGGGTGTAGCCGCCGATCAGCTCGACCACCACATCGATTTCCGGGTTATTGACCAGCTCGAAGACGTCCTGGGTAATCTGAATACCGGTGGTGTCGTACTGGGGCTTCGGCGAACGAATCGCGATCTGGGTAATCTCGATACCGCGACCAGCGCGCCGGGTAATCTCCTCGGCGTTACGCTTGAGTACATTCAGAGTACCGCCACCGACGGTGCCCAGCCCACAGATACCCACTTTGACCGGCTTCACGCTCTATATCCCCATCAGCACTGCATAAAACGGCCGGGACATGCCCCGGCCGCCGAAAAGAGCCGCACATTACGAAGCGGCTGTTTGTTAGTCAATCCATGCCCAAAAGAACCTTTTCACGAACTCGCGAGCTAGAGCTATGCAAGAAAAAAATAGGCGAGGACGCGCAGTTTACGAGCTGTAAATGAGCATTACTCGCTTCGCTCACCCTTTCGGGCCGCACTGAAGTGCGTTAGCCGCAAGCGGCTCTCCGAGCCTGTTTTTGACGCAGCAGAGCCGACGCGCAGCAGGTCGTGAATAGGTTCTTAGTTAGACTCCAGCGCTATCTTGGCCAACTGCGGCGCCGGCTGATAACCCGGAATCATTTTGCCATTGGCCAGGACGATAGCCGGCGTACCGTTGACTCCGATCATCTGGCCGAGCTGATACTGCTTGGCCACCGGGTTGTCGCAGGTCGCGTCCGCCACGCTCTTGCGTGTCTTGGCGCGGTTCATCGCCTCCTGGCGATCCTTGCTGCACCAGACATTGGCCAGCTCCTTGGCCGCCGGGCTGTTCAGGCCCTGGCGCGGGAAAGCCACATAACGCACTTCGACGCCCAGACGATTGAGCTCCGGCACTTCGCTGTGCAGCTTCTGGCAATAGCCGCAGTCGGTGTCGGTGAACACGGTGATATGGGTTTTCGGCGCCTTGGGTGCGAACACCACCATTTCCTTTTCCGGAATGGCATTGATCTGCTTGGCCACCGCACGGTTTTCTTCGATCTCGGTGAGATTGATCGCCTTGCCATCCTTGACCTGGAACAGATAGCCCTGAATCAGGAACTGACCGTCAGCACTGGTATAGAGCTGGCGCCCCCCCTCCAGCTGGACCTGATAAATGCCCGACATAGGGCTCTCGGCAATGGCTTCGATCGGCAGATTGGCGTCGAGCGACTTCAGCGTCTGGCGAATGGTCTGGTCAGGATCTGCAGCCATGGAAACGCCGGTGCCCAGCATGAGCGCCAAGGCAGCGGAAATACGGGTCAGGGACATGAACACTCCTGTCGAACGACGGACCGGTGAAAATCCCGACAGCCTATCACAGATGGCGACCCAGACAGCCGAACAGCTAACAGATGGCGCCTGCGTATATAGCGCCTGAACATTTCCAGCGCCCACCTCCAGGCGCTCCGGCACCATTTATTCACTTGAGTCATATGCATATAGCGAAATACTCGATAAATATAACTTGCGCGCTAATCTTTTGCGCAATACAGTTCGCTCCATGGAAACGGTTTGCACACAAAACATTAGCAAGCCAATCCATCCAACCTAACCCAAGAGGATTACCGCCATGACTATCGAAAACGTTCTGTACCGCGCAACTGCTGAAGCTTTTGGTGGCCGTGAAGGCCGCGCCGTTTCCTCCGACGGCATTCTGGACATCGCCCTGACCACCCCGAAAGAACTGGGCGGTGCAGGTGGCAACGGCACCAACCCGGAGCAACTGTTCGCCGCCGGCTACTCCGCCTGCTTCCTCGGTGCACTGAAATTCGTCGCAGCTCGCGACAAGCTGAGCATCCCGGCTGACACCTTCATCGAGGGCACCGTCGGTATCGGCGCCATCCCCACCGGCTTCGGTATCGAAGTGGAGCTGCGTATCAGCCTTCCCGGCCTGGCCCCTGAAGCGGCACAGACCCTGGTGGATCGCGCGCACATCGTCTGCCCGTACTCCAACGCCACCCGCGGCAACATCGACGTCACCCTAACCATCGTCTGACAGACAGCAGCCAGCGCTCGCGGCCACAGCCCGAGCGCGGCCCCATGAGGAGAACTTCCATGAAAACTCGCACCCTGTTCGCAATCGCCCTGACCGCTCTCTCGCTGAGCTCTCTCGCCCACAGCGCAGAGGCCACCTCCTACCGCTATGGCCAGACGCTGGATATCGCCAAGGTGATCTCCATCGAGGTTCCCAACAGCCCGCAGTGCGAGGTCGTGACGGCCAAGATGACCTACCGCAATAGCGCGGGTGAAGTGGAAGTCCTCGACTACGAGCAGTTGTCCAGCGTTTGCACCAACCAGAACTGAGCTCAGCAGCCCAACCTATCGACAGGAGTTTGACCATGAACATTTCTCGCACTCTGACCGCCGGGCTGCTCGCTCTGGCCGTAAGCAGCAGCTTCGCCGCCGGCAGCCCTGGCGTAGAACGCAACACCCAAGGCTTCCTCGACGCACTGGCAGCCGGCGGCGGCCAGCCACTGGAGACGCTTTCCCCGAAAGACGCCCGCGCCGTACTGGTGGGCGCTCAGGCCAGCGTCAAAGTGGATCTGTCCGGCATCATCGTTGACACCAAGGTGATCGAGGTCGACGGCCAATCCATCACCCTCAAGGTGGTCCGTCCTGAAGGCGCTCGCGGCGTGCTTCCCGGCTTCATGTTCTTCCATGGCGGCGGCTGGGTGCTGGGCGACTACCCGACCCATGAGCGCCTGATTCGTGACCTGGTGGTAGGTTCTGGCGCCGCGGCGATTTACGTGGACTACACACCGTCGCCGGAAGCCAAGTACCCGACCGCGATCAACCAGGCTTACGCAGCGACCCAGTGGGTCGCAGACAACGGCAGCAATATCGGTGTCGATGGTTCGCGCCTGGCCGTAGCCGGTAACAGCGTCGGCGGCAACATGGCGGCTGTAGTGGCCCTGAAGGCTAAGGCTGCCGGTACGCCGAAGCTGCGTTTCCAGTTGCTGCTCTGGCCGGTCACCGATGCCAACTTCAACAACGCCTCCTACAACCAGTTCGCCGAAGGCCACTTCCTGACTCGCGGCATGATGGAGTGGTTCTGGGACAACTACACCACCGACCCGAAGCAGCGTAACGAGATCTACGCCTCTCCGCTGCGCGCCAGCCTGGAGCAACTGCAAGGCCTGCCACCAGCACTGGTACAGACCGCTGAGATGGACGTGCTGCGTGATGAAGGTGAAGCCTACGCCCGCCGCCTGAATGCTGCTGGTGTAGCGGTCACGTCCATCCGCTACAACGGCATGATCCATGATTACGGGCTGCTCAACGTGGTTTCGGAAGTTCCAGCGGTACGCAGTGCCATGGAACAGGCCGCCCAGGCACTGAAAAACAGCCTGAAATAAGCCTCCGAAAGAACGCACCCCGCCCTCGGTAACGATGGCGGGGGTTTCGTTTATCTGTTGTCAGCCCCGCGGGTGATGCTGCGCGTGCAACTCCTGCAGACGCGCACGGGCAATATGCGTGTAGATCTGCGTGGTCGACAGATCGCTATGGCCCAGCAGCATCTGCACCACACGTAGATCGGCACCATGGTTGAGCAAATGAGTGGCGAACGCATGGCGCAAAGTATGCGGCGACAACGCCTTGGCAATTCCCGCGACGCGGGCCTGGAGCTTGATCCGGTGCCAGAAGGTCTGCCGGGTCATCTGCTCGCCCCGCAAGCTGGGAAACAGCACATCACTGGGCTTACCGCCCAACAACAGCGGGCGAGCTTCACGCGTATAACGCTCGATCCAGGCAATGGCCTCCTCACCCAGCGGCACCAGGCGCTCCTTGCTGCCCTTGCCGAACACGCGCAACACGCCCTGGCGCAGATTGACCTGCTCCAACGTCAGCCCCACCAGCTCGCTGACCCGCAGCCCGCAGGCGTAGAGCACCTCGAGCATGGCGCGATCACGCAGCCCAATGGGGTCGTCCAGATCAGGCGCCTGCAACAGGGCCTCGACGTCCGCCTCCGACAGCGACTTGGGCAGTGGCCGGCCAATCTGTGGCAGCTCGACCTGCAGCGTCGGGTCTTCGCTGATCAAATTCTCGCGCAGCAAGAAGCGATAAAAACCGCGCAAGCCAGATAGAAACCGCGCCGTCGAACGCGCCTGGTACCCCTGTTCGAGCCGCCAGGCCAAGTGATCGAGAATGGCATCGCGGCCGATGTGCTGCAGCGCCAGGCCACGCGCATCCAACCAGGCGTTGAAATGCTCCAGGTCGCTGCGGTAGGCAGCCTGAGTATGAGCGGAAAGCCCCTTTTCCAGCCACAATGCTTCGAGGAAGCGGTCGATCAGGGGATGAGTTAACGTTGACATCGAAAGCCCATGACAAAATAAGCCGCTAGTGTTCCACAACCCCATTGCATCATGGCAGCGCAAACTTCGAGACTGTCAGCGCAGCCCCGGCAGCGGAGATCGTTTTTTGTGGCCTGCCATCCCTGGCGGCCACCCTCCGGGCCGTCGCTACGCGACGTCAAAAACTTCTCCCGGAAGTTTTTTGTGGCCTGCCATCCCTGGGGCTACCCTCAGGGCCGTCGCTACGCGACGTCAAAAACGTCTCCCGGAAGTTTTTTGTGGCCTGCCATCCCCGGAGCTACTCTCAGGGCCGTCACTACGCGACGTCAAAAACTTCTCCCGGAAGTTTTTTGTGGTCTGCCATCCCCGGGGCTACCCTCAGGGCCGTCGCTGCACGACATCAAAAACTTCTCCCGGAAGTTTTTTTGTAATCCGATAAGGAGATCCGATGACAGAAACACAGATCCTGCTGAGCCTGGGCGGCATTGGCCTGCTGGCACTGGCTAGCCAATGGCTGGCCTGGCGACTGCGCCTGCCGGCCATCCTGTTTTTGCTGTTCGGCGGCATTCTCGCCGGGCCTTTGCTGGGCCTGCTTGATCCACAGGAGCTGTTCGGCCCGCTACTGTTTCCCTTCATCTCGCTGGCCGTCGCGCTGATCCTGTTCGAAGGCAGCCTGACCCTGCACCTCTCCGAATGGCGCGAGATCGGTAAGGTCGTGCATCGCCTGGTGACCCTCGGCGCCCTGCTCACCTGGGCCGTGATCAGCCTGGCCAGCCACTACCTGCTGGGCTTCGCCTGGGATCTTGCCCTGCTGTTCGGCACCCTGACGCTGGTCACCGGCCCCACGGTGATCGCCCCGATGCTGCGCGTGGTTCGTCCCACGTCGGCAGTCGCCAACATCCTGCGCTGGGAAGGCATCGTCATCGACCCCATCGGCGCCCTGCTGGCGGTGGTGACCTTCGCCTTCATCGTCAGCTACGGCGAAGGCAACGCACTGAGCGAGAGCCTCAGCACCTTCGCCGCAGTGATCGCCTGCGGCAGCCTGCTCGGCGCCGCCGCCGGCTGGGCCTTCGGCATCGTGCTGCGCCGGCGCTGGCTACCGGAGTATCTGCACAACTTCGCCTCGCTGGCCGCCGTGCTGGGCATCTTTATCGCCGCCAACCTGCTGGTGCATGAGTCCGGCCTGCTGGCCGTAACGGTCATGGGCATGTGGCTGGCCAACATGCGCGGCGTGGACATCCGGCCGATTCTGCATTTCAAGGAGAATCTCAGCGTGCTGCTGATCTCCGGCCTGTTCATCATCCTCGCCGCCCGGCTAGACCTGTACGCCCTGCTGGCACAGGGGCCGGCGACACTGGCGCTGCTCGCAGTGATCCAGCTGATCGCCCGCCCGCTGAACATCCTCGCCTGCACCCTGGGCTCCAGCCTGAACTGGCGCGAACGCGCTCTGCTCGCCTGGATCGCCCCACGCGGCATCGTCGCCGCAGCGGTCTCGGCGATCTTCGCCCTGCGCCTGGAGCAGCAAGGCAATGAACAGGCCCAGTTGCTGGTGCCACTGACCTTCCTGGTCATCATCGGTACCGTGGTCCTGCAAAGCGCGACGGCGCGCCCGCTGGCTCGCCTGCTCAAGGTGGCAGAGCCTTCACCAAGCGGCTTCCTGATCGTCGGCGCCAACCCGGTCGCCAGGGCAGTAGGCAAGGCCATCCAGGGGCTCGGCAGCCAGGTACTGCTGACCGACTCGAGCTGGGAGAACATTCGCGCGGCACGCATGGCCGGGCTGCCAACCTACTTCGGCAACCCCACCTCGCAACATGCCGAAGCGCATCTGGATCTGGTCGGCCTCGGCCACCTGCTGGCACTGGCCCCATCAGCAGAACTCAACGCTCTGGCTTGCATGCATTTTCGCCATGACTTCCCGAGCAACCGGCGCTTCACCCTGCCCACCAGCACCGATGGCAGGCGCAGCGACAAGCATCGCAGCAGCGATGAGGTACGCGGCACAGCGATGGGCGGCCAAGCGCTCAGTTACCCGCAGTTCGCCAGCCGGCTGGCACGTGGCGACGAGGTTCGCAGCACCACGCTGACCGAGACATTCGACTGGAATGCCTACACGACTCGATACGGCAAGCGCGCCACCTTGCTGCTGGCTCGCGCACCCAATGGCTGGCTGCATATCGCCACCCAACCACTGACCTTCACCCCCGGCGCGGGCTGGACGCTAATGGCACTGATCGAAACAGAGGAAACGGCCCCTGCGGCACCTGTAGAGGAATGCCCCGCCGCCACATGAACGCCCGGCAGCGCAGCCTATCTTTGGTTGGGTGACAGACAGGGAAGTCGCGCGCATGATTGCACCATGCCATCACCCTACCGGTAGCTCTCTATGTCCCAACACGTCAATTCACGACTCGGCCAGATACTGATCAACAAGGGACTGATCAGCGCTACGCAGCTGGATGTTGCCATCAAGGTACAGCTGACCAGCCACAAGCGCCTCGGCGAAGTGCTGGTAGAACAGGGTCTGCTGACCCAGAAGCAACTGAGCAAGGCACTGAAGAAGCAGAGCAGTCTGCGCCTCGCCGCCACCCTGGTGGCCGCCCTGATGACGCCCTTCCAGATGGCCAGTGCTGATATCCAGCGCTTGCAACCACCCAGCAGCATCAGCCAGGACGAAACGCCGCGAGGCATGCAGTCGCTGAGTGACCGCGAGATGAGCGAGGTCAGCGCGCAGGGCCTGGACGACGCCCTGCAAGGGTTGTTGCTACGCGCGGAAAGCGACGACGGGCTCGGCACGGTCAAGCAGCTGGCCAAGCTGGTGATGCCGGTGCTCGACAACCTGGACGCCGAAACCCGTCTGAGCGACGTGCGCTACGACACAGGTAAGCTGCGCTCGACGCTGAACAACGACGGCTCGTTCAACGTCAATCTGCCCAGCTCGATCGGCGAGCTGCGCTTCGACAATATCCGCGTCAAGGGAGGCCCCGCCGGGCAGAGCTTCGGCAACCTGAGCCTGCACAACATCGATCTGTCGCAGGCCAGCCTGAAAGTCAGCCTGCGCCCCTGAGCCACCGCATACCTACTGCGCGAAGCCGGGCAACACCGGCACGGGCTTCTGCTGCTCGTCGACAGCAACGAAGCTGAAGCTGCCGCTGATGGCCCGCTCGCGTCCTTCCTGATACAAACCCTCGACGAACACCTCGACCTCCACCTTGAGGCTGGTATTGCCGACCTTGATCACCCGCCCGACCAGCTCGACGATGGAGCCGGCCGGGATCGCATGCTTGAAATCGATACGGTCGCTGGACACCGTCACCAACGGCAGCCGGCAGAAACGCGTGGCAGCGATGAACGATACCTCGTCCATCCAGGCCAGCGCAGTACCGCCGAACAGGGTGTTGTGATGATTGGTGGTCGGCGGGAACACCGCCTTGGTCACACGGGTTTCCGACAGCGCGATGCGCCGCTGGATTTCTTGCTCTCTCGGGGTCATGCCACGACTACTCATGCAATGGATGGACCTGACGGTCAGCGCCGTCCAGAAACGAAAAAAGCAGCCCGTAGGCTGCTTTTTTTAGAGAAGCGTCCGAACTTAGGACAGCTTTTCCTTGATGCGCGCGGCTTTGCCGGACAGGTCGCGCAGGTAGTACAGCTTGGCTTTGCGCACGTCACCGCGACGCTTGACGCTCAGGCTGTCGACCAGCGGCGAGTAGGTCTGGAAGGTACGCTCAACGCCTACACCGCTGGAGATTTTACGCACGGTGAACGCGCTGTTCAGGCCGCGGTTACGCTTGGCGATAACAACGCCTTCGAAGGCCTGCAGACGCTGACGGTCGCCTTCCTTCACTTTCACTTGCACGACAACGGTGTCGCCCGGGGCGAAAGTCGGGATTTCTTTGTTCATCTGCTCGGCTTCGAGCATCTGGATAATCTTGTTGGTCATGCTGCGCTCCTAAGACAAGCCTCCCGGCCTGCCATCGATACGTTAACTATCGTCCCGCTGGCGGATGTATTCCTCCAGCAGCTTCTTCTCTTCTCCAGAAAGCGAGCGGCTATCCAGAAGATCAGCGCGACGTTGCCAGGTCCGACCAAGGGACTGCTGCAAACGCCAGCGCCGGATGTGTTCGTGGTTGCCACTAAGCAACACTTCGGGAACACGTTTATCCGCATACACCTCCGGGCGGGTGTAGTGCGGGCAGTCGAGCAAGCCATCCGTAAAGGAGTCCTCCTCGGCCGAATCGGCATGACCCAATGCACCAGGCAAAAGGCGCGTCACCGCATCGATCAGCACCATGGCCGGCAGCTCACCGCCGGACAGGACGTAGTCGCCAACCGACCATTCCTCATCGACATGCGTTTCGATGAAACGCTCGTCGATGCCTTCATAACGACCGGCAATCAGGATCAGTGCATCCTCCTGCGCCAGCTCGCGGACCGCCGCCTGATTCAGACGACGTCCCTGCGGCGACAGGTAAATCACCTTCGCCGTCTCCCCCGCGGCCTGCTTGGCGCTAGCCAAGGCATCCTCGAGAGGCTTGATCTTCATCACCATCCCCGGGCCACCGCCAAAGGGACGGTCATCCACCGTATGGTGGCGATCCGTTGTGTAGTCCCGCGGATTCCAGCAGTTGAGCTTGAGCAGCTCCTGCCTCACCGCACGACTGGTGATGCCGTACTCGCCGATGGCGGCGAACATCTCAGGGAACAGCGTGATGACTTCTACGCGCATGAGCCTTAGAAATCCGCATCCCAGTCGACCTGCATCTCGCCGGCTGCCAAATCGATCGAAAGCACGCATTGCGCCGTATAGGGCAACAGACGCTCGCGATCATCCAGGCTACCCGCGCAGGGCTTGACCACCATCACATCGTTGGCACCGGTCTCGAACAAGTGGTCGATCACACCGAGCAACTGCTCTGCCTGATCAATGACCTTCAAGCCCTGCAACTGGTACCAGTAGAACTCGCCATCATCCAGCTCTGGCAGCTCGCTACGCGGCACACAGATCTCGAAACCGGCGTAGCTACGCGCGACTTCGCGATCATCCAGACCTTTCAACTTGGCTACCAGCACCTTGCCTTGCAGGCGGCCGCTGGCCAGTTCAACTTTCTTTACCTCACCGTCACGCTTGAGCGTCCAGTTACGGTAATCGAGCACGTTATCGATAGGGTCGGTAAAGGAATACACCTTCACTTCACCCCTGACGCCGTGCACCGAAACAATCTTGCCAAGAACGATCAGGTCCTCGGCGACGGCCGGCGTCGTACTCATAAAGATGCTTAGGCAGCAGCCTTGGCAGCTTCCTTGAGCAGCTGAGCAACGCGCTCAGACGGTTGAGCGCCTTGGCTCAGCCAGTAGGCTGCACGCTCTTGATTGACGGACAGCTTCACTTCAGCACCCGAGGCGATCGGGTTGAAGAAACCGATACGCTCAACGAAGCGACCGTCGCGCGCATTGCGGCTGTTGGTCACGGTCAGGTGGTAGAAGGGGCGCTTTTTGGAGCCGCCACGAGCAAGACGGATGGTTACCATGTGAACATCGTTCCTATAGTCGGTGCTAACTTGAGGCACACATTAAAAATGGGCCTGGGCCCGAAAGGCCGCATATTTTAAGGATTATGCGGCGGTTTGCAAATCTCTTTTTCCAGCCGGCCTTCGACCGGGCTACAAACATCAGAATTTCGGCATGCCGCCGCCAGGGAGCATGCCGCCCATGCCGCGCATCATCTTGGCCATGCCGCCCTTGGCAGTGAATTTCTTCATCATCTTCTGCATCTGCTTGTGCTGCTTGATCAGCCGCCCGATGTCCTGCACCTGGGTGCCGGAACCCAGCGCAATACGGCGCTTGCGCGAACCGCTGATGATGTCCGGGTCACGGCGCTCGGCCGGCGTCATCGAATTGATGATCGCCTCCATCTGCTTGAACTGCTTCTCGGCAGCGCCCTGGGCGTTGCCCATCTGCGACAGATTGACTCCGCCGATGGACGGCAGCTTGTCCATCAGGCCGCCAAGCCCCCCCATGTTCTTCATCTGCTGCAGTTGGTCACGGAAGTCTTCGAGATCGAAGCCCTTGCCCTTCTTCAGCTTCTTGGTGAGTTTGTCGGCCTTCTCGCGGTCGAGGGTCTGCTCGGCCTGCTCGATGAGGCTGAGCACATCACCCATACCCAGAATGCGCGAAGCGATACGATCGGGGTGGAAGGGCTCGAGCGCATCGCTCTTCTCGCCCATACCGATGAACTTGATCGGCTTGCCGGTGATATGGCGCACCGACAGCGCGGCACCGCCACGGGCGTCACCGTCGACCTTGGTCAGCACCACACCGGTCAGCGGCAGCGCATCGCTGAACGCCTTGGCCGTATTGGCGGCATCCTGACCGGTCATGGCGTCGACCACGAACAGGGTCTCCACCGGCTTGACCGCCGCATGCAGCGCCTGGATTTCGGCCATCATCTCGGCGTCCACGGCCAAGCGGCCGGCGGTATCGAGGATGACCACATCGACGAACTTCAGCTTGGCCTCACGGATAGCCGCATTGGCGATATCCACTGGCTTCTGACTGGCATCGGAGGGGAAGAAGGCAACATCCAGATCGCCAGCCAGGGTTTCCAGCTGCTTGATCGCGGCCGGACGATAAACGTCGGCAGAGACCAGCAGCACCGACTTCTTCTTGCGCTCCTTGAGGAACTTGGCCAGTTTGCCCGCGGTGGTGGTCTTGCCCGCCCCCTGCAGACCGGCCATCAGCACCACGGCTGGCGGCGCAGCATTGAGCGCCAGATCCTCATTGGCCGCCCCCATCAGCTCTTCGAGCTCGGCACGGACGATCTTCACGAAGGCCTGGCCCGGCGTCAGGCTTTTGGACACCTCGGTGCCAACGGCACGCTCCTTGACCTTGCCGACGAAGTCCTTGACCACCGGCAGGGCCACGTCGGCCTCGAGCAGGGCCATGCGCACTTCGCGCAGCGTATCCTTGATGTTGTCTTCGGTCAGCTTGGCCTTGCCCGTGACGTTACGCAGCGTCTGGGACAGGCGATCGGTAAGATTTTCGAACATGCGCGTTCCTTAATAGGGTGCGACCCGGCGTGCCGGATGTGCGACAGGCGGCGGATTATAGCGAAGTCGCCGAGCTGCCGACACCGCCGGCAGTCTTTCGTGCCGATACCCTTCTGTGCCACACTCAGCGCCTTTCGGGCTCGCCTTACACGGATTTATGCACCCTCTGTTGCCCACTCTTGCCGCCGCCCTCCTTTATGCCGGCGCCACTGCTTACCAAGGTCTGCGCCTGACCAAGCGCAGCATTCCCGACAAACGCCTGCTGGTAGCGCTCGGCGCACTCGCTTTATGCCTGCATGTCGCCAGCCTGTTTTTCCAGTTGTATGACGTACGCGGCCTCAACCTGGACTTCTTCAATGCAGCCAGCCTGATCGCCTGCGCGGTCATCGCCCTGATTCTCCTGGCGTGCCTGCGCATCCCGGTCGAAAACCTGCTGCTGCTGCTCTTCCCGCTTGGCACGCTGACCGTGCTGGCAGCCGAATTCATGCCCAGTGGCACCATCAACCCGATCGACGAGCACCCGGGCATCCTCGCCCATATCCTGTTCTCCATCCTGGCTTACGGCATGCTGACCATCGCCGTATTCCAGTCGGTCCTGCTGCTGCTTCAGGACTACCAACTCAAGCACAAGCACCCATCCGGGCTGATCCGCAACTTCCCGCCGCTGCAAACCATGGAAAGCCTGCTGTTCGGTTTCCTCTTCGCCGGCTGGCTGCTGCTGTCGCTGTCGCTGCTGTCGGGCGCGCTGTATATCGATGATCTGTTCGCCCAGCACCTGGCGCACAAGACCATTCTCTCCTGCTTCGCCTGGGTGGTTTTCGCCGTACTGTTGTGGGGTCGCCATCAACTGGGCTGGCGCGGCCACAAGGCCATTCGCTGGACCCTCGCCGGGTTCTGCCTGCTGATGCTGGCCTATTTCGGCAGCAAGCTGGTACGCGAATTCATCCTGCACATCTGAGGCAGCCGTCGTGGACGATTTTCATTCGAGCTACCTGCTCGGCCTGCTGATTTTCCTGATTCTCTGCTCGGCGTTCTTCTCCAGCTCCGAGACTGGAATGCTCAGCCTCAACCGCTACCGACTCAAACACCTGGCCAAGGAAGGACACAGCGGCGCAAAGCGTGTCACTCGCCTGCTCGACCGCCCCGATCGCATGCTCGGCACCATTCTGGTCGGCAACAATGTGGTGAATATCCTCGCTGCCTCGATTGCCACCGTGCTGGCCGTGGACATGTGGGGCGAGGCCGGTATCGCCATCGCCACAGCCGGCCTGACCATCGTCGTGCTGATCTTCGGCGAGATCACCCCCAAGACCCTGGCGGCGCTGCGCCCGGAACTGGTGGCCTTCCCTGCCAGCCGCGTACTGAGCCTGTTGCAACGCGTGCTTTATCCCGTGGTCTGGCTGACTGGCGTGATCAGTAACGGCCTGCTGCGCCTGTTCGGCGTCGATCCGGCGCAACGGGCCAGCGACAGCCTGTCCACCGAGGAATTGCGCAGCGTGGTGCGCGAGTCCGGCTCCGAACTGCCGGTAAACCGCCAGAACATGCTGCTCGGCATCCTCGATCTGGAGCGGGTCACGGTCGACGACATCATGATCCCGCGCAACGAGGTCGCCGGCATCGACCTCGATGACGACCTGGAAAGCATCGTCGGCCAGTTGCGCAGCACCCCGCACACGCGCCTGCCGGTATTTCGCGGCGACATCAACCAGATCGAAGGCGTGGTTCACATGCGCCAGATCGCCCGCCTGCTCAGTCACAACCAGCTGACCAAGGATGCGCTGCTGGCCGCCTGCCACGAACCCTATTTCGTGCCGGAAAACACGCCGCTGTCGACCCAGCTGATCAACTTCCAGAAACAGAAGCGGCGCATCGGTATCGTTGTCGATGAGTACGGCGAGGTCATCGGTATCGTCACCCTGGAAGACATCCTCGAGGAAATCGTCGGCGACTTCAGCAATCAGGACAGCCTGCGCAGCCCCGATATCCACCCGCAGGAAGACGGCACCCTGGTCATCGATGGCGCGGCCTATATCCGCGAAGTGAACAAGACCCTCGGCTGGCACCTGCCCAGCGACGGTCCCAAGACCCTCAACGGCTTGATCACCGAAGCGCTGGAAAGCATTCCCGACAGCGCGGTCTGCCTGAAGATCGGCCCCTATCGCCTGGAAATCCTGCAGGCCGCCGAGAACCGGGTGAAGAGCGTGCGTGTCTGGCAGATAGAGAAGGTCAAGACAGACGCTGAAGCAGCGGACTGAGACGCGCCGCCAGGCCATCGGCCCATACTCGATAGCCCTGCGCCGACGGGTGATAGCCATCCTCGGCCAGATAGTGCGCCTCGAACGGTAGATCCAGCGCGCAATGCAGCGCTCCCACGCGCCGCGTCAACGCTTGCAGCTCGTCATCCAGCAGGCTCGCCCGCCAGCCCAGCAACTGCCGCAACAGCCAGGGCAACGCCGCGAAGTGCTGCAGCGGTGGCACTGCACTGAATGCCACGCAAGCCCCCTGCGCACTCAGGGCTGCAGCCATCCTGGCCAGCGCTTGGTGCCAACGAGCGGCAGATGTGAGATGGGTGGTGTCGTTGACGCCGAATACCAGCAACGCCAGATCGGCCGACTCATCCAGCGCCTGCGGCAACAGACATTCACACGCCTGGTCTGCGGTGATGCCATTCTCGCCATACGCACGCCAGTGCACGGGGCGCTCCAGATGCCGGGCCAGCGCCGCAGCCAGACAGCTCGCCAGGGACTGATCGACGCCCTGCACACCGACACCCGCCACCGTCGACTCACCGATCAGCAGCAGGCGTAGTGGTTTACCCGGCAAATCCGCTGCAGCGACACCCACGGGTTCGCCCTGCGCCACCGGCAGGCGCAGGGCCGTACGCCGGGTATGCAAGGCCAACGGCAGCGCCAGTGGTAGCAGCGGCAACGCCACCAGCCACCACTGCGCCAGCCGACTCACAGCTGAACGCGAACCGCTTGTGCGCTGCGCAGCGCCTTGGCGCGGGCGGCCTCGATGGACTCGTCACGCGCCAGCGCCACACCCATGCGGCGCTGACCTTTGACCTCAGGCTTGCCGAACAGGCGCAGGGCCGTGTCTTCTTCGCTCAGGGCGGCGCCGAGATTGGCGAAACTGGCCTGCTGCGAACTGCCTTCGACCAAGATCACCGCCGACGCCGACGGGCCCATCTGGCGAATGACCGGAACCGGCAAACCGAGAATCGCACGCGCATGCAGGGCGAACTCGGAGAGCTCCTGGGAAATCAGCGTGACCAGACCGGTGTCATGCGGGCGCGGCGACACTTCGCTGAACCACACCTGATCGCCCTTGACGAACAACTCGACGCCGAACAGGCCGCGACCACCCAGCGCCTCGGTCACCGCCAGCGCCACGCGCTCGGACTCTGCCAGCGCCTTCGGGCTCATCGGTTGCGGCTGCCAGGACTCCTGATAGTCGCCACCCTCCTGGCGATGACCAATCGGGGCACAGAAGCTGGTGCCACCGGCATGACGCACGGTGAGCAGGGTGATCTCGTAATCGAAATCGATGAAGCCCTCGACGATCACCCGCCCTTTGCCGGCACGCCCGCCCTCCTGGGCGTAGTCCCATGACTTCTGCAGGTCGGCATCGCTTTTCAGCACGCTCTGGCCCTTGCCGGAAGAACTCATGATCGGCTTGACCACGCAGGGATAGCCGACGGATTTCACCGACGCAGCGTAATCCTCGAAGGTATCGGAGAAATGGTAAGGCGAAGTCGGCAGTCCCAGCTCTTCGGCCGCAAGGCGACGAATGCCCTCGCGGTTCATGGTCAGCTGCGCAGCACGCGCAGTCGGCACCACGTTGAAGCCCTCAGCCTCCAGCTCGACCAGCGTGGCGGTGGCAATGGCCTCGATTTCCGGAACGATGTAGTGCGGCTGTTCCTGCTCGATCACGGCACGCAGGGCGGCGCCGTCGAGCATGTCGATCACGTGGGAGCGATGGGCGACCTGCATGGCCGGGGCGTTGGCGTAGCGGTCGACACCAATCACCTCACAGCCCAGACGTTGCAGCTCGATGACCACTTCCTTGCCAAGCTCGCCGCAGCCACACAGCAGTACACGGGTCGCGGACGGCGACAAAGGGGTTCCAATACGGGGCATGAGGGTTCCTCGAACAGTGAATCAGGAAGGCATTAAAAGACCCGAAGCGCGGGCGCGCTCCAGGCAGTGTTGCAGCACCTCGCGGCGCTCGGCATTGTCCATGCGGCCCCAGCGGGTGATTTCAGCGGCCGTGCGCTGGCAGCCGATGCAGATGTCCTGCTCGTCCAGCGCACAGACGTGCACGCAGGGAGAGCGCACGGGTTTCTCGTCATTCATCGTCAACAACCAGCTCTCGGGCATAGCGCTGCGCATTATGAACGTAATGGGCGGCACTGGCTTCCAGCATCTTCTTCTGCTGGTCAGTGAGCTCGCGCACCACCTTGCCCGGACTGCCCATGACCAGACTGCCATCGGGGATGACCTTGCCCTCGGGAATCAGGCTGTTGGCGCCGATGATGCAGTTCTTGCCAATCTTCGCGCCGTTGAGGATGACCGCATTGATGCCGATCAGGCTGTAATCGTCCACCGTACAGCCATGCATCATCACGTTGTGACCAACGGTGACGCCCTTGCCCAGCGTCAGCGGAAAGCCCATATCGGTGTGCATGACGGTGCCGTCTTGGACGTTGCTGTTCTCACCGATATGAATCAGTTCGTTGTCGCCACGCAGCACGGCACCGAACCAGACACTGGCACCTGCCTCCAGGCGAACCTTGCCGATCAGGTCGGCGCTGGGTGCGACCCAGCTATCGGGATGGGCGTCGACACGGGAGCTTCCCAGGCGATATTTCATGCTCGTCAGTCCTCGGCGCTATCAGCGCAGGTGTATGAAGTGTTCGGGGGGCTGGTGCAGGGCGATATCGGCGTCGTACAGCAGGTTGACCAACTCCACGACCATGATCGCCGTCAGCCCCCAGATGCGGTATTGATCATAGGTGTAGGACGGCACGTACCAGCTCTGCCCGAGGTAGTCGATACGGTGGGTGACTTCACGCGGATCACTGCGGAAGAACGCCAGCGGCACGGAGAACACCGAGGCGATTTCCGCATCGTTGGCCTTGTACTCGACGTAATCGGGCACCAGCCCGACATAGGGCGTGACGCGGATACCGTGGCGGGACACCAACGGGCTGAGTGGCCCAACCACCTCCACGAGCCCCGGCGGCAATCCCACCTCCTCCTCGGCCTCGCGTAGCGCGGTATCCACCAGATCACGATCCTCCGGATCCCGTCGCCCGCCAGGGAAAGCGACTTCACCGCCATGAGTCGACAGGCCGCTGGCACGCAGGGTCAGTACCAGTTCAGGTTCGTCGCTACGGGTGATCGGGACCAGCACTGCCGCCTCGGGGAAGCTGTGCCCGGCCTCCAGAGGGCGCGGTCGATAATCACGCACGCGATGGAGTAACTCGTCCAGCATGGCCATACTCGGAGTCTTGTTTTGCCTGGCATCATGGCATGAAAGCAGCCACACGCCCAACCCCGACGAAAGGGCTGGCTGGCCAGAATCGCGGGCTTGCCGGCCTGAATCAGGACCGCCAAGATAACGCCATGAACGAGGATCAGGCATGAAATTCTGCAGTCAGTGCGGCAACCCCGTCACCCGCATGATCCCCGCAGGTGACAACCGCATGCGCCATGTGTGCAACCAATGCACCACCGTGCATTACGAGAACCCGCGTATCGTCGCGGGCTGCCTGCCCGTCTGGGGTGAACAGGTCCTGCTGTGCCGGCGCGCCATCGAACCGCGCCGAGGCTACTGGACGCTGCCTGCCGGTTTCATGGAAAACGGCGAAACCATCGAGCAGGCCGCCGCCCGCGAAACCCTGGAGGAAGCCTGCGCTCGGGTACGCGACCTCAGCCTCTACACCCTCTTCGACCTGCCGCATATCAGTCAGGTGTACATGCTGTTTCGCGCACAACTGGTCGACCTCGACTTTGCAGTAGGCGAGGAAAGCCTCGAGGTACGCCTGTTCGAAGAAAGCGAGATCCCCTGGTCAGAGCTGGCTTTCCCGACCATAGGCCGTACCTTAGAATGCTTCTTCGCCGATCGCCGGCAGAACCTCTTCCCGGTACGCAACGAGCCCCTCGAAGCGCTGCGCGCCCACTACATACCCCGTTGACCCTTGCGGATGCTCCCCGATGCGCTGGTTGTTGCCCCTGCTTTGCCTGATCCTCAGCTTGAATGCCGTCGCCAGCACCACGCCCGCGAACAGCAGCCGCACCGTCGACAAGGTGCTGATCCTCAAATCCGAGCGCAAGCTGCACTTGCAGCAGCGCGGCGAAACCATCAAGTCCTACCGCATCTCCCTGGGCAAACAACCCAATGGCGCCAAGCAACGCGAAGGCGACCTGCGTACACCGGAAGGTTTCTACTGGATCGACTGGCGCAAGCCGAGCGACAAGTACCAGCTGTCGCTGCACATTTCCTACCCCAACGCCCGTGACTTGGCGCATGCCAGGAAGGCCGGCGTGCCGCCCGGGGGCATGATCATGATTCACGGTACACCGCTGGATGAGGAATATCCGGAGTGGTTCTTCCACACCCTGGACTGGACCGAGGGCTGCATTGCCATGAAGAACGACGACATGCGCGAGGTGTGGAGCCTGGTCAAGGACGGCACCTTGATCGAGATTCGCCCCTGATACGGACTCAAGAGAAAGGCGCCATCGGCGCCTTTTTCAGAACTGCAGATCGGACAGACGCCAGACCTCGAAGGCCGGCGTTTCATAGGGATGGTGCTTCTTCATCGCCTTGACCGCATCGTGGATCAGCTCGTCTGCCACGACCATCTCCACCTTCCACTCGGCGACCTGCTCGATCTCGCCAACCTGCCCCAGAAACGGCTGGCTGCCCTCCAGGGCGCGGAACTGCCCTTGGCCGAGCGCCTGCCAGCAGCAACTGTCATAGAGACCGATGCGCCCGCCTCCCGCTGCGAACACCGCTTTTTTCACCGGTTCCAGATGGGTTTCCGGCACGTAGAAACACAGTTTGTACATCAAACTCTCCGCAGATGGGCTGCCGACCAACGGGCAAACCATGACGCCCACATGATGTCACTTTGACATGCAATTATCTTGAGATTGTCGGCACAAATCCACAAGCAGCACCAAAACGATTCGCTGCTTTCGACTCGGGCAACAGCCGTGACGTTCTCAGCAAGCGTTAAAAAAGCGTCGCCACTTGTCGGCAAAGCCGGCGGCTGGCGGGCTGTGGCTGCCATCGCAATAAGGCAACTCGGCCGAACGCCCACACCGGCAGAGCAGCAGCCGTTGCTCGCGTTCGGGACGCAGGATCAGGGGTTGGGCGCAGTCGGGTGGGCAGTTAGGCATCTCGGGCGAATGCCCGCAGCGGCATAGGTGATGAGTTTCGCCGGGTTTGACCAGGCGAACTTCTGGAAGGATGGGAAGAGGATCATCGGCCATGGTTGGGCCTGTGTAGCCGGATGGATCCGGGTGAAGGTATGGCAGCAGTGTCCCGGATTGCATCCGGGCTACGGGCTCCACGATCGGCTCCCTCCTCCATTTAGGGGAGAGGGCTCGGTGTTGGCCATAACGCCCTGCTGATATCGACGGTATGACATCTGCAAGCTCAAGCTGGACGCTTTGGCCCTCTCCCGCAAGCGGGAGAGGGTCATCAGAGGGCCGCTACGCGGCCGCTGTTAGTCCACCCAGACGCGAGCGTTGCGGAACATGCGCATCCAGCCGCCGTCTTCCTGCCACTCGTCCGGGCGCCAGGAGTTCTGCACGGCGCGGAACACCCGCTCCGGGTGCGGCATCATGATGGTCACACGGCCATCGCGACTGGTCAGGCCAGTGATACCACGCGGCGAACCGTTGGGGTTGGCCGGGTAGGTTTCAGTGACTTTGCCGTGGTTGTCGACGAAGCGCAGGGCCACGGTGCCGGACAGGTCCGCCTCCAGCAGCGCCTCTTCGCTTTCGAACTCGGCATGACCTTCACCGTGGGCGATGGCGATCGGCATGCGCGAACCAGCCATGCCCTGCAGGAAGATCGACGCCGACTCCTGCACCTGAACCATGGCCACGCGCGCTTCGAACTGCTCGGAGCGGTTACGCACGAAGTGCGGCCAGAACTCGGTGCCCGGAATCAGCTCGTGCAGGTTGCTCATCATCTGGCAGCCGTTACACACACCGAGGGTGAAGCTGTCACGGCGCTCGAAGAAGCCCTGGAAGGCATCACGGGCGCGGCTGTTGAACAGCACCGACTTGGCCCAGCCTTCACCGGCGCCGAGCACGTCACCGTAGGAGAAGCCACCGCAAGCCACCAGGCCCTTGAATTCTTCCAGGCTGACGCGACCGGCGAGGATGTCGCTCATGTGCACGTCGATGGCCGAGAATCCCGCACGGTCGAACGCCGCGGCCATTTCCACCTGACCGTTGACGCCCTGCTCGCGCAGGATCGCCACCTGCGGACGCGCACCCTTCTTGATGTAGGGCGCGGCGATGTCCTGGTTGACATCGAAGCCGAGCTTGACCGACAGACCGGGGTTGTCTTCTTCCAGCAGCAGGTCGAATTCCTGATCGGCGCCCTGCGCGTTATCGCGCAGACGTTGGATGCGATAGCTGGTTTCCGCCCACTGACGCTGCAGCAGACGACGCTCGCCAGTGAACACCGGCTCGCCATTGAAGCTGATGCTGACTTCGCCGTTGTTCACCGCCTGGCCGATCACTGCCACGCAGTCATCCAGACCTGCCGCGCTGAACTGCGCTAGCACTTCCGGAGTGGCGTCCTGGCGCACCTGAATCACCGCGCCCAGTTCTTCGTTGAACAGCACGGCCGGCAGCTCGGAGGCATCATCAGCCAGAGCGTCGAGATTCAGCGCCAAGCCGCAGTGACCGGCGAAAGCCATTTCCAGCACGGTGGTCAGCAGGCCGCCGTCGGAGCGGTCGTGGTAGGCGAGCAGGTGGCCGTCGGCGTTCAGGCCCTGGATCACGGCAAAGAAGGCCTTGAGGTCTTCGGCATCGTCGAGGTCCGGCGCCTGCTGGCCGATCTGTGCATAGACCTGCGCCAGGATCGACGCGCCCATACGGTTCTGGCCGCGCCCCAGGTCGATAAGGATCAGGTCGGTTTCGCCCTTGTCCATGCGCAGCTGCGGGGTCAGGGTCTGGCGGATGTCCTGCACCGGCGCGAAGCCGGAAATCACCAGCGACAGCGGCGCGGTGACGCTCTTGTCGACGCCCTCGTCCTGCCAGCGGGTCTTCATGGACATGGAGTCCTTGCCCACCGGAATGGTGATGCCCAGTGCCGGGCACAGCTCCATGCCGACGGCCTTGACGGTGTCGTACAGGCGTGCGTCTTCACCCGGGTGGCCGGCAGCGGCCATCCAGTTGGCCGACAGTTTGATGTCGGACAGTTTGCCGATACGTGCGGCTGCCAGGTTGGTGATGGTTTCACCCACCGCCATGCGCCCGGAAGCCGGGGCATCGAGCAGCGCCAGCGGCGTGCGCTCGCCCATGGCCATGGCTTCACCGGTGTAGACGTCGAAGCTGGTGGCGGTGACGGCGCAGTCGGCTACCGGCACCTGCCACGGGCCAACCATCTGATCGCGAGCAACCAAGCCAGTGATGGTGCGGTCGCCAATGGTGATCAGGAAGCTCTTGCTGGCCACGGCCGGATGACGCAATACGCGCTCCACCGCTTCACCAATGGCCACCGCGCTGGCGGCGAAATCGTCGCCCTGCTCGGCTTCGCGCTGCACGCTGCGGTGCATGCGCGGCGGTTTGCCCAGCAGCACTTCCAGCGGCATGTCCACCGGAGTGTTGCTGAAATGGCTGTCGGTCACGGTCAGGTGCGGTTCGGCAGTGGCCTCGCCGACCACGGCGAACGGGCAACGCTCGCGCTCGCAGATGGCCTGGAAGCGCTCGAAGTCGGCGGCGTCCACGCTCATCACGTAGCGCTCTTGCGACTCGTTGCACCAGATTTCGTGCGGGGCCATGCCCGGCTCGTCGTTGGGCACCTTGCGCAGCTCGAAGCGACCACCACGGCCACCGTCGTTGATCAGCTCCGGCAGGGCGTTGGAGATACCACCGGCGCCAACGTCATGAATGAACTTGATCGGGTTGGCTTCGCCCAGCTGCCAGCAGCGGTCGATGACCTCCTGGCAGCGGCGCTCCATTTCCGGGTTCTCGCGCTGCACCGAGGCGAAGTCCAGGTCGGCCGAGCTGGCACCAGTGGCCATCGACGAAGCGGCGCCGCCGCCGAGGCCGATGAGCATGGCTGGACCACCGAGCACGATCAGCTTGGCGCCGACCGAAATCTCGCCCTTCTGTACATGATTCTCGCGAATATTGCCGAGGCCGCCGGCGAGCATGATCGGCTTGTGGTAGCCGCGCACTTCATCGCCACGCGGGCTGCCGACCGCCTGCTCGAAGGTACGGAAATAACCGTTGAGCGCCGGACGACCGAACTCGTTGTTGAACGCGGCGCCGCCCAGCGGGCCTTCGATCATGATGTCCAGCGCGCTGACGATGCGCTCGGGCTTGCCGTAGGGCTTTTCCCAGGGCTGGAGGAAATCGGGGATATTCAGGTTGGACACCGAGAAGCCGGTCAGGCCCGCCTTCGGCTTGGCACCACGGCCGGTCGCACCCTCGTCACGGATCTCGCCACCGGAGCCGGTGGAGGCACCAGGGAACGGCGCAATGGCGGTCGGGTGGTTGTGCGTCTCCACCTTCATCAGGATGTGCACCGGCTCCTGCACCGCACCGTACTCACGGCTTTGCGGATTGGGGAAGAAGCGTCCGGCACTGAAGCCTTCGATGACCGAGGCGTTGTCCTTGTAGGCGCTGAGCACACCTTCGCGATTCATCTCGTAGGTGTTCTTGATCATGCCGAACAGCGACTTGTCCTGGCTCTGGCCGTCGATGTCCCAGCTGGCATTGAAGATCTTGTGGCGGCAGTGCTCGGAGTTGGCCTGGGCGAACATCATCAGTTCGATGTCGTGCGGGTTGCGTCCCAGGTCATTGAAGCTCTTCACCAGATAGTCGATCTCGTCCTCGGCCAGGGCCAGGCCGAGATCCTGGTTGGCCTGCTCCAGCGCGGCGCGGCCACCACCGAGAATGTCCACGGCGGTCAGCGGCTTGGGCTGGGCATGGCTGAACAGCGCGGCAGCATCCTCGAGGGTACTCAGCACCAGCTGAGTCATGCGGTCATGCAGCAGCGCGGCGACGGCAGCGCTATCGGCTTCGCTCAGCTCGCCGCTGACGTAATAGGCAATACCGCGCTCCAGGCGCTGGACCTTGGCCAGGCCACAGTTGCGGGCGATGTCGCTGGCCTTGCTCGACCAGGGCGAGATGGTGCCGAAACGCGGGATGGTCAGGAACAGCTTACCGCTGGGCTCCTGCACCGCAACGCTCGGGCCATACTTGAGCAGTCGCGCCAGCACCTGCTCTTCATCGGCGTTGAGTACGCCGGTGACATCGGCGAAATGCGCGAACTCGGCGTACAGCCCGGTCACGGCCGGCACCTTGCTGGTCAGTTGCTCAAGCAATTTGCCATGGCGGAAAGCGGAAAGGGCGGGAGCGCCGCGCAGGATCAACATCGTCGGAACAGCCTCTGGAGAAGGGGTGTACTTGGAGGCCGTGCATTCTAGCCTAAAGCCGCGCGCTCAGCACCCGTGCCGGGCGCTTTCGAGACGGGCGAGCGCTAGCAGAGAAGCGAAGCGCTGTCGAGATATGGCAGCGACGATGCTTTGCGTATACTGCGCCGATGTTTGCACGACCTGCGACACGCATGCGTTGCGCCACAGGGCTGTTGGCGATTGGAACCCTCCTGATGCTCACTGGCTGTGGCGAAGAACCCAAGCCCAGCGTACTCGAGCAGGTAAAGGCGGAGGGTGAGCTGCGCGTGGTCACTCGCAACAGCCCGGCCACCTACTTCCAGGACCGCAACGGCGCCACCGGTTTCGAGTACGAACTGGCCAAGCGCTTCGCCAGCGACCTGGGCCTGGAGCTGAAGATCGAGACGGCAGACAACCTCGACACGTTATTCTCCAGCCTCGAACGTCCTGATGGCCCGGTTCTGGCTGCAGCCGGCCTGGTGGATACGCCGCAGCGCCAGCGCCAGGCACGCTTCTCCATCCCTTACCTGGAAGTCACGCCGCAGGTCATCTACCGCAACGGCGAGTCTCGCCCGACCAAGCCGGAAGACCTGGTCGGCAAACGCATTCTGGTACTGGCCGGCAGCAGTCATGCCGAGCAACTGGAAGCCTTCAAGCAGCAATTCCCCGAGCTCAAGTTCGAAGTCTCCGACGCCGTCGAAGTGGTCGACCTGCTGCGTATGGTCGACGAAGGGCAGATCGACCTGACCCTGGTCGACTCCAACGAACTGGCGATGAACCAGGTGTATTTCCCCAACGTGCGCGTCGCGTTCGACCTGGGCGACACCAACACCATGCGCTGGGCGGTAGCCGCTGGCGAAGACGAAAGCCTGCTGCTGGAAATCGACGCCTTCCTCGAGCGCGCTCAGGCCAACGGCACCCTGCAGCGCCTCAAGGAACGCTACTACGGCCACGTCGACGTACTCGGCTACGTTGGCGCCTACACCTTTGCCCAGCACCTGCAAAAACGCCTGCCGCGCTACGAGAAGATGTTCCGCCAGGCAGGCCAGGCCAATCAGATCGACTGGCGCCTGCTGGCTGCGATGGGCTATCAGGAATCGCTGTGGCAGCCCAACGCCACGTCCAAGACCGGTGTGCGTGGCCTGATGATGCTCACCCAGCGCACTGCGCAGTCGGTCGGCGTGTCCAACCGACTCGACCCCAAGCAGAGCATCGACGGTGGTGCCCGCTACTTCATCCAGGTTCATCAGCAACTGCCGGAAGGCATCGCCGAGCCGGACCGCACCTGGTTCGCCCTGGCAGCCTACAACGTCGGCGGCGGTCATCTGGAAGACGCGCGCAAGCTGACCGAGGCCGAAGGCCTGGACCCGAACAAATGGGCCGACGTGCAGAAGATCCTGCCGCGCCTGGCGCAGAAACAGTGGTACAGCAAGACGCGCTATGGCTATGCCCGGGGCGGCGAGCCGGTGCACTTCGTGCGCAACATCCGCCGCTACTACGACATTCTTACCTGGGTGACCCAGCCGCAACTGGAAGGCACACAAGTCGCCGAAAGTGGCATCCATGTGCCGGGCATCGACAAGCGCAAGCCCGAAGAAGAAACCCCGCCGCTGTAACTTCGCAGGCGCCCCCTCACCGAAGTCATCTGCCTTCTCGGAAAAAACGATGAATGGAATTCGGATGTTTTTCCAAAATCAGGCGGTCTTATTCAGCGCTTGCTCGACGGCTGTCAACGATACCGTGCCGGATAGCTAACTTGCGATAAACGCCGTTCAGCTCCAGAACACGCAGTGCATGATTGAAACGCTCAAGCAGTTGCTCGGCCTGCGGGTAACGACGCGAAGTCATCAGGTAGTTGTGGCCGACATTCAGAGGCGTCTCCATGACATGGAAGTTAGCTTGCTCTTCAAGCGGAAACATATGACGGATGATATCCCAGCCCACCACCTCCAGGGCTGGCATCAGATCAACGCGGCCAGCACGCAGCATTCTGAAACCCTGCTCATCGCTTGAAGCAAGCGATAGCCTCACTCCGGCTTCAGAAAAAACGCTTTCGTAGTAATAGCCGCGCACACCGCCGACTTTATATTGGCTGAGTTCACTCAAATCAGTGAAGGTCAGCGGAAGTGTCGGTGGCTCTTCATTGTAGTGAAAGAGCATTGTTCGCTTGGCATACAGAGGGTTGGAGAACAGAAACTTCTTCTCACGCTCCGGCGTCTGAACATAAGGCATGGTGGCCCATGCTTGCAGCGAATCCACGGCTTGCTCACAACGCGCCCAGGGCATAAAACGGAACTCGAAATTGACACCCATTACCTTGCCCACTTCCTGCAGTAACGAGCTTAGAAAACTGTTCTGCGGTTCAGCGCTGGTATAGGGGGGCAACTCGCTGGTGACAATAATCAATGTTTGTGGGGCTGCATAAGTTGCGCTGCAATAACTCCATGCAAGCCCAAGAGCGCCCATCAAATACAATCGCCTCAGGTATCCTGAAAAAATCCGGATACCGGCGATACCCATACCTATCATCAGCCCGCTCCCAGGCAACAACGCCCTCGGCAAGGATAGCTCAGCCTGAGGATGGCCCGAGAAAAGCGCCCTGCGCTGGTGAAACCCACCGATTTCACCTTGCCTGCTCTAACGCCTGTCGGCGGCACAGTGTATGGAAGACGTGGTATTGCTCGCTGCACGCTGCGATTTGATGCGCGTTAAGCGCCCACGTTTGAGGGTAAGGCTTGCGGAGCGCTTAGCTAACGTCTACTGCAAACCGCCGAGAAACGACTCTGCACATACCGCGCCTACAGCCGGGGCGGTCAGCAGGGTCATCACTCGTTTCGTCGTCGCAGCGCCCTGTAACCTCTCAGCCACGCCGGGCCTTGAAGAATTGTTTCAGCAGCGCCCCGCTCTCCTCGGCCAGCAAGCCGCCTTCCACCAACACCCGATGGTTGAGAAAGCCCTGATCGAAGAACTGCCCCTGACTGATCGCCACCCCGGCACGCGGCTCGCTGGCTGCGAATACCACACGGGCGATACGTGCATGCACGATCAGCCCGGCGCACATGCTGCACGGTTCCAGCGTGACGTACAGGGTGCTGCCCGGCAGCCGGTAGTTCTGCACCGATTGCGCGGCAGCGCGGATCGCCACCATCTCGGCGTGCGCACTGGGGTCATGGCGCAGGATCGGGCAGTTGTAGCCCTGCCCCACCACCTCACCGTCCTGGACTAGCACCGCACCGACCGGCACCTCACCCTGCTCCGCACCCAGGCGTGCCTGGTCGAGCGCCAGGCGCATGAAGTGCTCGTCGCGCGAGCGGTCGATGATCTGCGGTCGTTTCATTGCATCAATAATCCGTAGGGCGACCCGCCATCCGGGCAGGTCTGCAAACGGCGCTCACCCTACACCACTTCGATGGCGGCCATCAGTCCCGTTTCCATATGGTCGATCACATGGCAATGGAACATCCATACGCCGGGGTTATCGGCGACGAAGGCGATGCGCGCCGTCTCGTTCTTGCCCAGCAGATAGGTATCGGTGAAGTACGGAATGATCTTGCGCCGGTCGGAGCCCAGCACCTTGAAGGTCATGCCGTGCAGATGGATAGGATGCTGGTACTGCGCCATGTTGCGCAGTACGAAGATATAGTGACCATCCTTCTTCAACGTGGCGATGGGCCGGTCGGCGCACGTCTTGTCGTTGATATCCCAGGCCTGACCGTTGATCTGCCAATACTTGTAGCGTCCGGCAGCCTCATCGGCCGGCGACGCCAAAGCCGCCGCCCACTCGAAGTTGAAGCGCAAGGTCTCGGCACGCGACAGATCAGGCTCAGCGATCGGGTTGGCCGGCAACGCCGGTGGCCAGTCACCGGCCGCCTCGGTGCTGACTGCACCTTTCAGCGTCGCCAGGCGTAGCGGACCATTGCGCAGTGACAACTCCTCGCCGGCTGACGGCACCTTGAGCGCCAGATCGATACGCATACCCGGGCCAAGCCAGTACTCCTTGCCCAACGGCCGAGGCTGTACAGGATTGCCGTCCAGCGCATAGATACGCGCCTCGCCACCCGGCAGGTTGAGGCGGTAGGTAACGGTGTTGTCGAGGTTGATCAGGCGCAGGCGCACCACCTGCCCGGCCGGCAGCTCCAGCGTCGGGTTCGGTTCGCCATTGATCGTGGTCAGGCGCCCGCGGGTGCCTTCACGCGCGGCCTGGCGCGGCACCATGAACGGTGTGAAGGCGCCCTGCTCATCGATATGCCAGGTCTTCAGGCTCAGCGTGCGCTCATGGCGAAAACCGGTCGGCTCGCGCTCCTCGACGATCAGCGGCCCGACCAGACCCCGGCCCAGTTGCTCGGCGCTGGTGGTATGCGGGTGATACCAGAAGCTGCCGGCGTCGTGGCAGATGAAGTCATAGTCGAAGTACTCGCCCGGCAAAACCGGCGCCTGCGAGACATAGGGCACGCCATCCATTTCCAGCGGCAGCCTGATGCCATGCCAGTGGATGGTGCTCTGCTGCTCCAGCTTGTTGATGAAGCGTACCCGCAGCCGCTCACCCTGGCGGCAACGCAGCTCGACACCCGGCGCCTGCCCGCCGTACCCCCAGGCCGGCGTCACATGCCCCGGCACCAATTCCATATCGACCGAAGCAGCGATCAGCTCGTAATCATGGGTCGCCACATTCTCCGGGCGCCCCAACCAGTAGCGCACGCCACCAGCACCCAGGCCAACGACACCAAGACCGGCCAGGCCGGCGAGCACTTGTCTGCGGGAAAACGACATCTTCATCCTCAGCAATCTGCGGGCATACTCAATTGCAGTATCTTCTCATTTTCATGAGTAAAGAGACGAGCATCATGGAAGGACAAATTGCCGCGATTCCAGTGGGGTATCTCCCAAACGGAAGACCACCTAACGCTGAGGACGCCTACTGCACAGACCGCCTCTGACCATCTTGAACCGGTCGCACGAGCCTGAATTCGCCAGAAGAGGACAACGCCTCGGTAAATAAATCCTCAGCTTTAGGTGGCACAAGTGTCTGATCAAAACGAAATCGCCCAGCACCCAATCAGGCCAGATGAGGCGGGGCATTTGCCCCGCCTCACCTGGCCTGAACTGGAAAGTGCATCGATACAGGGTTGAAGCGTTAC